>NZ_BCYU01000001.1:0-12500 GCF_001598355.1 Sphingomonas asaccharolytica NBRC 15499
TGAGGGCAGGTTTGTCTGCCCCTGCCATCACCCTTCCGGCGCTGCGCGCCTCCCTCCCTCTCCCGATAGGAGAGGGAATATTTCCCCGATTCGCTCCCCGCCCTTCCCCATGATAGGCTCCCTCCCCGACCGGCCCGCGCCGGCGCATGAGGAGAGGGCCTGATGCAGCAATTGAGCGCGCAGGATGCGTCGTTCGTCTATCTCGAGACTCCGCACACCCCGATGCATATCGGATCGGTCGGCATCTACGATCCGTCGACCGCGCCCGGCGGGTTCGTGCGGTTCAAGGACATCCTCCGCTTCATTGCCAGCCGGCTGCAAGGCGCGCGCAGTTTCCGCCAGCGGCTGGTCCGCGTGCCGTTCGATGTCGACCATCCCTATTGGATCGAGGATCCCGAATTCGACCTCGAATTCCATGTCCGCCACATTGCGCTGCCCAAGCCCGGCGACTGGCGTCAGCTCTGCATCCAGGTCGCGCGGCTCCATGCACGCCCGCTCGATCTGTCGAAACCCTTGTGGGAATTCACCGTGGTCGAGGGGCTCGACAATATCCCCGGTTTGCCGCCCGGCTGCTTCGCACTCGTCTCCAAGGTCCATCACGCGGCGATCGACGGCATGTCGGGAGTCGAGATGTCGGCCGCGGTCCACGATCTCGATCCGTTGATGGCAGAACCCGACAAGCCCGACACCTGGCAACCCGAGAACATGCCGCGCGTCGCCGATCTGCTGACCCGCAGCTATTTCAACAATCTGCTCCAGCCGATGCGCATCGCCGAGACGATCGGGCGGTCGCTGCCCGGCATGGCCAAGCTCGCGGTGCAGGCGGGCAAAGGCGACGTCAGCCTCAAGAACTCGCGCGCGGCGCCGAAGACGCGGTTCAACGGCAAGGTCGGCGCGCATCGCGTGTGGGACGCGGTGCCGTTCAAGCTGGCCGAGGTGCGCGCGGTCAAGGACGTGGTGCCAAACGCCACGGTCAACGACGTCATCCTGACCGTGGTTGGGGGAGCGCTGCGCGCGTACCTGCTCGATAAGGGCGAATTGCCCAAGGAGACGCTGACCGCGATGGCGCCGATCTCCGTGCGGCAGGAAGGCGAGAAGGCAGCGCTCGGCAATCTCGTCTCGGCGATGGTCGTCGGACTCGGCACGCAGATCGCCGATCCGCTCGAACGGCTGCGCTTCGTCCATGGCGAGGCGGTCAATTCGAAGGCGATGACCAATGCGGTGGGCGCGCGGACCCTGGCCGATTATTCGAAACTGATCCCGTCGGGCCTCGCCGGGCTCGGCGCGCGGCTCTATACCCGCGTCGGGGCGGCAAACATGCACGCGCCGGCATTCAACTGCGTCGTGACCAACATTCCCGGTCCGCGCGTGCCGCTCTATTTCTGCGGCGCCAAGATGCTGGCGATGTACGGAACGGCACCGGTGTTCGACAGCATGGGGCTGATCAACCCGGTCTATTCGTACGGCGACACGATCGCGGTGTCGTTCACCGCCGACCGCGACATGCTGCCCGACCCGGACAATTACGCGAAGGCGCTGCGGGAGTCGTTCGAGGCATTGAAAGCCGCGACGACGCAACCGGGCGCCAAGCCGGCGAACGAGAACAAGCCTGCGCCCAAACCCCGCGCAGCGGCGAAGCCGCGCACGGCAGCCAGGCCCAAAACCCCTGCCAAACCCGCCGCAAAGCGGACACCTGTCAAAGGAGCTAAATGATGGCGAAGAAGGTCAAGGACGCGATCGACAAGGGTACCAAGCGCGCCAAGGACGCGACGGACAAGGCCGCCGCGGCGACCAAGAAGGCCACCGACCGCGCCGCGAAAGCTACGAAAGACGCCACCGACAAAGTCGCCGGCAGTGCCAAGACTGCCGCCGATCGTGTCGAGGGGGCGCGCGAGAACCTCAAGAAATCGGGCGAGAAGATCAAAGCCTCAGGCGAGAAGATCGCCAAGCAGGGCTCAGCGGTCAGCATGAAGATGATCGAGCATGCAGAGGAGAACACCCGACAGGCGTTCGCCGCGATGCGCGCGGCGGCAGGGGCCAAGAGCCCCGCTGAAGTGGCGAAGATTCAGGGCGAGTATCTCAAGCAACAGGGCGCGCGGTCGCTGGCGCATGCGCGTGAGGTCGGCGAGTTGATCCTGCGGTTCGGGCGGGATGCCGTGGGGGAAGGGAAGAAGTAAGGCGGCGATGTAAAAAAGCCCCTCCCCTTCAGGGGAGGGGTTGGGGTGGGGGACTCGATGGCCACCGAGGCCGAACTTCTGAGGCGCGCTCACGAAATGCGCCGCAACCCGACCGAGCCGAAAAGCGGCTGTGGCGGTCCCTGTCCAACGGACACTCAACGGTTTCAAATTTCGCCGGCAGCATGTCGTGTTCGAAGCTCAGGCGATTGTCGACTTCTTCTGTCCTGCGATTGGTCTGTGCGTCGAGGTCGACGGTGACACCCATGACGATCGGAGCGATGCTTCTCGCGATGCACGGCTGAAGGCTCTGGGATTTACAGTCATTCGGTTCGGAAATGCCGATGTTATGTCGAACATCGACGGCGTCGCTTGGCAGCTTCTCGATACTGCGAGTTCATTGCCTGGGCGCTGGCCGGGAAGAGTTACTCCCCCACCCCAACCCCTCCCCTGAAGGGGAGGGGCTTTCTCCATGTCTTACTGTCAGGCGTGCCCCGCAGACGGATATACCAGCGCCCGCAACCCCGTCCGTTCGAACGGATGCCAGTCATCCTCGGCCTGCGCCAAGCGGTCCGCCACCGCGTAGAGCACGCTGGCGTTGATCCCCAGGCCGCAATGGCTGCCGTACACCTCGATATTGTCGCTGGTGGGCCCGACTTCCTCGCAGCAATTCTGCCAGGCGACCACACCGTCGGCGCGCGAATAGATCGCGGTCGAGGGGACCGGCGGCGGTGCGGAAACCTCGCTCAACTGCGACTTGGTATGGGCGTCGTCGACCTTCTGCCCGGTGAACATTTCATAGGCGCGCCAGACGTTCGACGCTTTAGGACTGCCCGAAAAGGGCGAGCCGAGCGTGATGACCTGTCGCACCGCATGGGGGATACGCTTGGCGACCAGCCGCGCCATTACCCCGCCCAGGCTCCAGCCGACCAGACTGACCTTCTTGCCGGTCGCTTCATGCACTTCGAGGATGCGCGCGATCAGCTTCTCGCCCTGATGGCCGATCGCCTTGGGTCCAAGGTTGCGGCCGAGTTCCCAGGCATGCGCGTCATAGCCCTGTCCATTGAGGAAGCCGCGAAGGATTGTGGTCGAGCGATCGCTGGTGACGAATCCCGGCAGCACCAACACCGGATGGCCATCGCCACGCGGGGCGGTCGCGAGCAGCGGGGCGGCCCAGGGCAGCGCGCCGAGCTCGACGAGCGCGCGGGGTAATTCGGTCAGCGCGAGCAGCGCCGAGGGCGCCTTGGTCTGGGTTTCGGTGTGTGACATGTTGTTTTTCATCCGGCACCTACGCGCCGCCCCCTCATTCGATCCCCGTCGCGGCATGGAGCGCCGCCACCCTTGCAGCGTCGTAGCTCAGGATCGCGACATCGTGGCTGCGGCCATCGGTCCCGCGGACCTGATCCTTGAGCATCGCTTCGGCGCGGAATCCGACGCCTTCGAACAAAGCGATCGACCCGGTCTGATCGACCGTCATTCGCGCGACCAATTTGGTCAGCCCACGATCCTTGGCGATCATGAAGACACCCTGGAGCAGATCGCTGCCCAGCCCCGCGCCGCGCCGTCCGGGCGCGACCAACAACCGCACTTCGCCGACATGCGCGCTCCAGCTCAGCGGGTCGCGGACCAGCGCAGCGGTGGCGACGATCTGCCCGCCATCCTCGGCGATCAGGCTGTCGATCTCGCCTTCCTCGATCGCCTTGAGCCAGGCCGCGACCACGCGCGGTTCGCGCACATCGCGGCTAAGGAACAGCAGATCGTGCTCGGGCAGCGAGCGGGCAAAGCCGACCATCGCCTCGGCGTCGTCGGAACGGAAGCGGCGGATGGCATGGCTCATATCGATCGCACTCCCAGCCACTCCACCAGATTGGGCCACAACCGCTTGATCGCATTGCCGCCGGCGACCAGGCTGACATGCCCGCCCTTCAACACGATCTCGTTCTTGTCCTTCGATCCGACCATCCCGATCAGCGGCGCCGAGGCGGCGGTCGGGACGATATGGTCGTGCTCGGCGGCGACATGGAGGAACGGCACAGTGATATTGCCGAGATCGACGCGGCGGCCGCCGACCTCGAGCGCACCCTCGATCAACTCGTTGCCCCACATCAGTTTCTTGGTGGTCTGTCGGAAATACTCGCCCGCTAAGGGCAGGATATCGGCCGACCAACGATCGAACATGCGATACGACTTCACGAAATCGTCGTTCCACAGATTGTCGTAGAGCCGGATGCTGCCCGCTGCGCGCTGACCGGGGCGCAACATGTCGAACGCGGTGTAGAGATAGTCGCCGGGGCAATTGCCGAACGTGTCGACCAGCCGATCGACGTCGAAGAAACGGCGATCCGCCCAGCTCTGGAACATCTCCATCCTGGAGAAGTCGACCGGGGTGGTGAAGGTGACCAGATTGGCCAGCCCGTCGTCGGGGTGAAGCGCGGCCCACAGCAATGACAACACGCCGCCGAAGCAATAAGCGACAACCGTGACGTCGTCCTCGCTCGTCTCCTCCTTCACCCGCGCGACGGCGGCCGGGAGGAAGTCGAGCACATAGCTTTCGAGACTGAGACTGCGCTCGTCGGCACGCGGCGCGTCCCAGTCGAGCATGAATACGTCGAAGCCGGCGTCGAGCAGATATTCGACCAGGCTCTGGCCCGGCACCATATCGAAGATGTAGCCGCGGTTGGTCGTCGCCATCACCAGCAGCAACGGCACGCGGTACACGTCGTCGGTACGCGGATGATAATGATAGAGCCGCATCGTGCCGCGTTCGATCAGCACATCCTTGGGCGTCGCGCCGAGCGTCGGGCCGCTGGTCTGGAAGTATTCGAGTCCTTTGAGATTGCGCTGCATCGCGCGTTCGAACTCGCGGGCGGCGCCGTCGGCGAGGTCGAAGGCCGCGCTGGCCACTTACTTGTGCTCCTGCGAAAGCAGGAGCCTAGGGCCCCAAGCGATTCGCCCGTTACCCTGGATTCCTGCGTTCGCAGGAATACGGACGACGGTCGCGGTCAGCTCTTTTTCTCTGGCGGCTTGCGCGTGCGGCTAGGTTTGGGCCGCGCAGGTCGCTCGGCCTTGCCACCGAGTGCAGCTTCTATCCGAGCAAGCTGGTCCTCGATCCGCCCCAAGCGCCCCGACAGATCCTCGATCTCGGTACGGCTCGGCATATTGGCGGCAGCAAGCGCGCGGGTCATCATCGCGCTGATCGCTTCCTGCGTGCTCATCGTCGCAGCAGTGGCGCCGTGCATCGCACGGGCGAATTCGTCGGATCGGGCGAAGTCGCCCCCGACCTTGTTGGCCATCTTCTCCCATTCGCCCAGCATGTCGCGAAAGAACGCGGCCGGATCGGTATTTGTCATGGCGTCATCCTGAGTCGGGCTGCCGATTACGTCAAGCGAGCATTTGCTGCGGGTTGAGGCGCAGCATCGCCAACTCCCCTCCCTGCAAGGGAGGGGTCGGGGGTGGGTGCGACCGAAGGGAACTCGCTGCGCTCGCCACCCACCCCTAACCCCTCCCTTACAGGGAGGGGAATATCGAGTCACTTCGGGCAGGCCGCCCCACTCTCCACCCAAGCCTCTGTAAGCGCCCCGAACTCGGCCTGCGTCCCCGGCGCGGGGACACGGCCCGGCCCCGGCTTCCAGCCCCAGCCGACCAGATCGTCCTTGCCGTTATGGTCGATCAGTTGTTCGAGGCTGAGCCCGCCATTCTTGGTCCGATCCTTGATCACGGCGCAGATCTGGCCAAGCGTCAGCCCCTGCCAGGCCATGCTGCGCGGCGCCAAATGCCATTTGGGATTGCCCGGCACCGATCCGCCGCCATTGCCAAACGCGGCGTTGCGTGGGCCATGGCACGTCGCGCATTCCATCCCCGCCGCGCCGAACCCATCGGGCCCGCGCGTCACGGGTGGCGAATGGAGCAGCATCGCATCACCCTGGGTCGGGCTGTCGGTGCGCGGATGGCAATTGAGGCAGCGCGGCGACATCAGCACCTTGCCCATCTCGGTGAAGATCGCGGTCGAGCGCGCGTTGCGGTCGGCGATGCCGGCGAACGCGCTGGCGGGTTTCAGCCCAGATGCCTCACCGCCATGCGCGATCGACAGCGGCAGGATGATGACCGAGGCGACGAGCGCGATAACGCCGAACCGCGGGAGCGAGATCATGCCCATCCTCATGCTTTGCCTCCCAAGGTCGCGAGGTTGGAGGGATGGGCAAAGGGCAGCCGTTCGACCACCTTGCCGGTCAGCCGGCGCCAGGCATTGGCCACCGCGGGCGCGGCCGGCGGCAAACCGGGCTCGCCGATCCCGGTCGGGTCGGCGGTCGACTTGATAATCGCGACCTCGACGTCGGGCATCTCGCCGATCCGCAGGGATCGATAAGTGTCGAAATTCGACTGCTGCACCACCCCGCCCTCACCCAAGGTGATCTCGGCATAAAGCGCATGACCCAGGCCATAGCCGATCCCGCCTTCGACTTGCGCGCGCATGACATTGGGGTTGATCGGCACGCCGCAATCGATCGCCGCCCAGATCTTGTGGACCTTGGGCAAGCCGTCGGCACCGGCCGACACTTCGGCGATCTGCGCGACGTACGACCCGAAGCTCTTGTGGAAAGCGACGCCGCGCGCACGGCCCGATTTGGCGGTCAGCCCGCCGGCAAGCTCGGCGACGCGCCTGAGCACGGTTTTCGCGCGCTCCTCCTTCATCAGCGCGAGCCGCGCCCGGATGGGGTCCTGTTTGCCGAGCTCGATCAGCCGGTCGAGGAATGTCTCCATCACATAAGCGGTGTGGGTGTTGCCGACCGAACGCCACCACAGGGTCGGCACGCCATTCTTCATCACGTTCACGCCGACGCGGTAATTGGGGAAGCCATAGGCCGATTTGGTCAGCCCTTCGACCATCGCCTCGTCGAACGGTTCCTTGGCGTCGAAGAAAGGCGTGCCGATCATGAACGACTGGCCGGTGGTGATCGCATCGAGCGCGACGATCGCGCCCTTGGCATCGATCCCACCGCGCAGCTTGTGGACCATCAGCGGGCGATAGCGGCCGCCGGTAATGTCGTTCTCGCGCGTCCACATATGCTTGACCGCTCGGGTGCCCCCAAGCGCCTTGACCGCTTGGGCGGATTCGACCGCATGGCCCATGTCGGGAGTCGCGCGACGGCCGAAGCTGCCGCCCGCATATTGTTCGTGGAGCGTCATGCCCTCGAACGGCACGCCGAGCACGCCTGCCACCGCGCGCGTGTCACCGACCTGGAACTGGCTGCCGCACCAGAAATCGGCGCCGCCCGTCTTGGGCTCGATTACCGAATCCATCGGCTCCATCGGCGCGTGCGCCAGGAACGGAAAGATATAGGTCGCCTCGATCGTCTTGGCGGCACCGGCCAGCGCCTTGGCCGCGTCGCCATCGGCCTCGCACTGCGTGCCCGGATTTGTCGCCTGCGCCAGATAGTCGCGCAGCATCGCCTCGGTCGATCGCGTCTCGGCCTGGCTCAGATCCCAGTCGACTTTGAGCGCGTTGCGGCCCTTCATCGCCGCATAAGTGTCCTTGGCATAGACCACCACGCCTTGCGGGATCGGCTTGACCGCGACCACGCCGGGCACCGCCAGCGCCGCCTTGTCGTCGACCGCCTTGACCTTGCCGCCGAACGCGGGCGGGTGCTGGATCACCGAGACCACCATGTTGGGGCGCTTGATGTCCATCGTGAACTGCGCCGCGCCGGTCGACTTGATCAGGCTGTCGATCTTGGGAACGTCGGTGCCGATCAATGTCCACTGCTCGGGCGTCTTGAGAACCGGCTTGTCGGGCACCGGCATCGTCGCCGCGGTGGCAGCGAGATCGCCGAAACTCGCTTTCTTCGCGCCATGGCTGACGACGCCCCTGGCGACCTTGACCTCGCTCGCCGGTACGTTCCAGGTCTTGGCGGCGGCGGCGACCAGCATCGCGCGCGCCGCGGCGCCCGCATTGCGCATCTGCATCCAGCTATTGGCCATCGCCGTCGAGCCGCCCGTGCCCATCGTGCCGAAAGCGAGATTCTTGTAAAGCGGGTCGTTGGCCGGCGCGAATTCGACGCGCATCTGCGCCCAATCGGCATCCATCTCATCGGCGACGATCGTCGTCAGCCCGGTGGCCGGCCCCTGGCCGAACTCGACATGCTTGATCACTACACTGACCGTGTTGTCGGGCAGCACCCGCACGAAGGCATTGGGAGCGAAGGTCGGCCCAGCCGGCGCCATCGCCTTGGCGCCCCGCATCGGCAGCACCAGCCCGAGCACCAGGCCGGACCCGGCAAGGAACTGGCGACGATCGGTCGCGACGGCGGTCATGCTGACACCTTCGCGTTGGCCGCGTCCTTGATCGCCTGACGGATGCGGACATAGGTCGCGCAACGGCAGATATTGCCCGCCATGCCGGCGTCGATATCGGCATCGGTTGGCTTTGGCTTCTGCTTGAGCAGCCCGATCGCGCTCATCACCTGGCCCGATTGGCAGAAACCGCATTGCGGCACATCGATCGCGACCCAGGCTTTTTGCACCGCCTCAGCCACGGGACCGGAAACGCCCTCGATCGTCGTCACCGTCTTGCCGGCGACGGTGTCGATCGGCGTCACGCACGAGCGCCGGTTCTTGCCGTCGAGATGGACGGTGCAGGCGCCGCATTGCGCGATGCCGCAGCCATATTTGGTACCGGTCAAACCGGCATGATCGCGGATCACCCAGAGCAACGGCGTGTCGGGATCGCCGTCGAACGACATGTGCTTGCCGTTGAGGAGGAATTCGACCGCCATGCCAGCGTCTCCTTGGTGTTCGCTGGAGAATGCTAACCTCGTGACGACGTGCCGCCAAGCGTAACCTGTTTTTAGGTCCCCACCGCTAAGCCGGACGGCCATGGTTCAACTTCGCTATCCGCTGGTCGACCCCAATCCGCCGCGTCTCAGCGAGCATCTCGACGTGCTGACGCGCGTCGAGCAATCGGGAATTTATTCGAACAACGGGCCGGAACTTCGCGCGTTCGAGGCGGAATCGACCGATCGCCTGTTTGGCGGCCAGGGCGCGTGTCTCGGCGTGGCCAACGCGACTTTGGGGCTGATGCTCGCAATCCGCCAGGCAGCGGGGCGCGAGCGCGGCGCGGGCAAGCTCGCCCTGATGCCTGCCTTCACGTTCGCCGCGACCGCACAGGCTGCCGAATGGTGCGGACTGACCCCGCTGCTCGCCGATATCGACCCGGACGACTGGTCGATGTGCCCCGCCGCCGAGGAGCGGCTGCTCCAGAAACATGCCGGACAGATTGCGGTCGTGGTGCCCTATGCGACGTTCGGCAATGCGATAGACCTGGACCGCTACGCCTGGATCATGCAGCGGCACCAGGTCGGCGTGGTCGTGGATGCCGCCGCCTCGCTCGGAACGATCGATGCCGAGGGTCAGGGGTTCGGCGCGGGCGCGCCCTTCCCGATCGTCTATTCGCTGCACGCGACCAAGACGTTCGCGGTCGCCGAGGGTGGGTTGATCCATTGCGGCGACCCGGCCCTGATCCGCGAGCTGCGCGAGATGGCCAATTTCGGTTTCGCCGGCAGCCGCTCGGCGGCCATGCCGGGAATGAACGCCAAGATGTCCGAATTGGTCGCGGCGATGGCGCGCCTCAAGCTCGCTCAATTGGACGACGTCGCCGCACGCCGCGCAGACATCGAAGCGAGCTATCGCGAAACGCTCGACGGCATGACCTTGCAGGCGATCGAGGGCAGGCGCCGCGCGTTCCAATTCATGCCGGCGCTGCTCCCCGACCGGATCGATCGCGACCGCTTCGTCGCCGCGCTGGCCGCGGACGGCATCGGCTGCGGCACCTATTTCAGCCCTCATCTCGGGCAGCAGGCGTGGATCCGCGATCATGCCGTTGTCGGTCCGACCCCGGCCGCCGACCATGTCGCCGACCGCATCGTCTCGCTCCCAATTTCCGATCGCATGACCGCGGCCGATGCGCGTCACATCTCGGCGCGGGCCAATGCCGCGATCCGCGCACGGGGCACACCCGCAAGCGCGCGCGACGTCGACGCGATGCTGATCGTCGGCGGCGGCCCGGCCGGGACCGCGCTTCTCACCGCCGCGTCGAAACAGGATCGTCTCGTTGCGCTTGCCCAGGCAGGCCTGACCCTGGTCGAACGCGACGATGCGCTCGGTGGCGGGCGGCTGGGGCAATATGCGATTTCGTCGGATTCGACCGCGGAGACCTTCTTGTCGGCGGTCAGGGACAATCCGCATCCGGAGATCGCCGCGCTGATCGATCATCCGGCGGCGCGGCAGGTCGCCAGGTTCGTCGACGCCCTCGGGGTACCGTTGGCTGACGCCGGTCCGTTGCTGCGCGTGACCGGCGACCGGCTCGGCGCGATCGTCGCAGCCAATGGCGGCAACGTCGCGACCGGGCATGAAGTGATCGAGGCGCGGCGCTCGCCGCAGGGCGGCTGGACCACGCGGCTGCGGCGGCTGGCCGACGGCAGCGAGAGCGAGCGGCGATCGCATAATATCGTGATTGCGACCGGCGGGCACCAACCGCTCGACGAGCTGGTGGCGCGCGATGTTGCCGGCGCGCCGTTGCACCGCCTTGCGGATTGTCGGCTGATCCAGTCCGACGAATTGCTCGCCTTGGGCGGGCTCGATCGCGCGGCCGATTTGCTGCGCAGCAAACGCAATCCAAAAGTCGCGGTCATCGGCGGCTCGACTAGCGCGCTCGCCAGCGTCGCGTTGCTGTTGCGTAGCCGTCCCGGGATCGCCTTCGGCGCCGGCGGCGTCACCCTACTCCATCGCTTGCCGCTGCGGCCATTCTACCATAGCGAAGCCGCGGCGCGGGCGGACAATTTCACCGATTTCGGCCCCGACGATATCTGTCCGGTCTCGGGATTCGTCTATCGCCTCGGTGGCTTTCGCCTGGAGGCCCGCGAACTCGTGCTGCGCATGCTACAGGTCGATGGCCGCGCGCCGGATCCCCGCGTTGCGGTCCATCGGATTGCGGACGACGATGTCGAGGCCCGGACGATCGTCGAGACTGCCGATCTGGTGATCGCCGCCTTGGGCTATCGCCCGCGCGCTTTGTCCCTGCTCGAAGCCGATGGCACGTCGATTGCGCTCGCGGCGCATGCCGGACGGCCGATGGTCGACCGCTATTGCCGCATCCTCGACGCTGACGAACAACCGATCCCCGGCGCATTCGGCATCGGGCTCGCGGCAGGGTTCGTGCCCTGGGGCCGGATGGGCGGCGAGGCGAGCTTCCGCGGTCAGGCCAACGGCCTGTGGCAATGGCAGAACGATGTCGGCCAGATGATCGTCGATCAGGTGTTGAGCGAGCGGCAAAGGGCGGTGGCATGAGCGCCCCGCACGCCAACCCGACCGTCAGCGTGGTGATGGCCGTCTATAACGGCGCGACGCTGATCGGCGAGACGCTCGACAGCCTATGGGCACAAAGCTTCGCCGATTTCGAAGTGATCGTAGTTGACGATTGCTCGACCGACGGCACGCTCGATTTGTTGCGCGCCTGCCGCGACCCACGGCTTAGGGTAATCGCGGCTGAGCAGAATGTCGGCCCGGTACGCAGCCGCAACCGCGCCTTCGCCGAGGCGGGCGGGCGCTATATTGCGGGGCTCGACCAAGACGACATCTGCCTGCCCGGCCGGTTCGCACGCCAGGTCGCGTTTCTCGACGCGCATCCCGACATCGCCTTGGTCGCAGCGAGCGCCGCGATCCTCGAGGACGGCGCGGTGACGTCGAGCATCAAGTCGCCGGTGACGACGCCGCGGCTGGTCGAATGGCTGTTATGGATCGAAAACCCGTTGGTCTGGTCGACCGTCATGCTGCGCCGCGACCGGCTTTCGCCCGATAGCGAGTTCACCCGACCCGATTATCTCTATGCCGAGGATTTCGACCTCTATCACCGCATGGCGCGCCAAGCCGGGATCGCGCGGATCGACGATCCGCTGCTGCTCTATCGCAAGCACGGCGGCGGCGCGTCGCAGCTTTATGCCGAGACGATGAGCAGCAACGCGTTGCGGGTGCTCGCGGAAAGCTACGCGGCCGAAGGGTTCGACGATGCCGAGGTTGGCGCCAAGCTGATCATCGAGCATGTGATGCGCGCCGTGCCCGTGCCGGACCGGGCGATGCTCGAGCGGCTGGGCCACACGATCGGCGCGCTGCAGGCGCATTTCATCGCCACGCGCGAGGTTGATGCGGAAAGCCTGAGGATGATCCGTTGGGAATCGGCGCTGCGCTGGGGCCGCGTGGTGCGCACAGGGCTCAAGGCCGGCACGATCGGGCTGATGGCGGCAATGGCGGTGCGGCCCGACCATCTCGGCCTGG
>NZ_BCYU01000001.1:20000-110816 GCF_001598355.1 Sphingomonas asaccharolytica NBRC 15499
GACCTTCAAGACGATGGTCGGCCTGCTCGGCTTTCTCGGTGCAACGACGCTGGCGTTCGGCGCGATCCTCAAGAGCATCTTCGTGCCCCCACGCCGCTTCCGCTTCAACGCGACGGTACAGCGATTCGAGGTGGTCGGCGTCTCGGCGCTCGGCATCATCGGCCTGATGAGCTTCCTGATCGGCATCGTCATCGCGCAGCAAGGCGCAGTGCAGCTGCGTCAGTTCGGCGCCGAGGTTTATACGATCAACCTGGTCGGGCGCCTGTCGATGCGCGAACTCGGCGTATTGATGACCGCGATCATGGTCGCGGGGCGATCGGGATCGTCGTTCGCCGCGCAGATCGGCACGATGAAGCTGACCGAGGAAATCGACGCGATGCGGACGATCGGCGTGTCGCCGATGGAGGCGCTGGTCGTGCCACGTGTGCTCGCCGCGGTGGTGATGATGCCGTTGCTCGGCTTCTATTCGGCGCTCGTTGCAATGATGGGCGGCTGCCTGTTGTGCTGGATCGCGCTCGGCATTCCGCCGGTCACCTATATCCAGCGCATCCGCGAAGTCGTGCCGATCAGCGACGTCTATGTTGGGATGATCAAGGCGCCGGTGTTCGGCGCGATCATTGCGATCGCCGGGTGCTTCCAGGGTATGTTGGTCGAAGCCGATGCCGAACAGGTCGGGCTGCGCACCACCGCCGCGGTGGTCCAGGGCATCTTCCTGGTGATCGTGCTCGACGCCTTCTTCGCGGTGTTCTTCTCGTCGGTCGGATGGATTTGATGGCGGACGACGACATCGTCATCCGCGTGCGCGGTTTGAGGAACAGTTTTGGCGAGCAGGTCGTGCACGAAGGGCTCGACCTCGACGTCCGGCGCGGCGAGATACTGGGCGTGGTCGGCGGGTCGGGCACCGGCAAGTCGGTGCTGATGCGGTCGATCATCGGGCTGCAGATACCCGATGAGGGCGAGATCACCGTGTTCGGCGAAAACACGGTCGATCTTGAGGAAAATGAGGCGATCGAAATCCGCAAGCGCTGGGGCGTGCTGTTCCAGGGCGGCGCTTTATTCTCGACGCTGACCGTCGCCGAGAATGTCGAGGTGCCGATCAAGGAATTTTATCCCAACCTCGACCCCGCGCTGCTCGACGAAATCGCGTCGTACAAGGTGGTGATGACCGGCCTGCCCGCCGATGCCGGGCCAAAATATCCCGCCGAACTGTCGGGTGGCATGCGCAAGCGCGCCGGGCTGGCGCGCGCGCTGGCGCTCGATCCCGAATTGCTGTTTCTCGACGAGCCGACTGCGGGCCTCGACCCGATCGGCGCGGCGGCGTTCGACGAGCTGACGCTCTCGCTGCAGCGGACGATGGGCCTGACCGTGTTCCTGATTACGCACGATCTCGACTCGCTTTACGCGATCTGCGACCGTGTTGCGGTAATCGCCGACAAGAAAGTGATTGCGGTTGGCACGATCGACGAGCTGGTTGCGTTGGATCATCCGTGGATCGAAGAATATTTCAAAGGCCCCCGCGGCCGTGCGGCGGTGGCGACGCAGGAAGCGGGCAAGGGCAAGGCAGGGGCTGACTGATGGAAACGCGTTCCAACCATGTGCTGGTCGGTGGGGTCGTCCTGATCCTTCTCGCCGTGCTCGCCTTGTTCATGGTGTGGATCTCGCACTTCGGCGCCGAGGGCAAGCGCGAGTACGACATCCAGTTCAAGCAATCGGTCGACGGCCTGGCCAAGGGGTCGGCGGTCAATTTCTCCGGCGTGCCGATCGGCCAGGTCAAGGACATCAAGCTCGACGCCAAGTCTCCCGAATTCGTCAGGGTGCGGGTGTCGGTCGACGACAAGACGCCGATCCTGCTCGGCACCACCGCGGCGATCCAGGGCAGCTTCACCGGTCCCTCGACCGTCCAGCTCGACGGCGCCCAGGCCGGCCGGCCGCTGATCGATTGCTCGAATAGCGCCTGCCCGTTGGGCGTACCGCTGATCCCGGCCAAGCCCGGCGGGCTTGGTGCGCTCTTGTCCAACGCGCCGCAATTGCTCGAGCGGCTGACGACGCTGACCGAGCGGCTGACCGCTCTGCTCAGCGATCGCAACCAGGCGTCGATCGCCGGCATCCTCGACAACACCAACAGGCTGAGCAAGGCGCTGTCGGACCGCGGGCCGGAAATCGCAGCAACACTGGCCGAGACGCGCATCGCGATCCAGAAGGCGGGCGTGGCATCGCAGCAGATTGGCGAGCTGGCGGCGACGACCAACGGTCTGCTCGCCAACGACGTCAAGCCGACCCTCGGCAATTTGAACAAGGCGGTCGCGTCGGCGCAGAAGTCGATGGACACGCTCGACGCCGCGATCGGCGATGCCCGGCCGGGGCTGCAAAGTTTCTCGAAACAGACCATTCCCGAGCTCGGCCAGTTGATCCACGATCTGCGCCAGATGTCGCAGTCGCTGTCGTCGGTCGCCGACAAGGTCGATCGCGGCGGCGCCGGGTCGATCGTCGGCAGTCCCAAGCTCCCCGATTACAAGGGCAAGTAAGATGACGAAGCGCTTTCTTCCCCTGTTCCTGGCCCTGCCGCTCGCGGGCTGTCTCAGCTTTGGCGGCAAGCCGCCCAAGGTGTTGTTGACGATCAACTCGACCGCGGCCTTGCCGGTCGGGTCGACGCAGAATTCGGCGAACGCCAAGACCGTGACCATTCAGGTGCCGGTAGTACCGCAATCGCTGGCGGTCGCGCGCGTGCCCGTCCAGACCGGCGACCAGCTTGCTTACGTCACCGATGTCGCCTGGGTCGAAGCACCGCAGCGGCTGTTCGCGCGGCTGATGTCGGACACGATCGCCGCCAAGACCGGCCGCGTCGTGCTGACCCCGGCGCAGTCGTTCAGCGACCCCGGCGCACGCCTGTCGGGCGAGCTGCGGAATTTCGGGATCGACGGCAGCACGCACGAGGCAGTGGTGACGTTCGAGGGCTCGCTGATCCGGAGCGATGCGAGCAAGGTCGAGAAGAAGAAATTCGAGGCACGCGTCCCGGTAACCCAGATCGACGCCAATTCGGTCGGCCCGGCGCTCAACCAGGCCGCCAACCAAGTCGCCGGCGAAGTCGCCGACTGGGTTGGGAGTTAAGTGTTCCCGCGACTTTAAGCCCTCTCCCGCTTGCGGGAGAGGGTTGGGAGAGGGTCTTCTTTCCTCTTTTTCGACGAGTCCGCTTGGAAGAAGAGAGAAGACCCTCACCTTCCCACCGCTCCGCGGCGGGCCCCTCCCTCTCCCGCACGCGGGAGAGGGGATTTACCAACCAGGTGTATCAGCGCGCCGACATCGCCGCCGGGCTCGCGACACGGCGCCAGATCTGCGCCTTGCAGAACAGCCCGCCCAGGATGCAGCCCTTGATGTTGAGCGTCTGGCCATCGACCATGGTGATCGTCGAATAGAAAGCGGATTGCATGTCAGGCACATAGACCTGCCCTGCCCAATGCCCGCGATCGGTCGCGCGATAGCTGCGTAACAGTTCGGTGCCGATCAGTTGGCTCACGCCCTTCTTGCGCGCATCGTCCTGCGCCTTGGGGCTCGCCCAGACGATCCAGCCGCAGATCTTGTCGCCGCACGACCCGGTGCGCACCTGGACCGTTCCCTTGGGATTGGCCCACACGCCATCGACCGATGGCGCTACCGGCGGGGTCTGGTCGGCAAGCGCCAGCGCCATGGTAAGCAGCGACAACATAACGATTTCCTGATTTTCCCGCCTGGCGCGGCTAGCGTGCTTTGCCGCGAATATGGGGCGGCAATGCGGCGCTGCCGATATCGATCATGGCAAGAATTCGTATGCGCGCATCAAGTCTTGCGATGCGCCGGTCAGGTCTTGCGACGTACAGGGACGGGCACGTTGCAGATATCCGCCCCGCCGGCGGGAACGGTGAAGAACGGCGGCTCGCGGTTTTCGCGCGCGTGGAGATAGCGCGCGAAATCGGCACTGGCAGGCGAGAGATATTCGAAACGCGGACGCTCGCCTGCCGGCAAGGCGCTCGCCAGCCGTGCGCTGACGATCGGTGTCGGCTTCTGCCCGTCGCCGTAGAAGCCGAGCTTGCCGGTGCCGCGTTCGAGCGAGGACAGAGCATCGATCCCCTCGATCACGCGCCCGACCAGGGCGATATTGCGATCGAGCGCGCGCGGCGCGTGGCCGATCACCGCGTACAGCTCGGCGCTGCTGCCGATCGATGGCGCGAGGTCGCGGCCGACCCCGACCATCGCATAGCAATGCGTCAGCCAGCTACGCTTGCCGTCGGACGCGACCTGCCAACCGTCGGCGGTGAAGCCTGCGATCGAGGCGAAGCTGTCGGGTCGGGTCATGCGCACCACCGGCAGGCCCCCTGCCCGCGTATATTCGCTGGGCCCTTCATCGGCGACGCCTTCGGGCAGCTTCTTCTTCTCGGTGACGTCGCCCCATTGCGCGACATAATTGTCCTGGATGCGATAGACGCTGGTGTCGTCCCACCATTTCCTGTTGGCGAGAGTCCGCATCCGCGCGACGTGCTGGGGCGCGAAAGCGGGCGCGAGCTGGATGATCACCTTGCGCCCGTTCGCGAGCGTGAAGATCAGGATGTCGTCGTCGGCGATCGTCCGCCACGCGGCGGACGGCGCCTTGTTGGCGATCTCGGTCGGTGACAGCGGCGGCGTGGCCGCGGGCTTTTTTGAAGCGTCGGCGGCGGGCTGGCCGGCGAGCGCGAGGGCGAGCGAGAGCAGGATCGGCATGGACCGAAGCTGCCACACCCCCGCCCGATCCGGCAAGCGCTTGCGTGGACGCGCGGGTATCTCTAGGGGCGACGCTTCCCGGCAATGCGGAGCGGTGGCCGAGTGGTCGAAGGCGCTCGCCTGGAAAGTGAGTATACGTCAAAAGCGTATCGAGGGTTCGAATCCCTCCCGCTCCGCCAGTCGGTCTTTATTTTCGCCGAAGATATAGGAAGAGGCCAAAATCCCGGGCAGTTTCGCGAGTTCTGGCGATAATTGCGTACCGCGGAGAACGAGTGCGGGGCCAGAATGAGAGAAATCTGGCGGCTTTTCTCTACGCCGCGCTGTGACGGTACGGTTTGCGTTCCGCGATCGATTTCCCGGTTCAGGAGAAGAAACAGCGAATTCGCACCTATGACCTATGAGCTCTCACGCGGTAAGCTGCGCTAATAGCGCGTATTTATTGAGTAGTTGCTAGTTCCTACCCGATCTAAACTGGGAATTCATTCCATGCGAAACCGGGAAGCGTCGGCCGAGGAAATCGGATCATTCTGGCCAGAACCGGGAAAAAATTTGCACTGTTCGCCATCTGAAACCTGGGATTGAAGTTTCTGTGCCAGAACAGGGCTCCCCAGCGACCGGAACGAAGATGCACCACCCGCACTCCCTCCATTACCAATTCGACCCCAACAGCCCTGGCTGGCTGCACCGCAAGCACGAGAAAAACAAGCGGCGCAGGAAAGGCGAGAAGGAGGACCCGATCCGCGCCTCCGAGGTGCTGCGCGTCATTGAGTCCGATCCCGCAGCTTTCCTTGATCCGATAGTGCAGCACTATGCGACGCTAGCGCTGAAACGAAAGTTGAAGTCGTCCCGCGGACGCAAGCGTGGCGGAGTCTCGCGCGCCATCAAATTGGCCATTGCGGATGTGATGATCGAGGATCGCGCGGCTGAGATCAGGGCGGAGCGAAAGCGGAGTGGGCAAAAGCACGTTCGCGGCGATCTCGAACCCTGCCGCCAGGCAGCCGAAGAAGTCAGCCGTTTCCTAAGTTTCAATATGACCGGTCCGGCTCTCCTCAACGCGATCTCGAAGGACGCGTTCGTCATCTAAAACCCACGCTATTCCATGAATTCGCCGGCAGCGCAGATCTGACAATCGAACACCTCCTTTATGCATGGAGGCGACTTTGAACGAAATGGTCAGATTGGGCACACGGCAGATTGAGGAGCGCGCCGTCGCTCTCTTGAAGCCCCGGAAGAACAACCCGCGCACACACTCGCCGGCACAGCTCAAGCAAATCGAAGCCAGCATTCAGAAATTCGGCTTCGTGAATCCAGTTCTTGTCGATGAAGGCGACAGGGTGCTTGCAGGGCACGGCCGACTGGCGGCGGCGAAATCCCTAGGCATGCAGTCGGTCCCGGTGGTCCGGATCGAGGGAATGACCGAAGCCGATCGCAAGGCATACGTCATTGCCGACAATCGGCTGGCCGAGCTCGCGGGCTGGGATCAGCAACTGCTCAAGCTTGAGCTGGGCTCGATCATCGAACTCGATCCGGCGTTCGATCTCGCGCTCACCGGTTTTGCGGACGCGGAACTGGAAGGTCTGCTTGCCGCGATCGATGCAGCGGAGCGGCCGTCAGCGGATGAGATTCCGGAGCCTGCGATCGATGGCGCCTCGGTATCAGCACCGGGCCAGCTTTGGACGCTGGGCCGCCACCGGCTGATCTGCGGCGATGCCCGCGATCCCGCGGTCTACGCAAGGCTGCTGGGTGGCGAGCGCGCAGGGATGGTGATCACGGACCCGCCATACAACGTGCCGATCAGTGGCCACGTCTGCGGGCTCGGAAAGGTTCAGCACCGCGAGTTCGCAATGGCGTCGGGGGAAATGAGCGGGGCCGAGTTCGAAGGCTTTCTCAAAGAAGTGCTGCAAAACCTCTCGGACGCCAGTGTCGATGGCTCTATCCACTACGTGTTCATGGATTGGCGGCACATTCGCGAGGTGATGGCGGCAGGGGACGCGGTCTACGATGAGCTCAAGAACCTCATTGTCTGGAACAAAGACAATGGCGGCATGGGGACCTTCTACCGCTCGAAGCACGAACTGGTGTTCGCCTTTAAGAAGGGGACGAGCCCGCACGTCAACAATTTCAAGCTTGGCCAACACGGCCGCTACCGCACGAACGTGTGGGATTACGCCGGGGTCAATTCGCTGAAGGCGGAGCGGGACGAAGAGCTTGCGATGCACCCGACAGTGAAGCCGGTTGCGATGATCGCTGATGCAATCCGCGACTGCTCCAAACGCGGCGGTATCGTGCTGGATGCGTTTTCCGGTTCAGGAACGACGATAATGGCGGCGGAGGAAACCGGCCGGCGCGCATGCGCGGTCGAGATTGACCCTCGCTACGTCGATGTGGCGATACGGCGCTGGCAGACTACCACCGGCGGCAAGGCCATTCTGGATGGAATAGGCTGCACGTTCCAGGACGTCGAGACCGCGCTCGACTGACCTTGGCGGGACCGGCACTTCGGAGCCGGTCCTCATATAAATCAGTCTTCATTTGCAGGAATGCGCGCTGGTCAGGGCGACAGTAATCAAAACGTTTTCGTAACGGAGCAGCCATGGACGACAATGATGATTACGAGGTCGGTTACAAAAGACCGCCCAAAACAACGCGGTTCAAAAAGGGCCAATGTGCCAATCCGACCGGGCGACGTGGCAAAAAGCAGAAGCCAGCCCCACAGGACAATTCGGATCGCGCCATAATCGAGCGGCTTTCCGAGGAACTGATCGAACACAATGGACGGATGATCACTGTTCGTGAGGCCGAATTGCTGGTGATCCGGGCCAAGGCGCTGAAGGGCGATTTGAAGGCCATACAGATGTGGCAGGCTCTTCGCGAGAAACTCGCTCCAAAGAACGAAAAGCGTGGCGGCGTATTGCTGGTTCCATGTTCGGTTCCTCTCGACGAATGGGAAGCATCCACTGCTCGGCAGCAAGCTCCCTTTCGGGAGCAGACTTTCGAAAAGTTCTCTAGCGGCTCGAAGGAGGACGAGAGATAGCGCTGATGCCGCACTGGCCAAGCGCATCTCGGAAGCTCGCATCCAGTGGATATGGCCGCAGACCGTCCTTTGTCAGCCGTCCGGTCATTTGCTCCCTGTCGTCCGGCAATCCATAGCTTGCGGTTAAATTTGCCGAGCGGAACTGGAGAGACGAGCCGGCGATCATCTCATCGAGCATGTCGCGTGCCTTGTCGCTGCTAGCGACCGTGCTCGTGGCCGAGTACGAACGGATCAGGGCAAGCGTCTGGCTCATTGCGCGCGCGGCGGGGTCGTTCGAGGTCGATGCCGCGACAGGGCTATCCGCGGCCTTCAGTTCCCGGAACGGGCGGTCGTCAACCCGCCAGACGATGTCCCCGGTCGGCAGTCTCGCCTTGCCGCCGCTGCTGACGCCGACCAGCAGGCCGAGTTCCGAGTTATTCTCGACGAACGGGTAGATCGAACCTGTCGTAGTAAAGGAGAGGCCGGCGGCATGATCGATGGCAGCGACCACGCAGCTGTTCTTGCCGGTGATCGGATCGCTGGTTCGCATCACCTGCCAGGCAGGAGGCGGAAGCTTTCTTGCGGTAGCGGACGCGACGATTGTCAGGCCAACAAGCGATGCCAGTACGAGGCGCCTCATGCCGCGATCTCCGCGACATTCACCGATCCGAACAGTCGATCGACCAGATCGCCCATTGTCTCGACGCGGTCGAATTGCGAAAGCCGCACAGTCCTGTGATCGGGGCGCTCGGTTCTCGCGCCTCGCGCGTGATAAGCTGGCCGCTCACCCAGCGGTCGGATCGGAAACCCCGGTGGTCCGCCTAGCCAGCGGTAACCCGTCGGCTGCAGCGTCGCGCGGTCATAGACGGTCGCGATAACGCAGGCCGAAGGTCGGGACGTCAGGCCTTGATGGAGCGTGAAGTCGCTACGGCGGCCTCCTTCGCCCAAGCCCTTCAGTTGGATGTGGCGAAGAACGCCGCCAGCCTCGATCACGAGATCGTGGCCACGGGCATCGACATCGGGCCTAAGGATTTCAAAGGGGATGCCGCGCATCAGCAGCATTGCCGTCAGATCGGCGAGGAAGCGATATTCCAGCGCTTTCTCGACCTCGCTCGATTGATGCGTGAACAGGTCGGGAGATGCGACTGGCGCCGTCCTATCCGTCACCCGATCAATTTTTGGCTCCACCGCGTCGCTCCTATGTCCTCTCGGGGCGACGGCCGAAGCCGGATGTTGGAAACCCTGGCAATGCACAGAGCGCATGCGCCTTTACCGGCAAGCCGGCTGGACATGCGCGCATGCCACCCGGCCACCGATATTCGGACGACCGAGATGCATTGCTTCGGGGTTTCCACGCCCCGCCCCCGGCTTTCACGGGAGCGGGACCAAATTGCTCTGTTTGGCCCGACTGGCAAGTCTATTCTGGCTATATGTTCGGCAGATTCTGGGCCGTCTGCTGCCTGTCCGGTTTAGGGCAAAACGCTGAGCTAAGCAGACATTGCAAAGCAATTCAGCGAAGTCTGTAAGCGTGGACAAGGTTATCATCAGTGCCCACTCTCGGTGCGCAAAAGTCCATGCGGTCATTGCCTCCGATACCGACATCATTCGCACCGACCTCATGGGCCCGGGCTGGTAAAAAGCTAGGGCGTACCGATCAAAACGGCTCTTCTTGTAGATAGCTCCGCTCTTGCTAGGTGAGCAGGTGTGCGCGATGACGTCTGGATGGCAACAACATCCACATCCGCTGTCGAGGAAACCCAGCACTCAGCTCTGTCCGCGAAGCCGTCGCGCGAGGTTGTGTTGGAAGCGACGGCGAACGAGCTGATCGTAGCGGTGGTTGGACATGTGGGGTCGGGCACAAGCGAGATTGCGGAAGCCCTTCACAACCTACTTGAAGAAGCTGACCTACCCGGCGGCCCCTACGAAGCCGAGGTCCTGAAAGCGCGCAATGAGATCGAGCAGTGGGCGACGGACGTAGGAGAGGCGCTGCCAACGTCTGACAGAAACGATCTGGAGACCACGAAGAGCCTTCAAGATCTCGGCGACAAGATGCGCGTCGCATCAAACGATGCGTCCGCCGTAGCACGCGCCCTTGTTAAAAGAATACGGTCCACGCGCGCGGAGAAGATCGGGAGTGAGTTGAAGGCGGGCGTGGCCATTGCCCCCGATGGCAAACGTAGAGCCTACATCTTGGACGCGATCCGGAATCCGGCTGAGGTCGATTTGCTGCGACATGTTTATCAGGATGCGTTCGTTCTCATCGGTGTTGTTTGCGATGAAAAGGTCCGCCTCCAGCGAATCATGGAGAAGTATAAGAATGCCGGAAGGACGGACGGCGAGGATTTGATGAAGCGAGATGCGAAGGCCGCTTCAAGGTTCGGCCAGCGAGTCACGGACGCTTTTCATCTCTCGGACTTCTTTATCGATAACACGCCTGATCGAACCACAGATAGCGGCGCCGCAAATCCCGATTGGAACGTGAACGACCATCTGTCCAGGCTGGTCAAAATCGTGAGCCATTCGGAAATCGTCCGGCCGTCGACCGAAGAAACTGCAATGCATCATGCTTATGGCGCGGGGCTGAGAAGCGCGTGCCTCTCTCGACAGGTCGGCGCAGCGCTGGTGGACAGTACGGGGAATGTCGTCTCAACCGGTACGAACGAGGTCCCGCGCGCCGGCGGCGGCGTCTATGGCGAAACATTCGATACCGACCACACGGACCATGTGGACGATCACCGATGTGCCTATCGGAAATTGAATGGGTCTGACCCTTTTTGCAGCAGCACAAGGGAACAGAACTCCCTGATTGAGCGGTTCATTGACGAGATACCGGAACTCAAGGCGGCAGATAGAATACGGAAGCAGAAGCTACTCCTAGAATTGCGTTCTAGCGGTGTTGGGGACCTTCTGGAATTCAGCCGGGCGGTCCATGCGGAAATGGACGCCCTGCTTTCTGCGGGCCGTGAAGGTATAACAACGGTTGGCTGTCGCCTCTTTGTTACGACCTTCCCCTGCCACTATTGTGCTCGACACATTGTCAGCGCCGGCCTGGATGAGGTCCAGTTTATCGAACCTTATCCGAAGAGTCGGGCTATCGATCTGCACGCTGACTCCATTCAGGTTAGCGTCAAGGACTGGTCGCCGCCGAGCCGAGCGGGTAAGCGCGTCCTGTTTCGCCCGTTCGTAGGTGTGGCGCCGCGCATGTATCGGCGGGCCTTTATTAAGGATCGTGACCTTAAAAATTCGATGTTCGGGCAGTTACAGCAGGGCGAACCGGATTGGGGCACGCCATGGCATTTGCGCGCGGTCAGCTATTCCGACCTTGAAGCCAAACTGGCTGAGAGCTGAGTTGTCCAAAACACCCCCGAAACACCTCAGAATTGTCGAGACGGCTCCCCGTCCGGTCGAACATGCGCCCGAAGCCTTTGAACCGATGGCCAGCGAGCGATCGCTATTTGCGCGGGCTGATCCCAATATCCTGATGTTCATCGACTTCACGACCGTCGACGAAGCCGAGCTTTTGTCGCTGATTATTTCATCACAGCCAACGCACGTCATAGATTTGCGCGTCGTCCCGCGCTTTGACATCGGAACGCTCAATCGAAAGCTTGTCTTTTCCATCTTCGAGAAGGCTGGCGCCAAATATCATGATCTGGGCGCCCTTATCGGACCGGCGCACATGAGGCAAAATGCGGGGGCGCCCGAGCCATTGGCGCGGGCGGTGCTGGAGCGCGTCTTCAAAACGGACACCGCTGTAAAAGGCCCAGTCGCGATCCTCCTTGATGCCAAATGCTCGTCTGCCGCCTTCATGGATGCATTCGCCGCCATCTTGGATCAAGCCAACCCAGCCGGTTGGCAGACGATGCGCGTTCCGGCCGTGCGAAGCGCACCGGTGTCGGACAGCAGATCAATCGTCTTCATCAGCCATGCAACGCCGAACGACAATCCCTTTGCGAGCTGGCTTTCGACGCAGCTCACTCTTAGCGGATATGAAGTCTGGACCGATTTCGAGCGCTTGGGCGGCGGCGAGCTGTTTTGGGACACGATAGAAGACATTATCCGAAACCGCGCGGCCAAGGTCATTGTCGCCGCCAGCGGCCTCGCCCAGACGCGGCCGGGTGTGCTCGACGAAATCGCCCTCGCTCTCTCAATCGAACGCAATCTTGGTCTCACCAATTTTGTCATTCCGCTTCGAATTGATGAAACCAATTTTCTTGACTTTCGTGCCAATTTGCAGCGCCGAAACATCCTCGATTTTCACGGAAATTGGGCTGCGGGGCTCGCGCAGTTGCTCAAAGTGCTCGAGAGCGACCGCGTGCCGTCGGACGTGAAGGATATTGCCTCGAATGTGGGCAAGATCATCCACGATCGCCTCCAAAGCAAATTGGGCCTGATCGACAGAGCGGATCCGGTGTCGGTTAATTGGCTCCAAGTGCGGCGCTGGCCGTCGGCGGTCTACGCCTCGACCCTTCCCGTCCCGGCCAATCGGATCGCCGATTATACGAAAACGCTTCAGCTCCCCCATGTGCAGTTCGGAGACCTGCTCCTCTCCTTTGCGCCCACCACGGCGCTATCGGCAACATTGACGGGGGTAAATGCCAGCTCGTCCGGAGCTGTGGCGACGAGCGAGTTTCTCAAAGGCCGATGGAATCAGATCCCGACTCTCAAATCCCATATCGCGCAGCGGATGATCTCCAATCTTGTCCGCCAAGCTTGGGCGCGGACCGCCCAGCAGCGAAATCTCTCTGCCTTTGCATTGGCGTCCGGTGCGAGTTGCTGGTTTCTGAAAAACGGCCAGCTTGAAGGCAACAAAGCGTCGTTCATAGATCGCGAGGGCAAAAAACGAACAAAGTCCCTCGTAGGCTTTAGTCAGAAGCGAGGTGTTTTCTGGCATTTTGCAGCGGAGCTAAGGCCCCTCCCCAACCATCCCGAAACGCTGGTGATCAAGCCGCATGTAATCTTTTCGGAAGATGGGATCACACCGCTCGAAAGCGCGGCTCGCATGCACGCCTTGCGACGCGGTTTCTGCAAGAGCTGGTGGAACGATCGATGGCGCGACCTGATCGCTGCCTTTCTATTCTTCCTGTCAGAAGGTTCTGACGAAATCAGCTTGGATGCCGGCGATGGTGGAATAGGCCTGTCACCCACCATGAGCGATTTCGAATGCCCGGTCTCGCCTCTGGATGCGGAAACAATCTTGATTGAGGAAGCCACGACGGGTGATGAGGAGGATCCGGATATCGATGAAGAGGAGGTCGGCCTTACGCTTGCATTTGACTCGCAGGACCGCGAGCAATGACGGGCCTCTTCGTCGGCCATCATGCCGAGCCGTTCCTCGAATTTGGCTATAGTCAGATATTGGATGACCCGAAACAGGGCTTGTTTCTCTTCGGTCCGCTCGACGCGCGTCGACCGGCGTCGATGCGCGTCGGCGTGGTTGGCACGCCGACTGGCGTCGAGCTCTACAAACAGTGGGTGAAATCCATAAACGGCTTCATTCCGGCGGCCCGCGAGGATGCCCTGCACCAGATTGGCTATCCGGGCTTCGAAGCGGTTTTTCGAACACCATGGCCGCTACAGCCAATGGCCGAACTTCCAATCTCGACCAGCGATATTTCAAGGGCGCTTCGGATCTCGGATCGTCATGTAGGCATTTATGAAGCGGTTTCCCTCTTCGAGAGCGCTATCCGGAAAAAGACTCGTCAAGATGATGTCGATGTAGACCTATGGTTCGTGGTCATCCCAGAAGAAGTCTATGTTTTAGGGCGGCCCCAATCCCGCATCCCCTTCGCGGAAAGAGAGCGCATAGAGAGGCGAATCGACGCGCGGATCGCGCGGCGGCTTCGCTCTCAGCCTTCGCTGTTTTCCGAAGATATGGATGAGGCCAAGGTCTATGCCTATGATCTCGATTTTCATAACCAACTGAAGGCACGGCTCCTCGACACAAAGGCGGTCGTTCAGATCGTTCGCGAAACCTCCCTTGAGGCACCCGCTCTTTTTGCGCGAAACAGCCGCCGCTTGCAGGACCCGGCGACCCTCGCATGGAATCTGACCACGACATCCTATTTTAAGGCCGGCGGACGGCCTTGGAAGCTGCACGCGGTGCGAGAGGGCGTTTGCTATATTGGCATAGTCTACAAGAAGGACGCCCAAGACCCGACGGGCACGAGCGCCTGCTGTGGCGCGCAAATGTTCCTGAACTCCGGCGACGGCCTAGTCTTCAAAGGCGCGATTGGAAAATGGCATCCTGAACGTAGAGAGTTCCATCTCAGTCGCGATGACGCCGCGGAATTGATGAAGTCGGTGCTCGAGGAATATGTTTCAGAGAATGGAAAGCCACCGAAAGAGGTTTTTCTGCATGCCCGAACGCGGTTCAATAACGATGAGTGGGAGGGCTTCACCTCCGCGCTCCCCGACGACGTAAAGTTGGTTGGCGTCCGCATTGCGCGATCGAGCGACGTTAAGCTCTTTCGGTCTGGGCGAACCCCGGTTCTGAGGGGCACGACGCTGCAGGTGGATGAGCGAGCCGCCTATTTGTGGTCATCCGGATTTGTCGCCGCCTTGAATACCTATGCGGGGCGTGAAGTCCCCAACCCGCTGTCGATCGAGATCACACGCGGGGAAGGCGATATCATCCAGGTCTGCAAGGATGTGCTTGGTCTCACTAAAGTGAATTTCAACGCCTGCATTTACGGCGACGGCCTTCCCGTGACGCTCCGTTTTGCTGATTCTGTAGGGGAAATTCTTACTGCAGGCCCGGTCGGGGCGCTGCCGCCGCTTCCCTTCAGACACTATATATAGCAGGTTAAAACCGCTATGCTGCGGCGCAAGCACACAAATTCATCACTCTGCGCTTTGCGACGAGCCTTTCAGATGTTGCAGGGCTAATGTCCATCTCAATAGCAACAGATTTAGGAACGCCAGTTCCGCGGACGTTTAATCGGCTCCCCAGTGCCACGAGTACTTTTTTCGGAGCCGAGCCTTCAAGGACTCCTTACAACCTACCGTCGCGTATCTGGGCGGTGGCCGAGACTCATGCGCATGTAATGGGTGTGACAAGCCCGTCGCTGTTCTCGACGACTTGGGCAGAGATACCCGACGGTGCGGATCCGATTGTTTGCATCAGGAGCAGTTTGCAGCCGACGGCCGAGGACACGGCTTGGACTATCGAACCGATGAACATTCCGCCGGGTCGTTATTTTGCGCGCATGGCGCGACCGAACCACCAGCATCCCGGCGATTTTCCGACGCCATTTTACCGCGGTCTTGATTTTGCCCACGAGCAGGCGAGCGCGAGCATCCAGATTGCCATGTTAGCCGATCGGTTACGAACTTGCTTCCAAGTCGTCGGCCCCTCCGAGCCCAATTTTGGGGTGTTCGGTGGCGAATTTCGTAACATCTTGCTGCTCGCTGCAACCGAGGTAGAGGCGCAATGGAAGGGTATTTTGCGGGCGAACCATTATCAAGCTCATCTGCCCAATCCGCGTTGGTCGACCAATGACTATTTCAAGTTGGAGGCAGCGTTGCGACTTGCTGACTATGCGATCGAATTCCCGGAATATCCTTGGATCAAAGCCATTGCGCCCTTTAACGGCTGGCTTGGTGCGAACCCCACCGAGTCGATCGAATGGTATGCTGCGTACAACGCGGTCAAGCATGACCGCGAGCAGCATGGCAACCGTGCTACACTAATCCGAGCGCTCGAAGCCGTCGCAGCTGTTGTGGTGGTCGGCGTCGCGCAGTTCGGCATCGAATTTGTGCGGCGTGCGGCACGATGGCGCGATCTGTTCCAGATCAATCAGTATCCACGTTGGAGCATTGGGGACACACATGGCCCAATCTTCGTGGAGGGCGACGAGTTCGCCGGCGAAGCGATCGACTACCCCTTTTAGGGCCTTACCGCACCGTCTCGATCATAGAACCAAGGTTGCGATGCTTGGTCGCGCACACTTGCGCTCTGAACCGGTCGACCACTCCTAAGACGAGCAAATCGGTTATCCGCACATAACCACGGCGCTTTAAGCAGAGATCGTGCAGTGGTCCGCGCGGCGCTAGGCGCCACGGCAGGCCGCCAGCGCACACGCCAATCATCCCGCGTTCGTCAGCCGGAGCAGCGCTAGGCGCTCCTCCATCAGAGGAGATCGTCGAAAATTGACCGGCCCGATGCGTCGGTCACGGGGGATGCCGCCTGCCGGCGGTCGCCGCCATAATAGGAACCCGGTCCGCGTCTCTCCTCCAATCCGTTGACTACCCGGTTGATCCGGTACTGCGCGTCCTCGACCGCTTCCTCGATCGTCTCATCCCCGGGAAACAGTTCGGCATGCTCGGAGATCAGGCTCCGGAGATCCTCGAACCACTGATCGGGATCCCAGCTGTGATCGTAATTGCTGCTCTCATTGTCGATCAGCATCTCGAACCGCTCGGCGAGGCCGGTTCGCGCAAGTGCCACGAAATCCGCGCGGTTGGCATCGGTCAGGACCGGATCGAATTCGTCGCCGATGAGGAAGCTGACATCGCCAAATTCCTCGACATGCGTCCGCAGCCGCTCGAGCAAGGTCTCGCGCACCCCGTCGGGCAGACAAGCGTGCCGAGCGGCCTTGACCGCGAGGAGCGCCCAGTCGTCCCGGGCGATTGGGGCTTGGGTGAAGGATCCCTGGGTCAAAAGACCCGGATAGCGGGCGAGAAAGGCGGCAAGAAACGCCGCGCCGCTGCGACGGAGCAGGAAGCGCCGGACGGCTTCGTTGGTGTCGCCGCTTTTGGGCAACCGTGCAAGGACGATCGGGTAGAGGTCGGGCGGTACGAGAATGCCGGCCCGCGCCGACCCGCCGCAGATCGCCTCGTCGAGCAGCTGCGAGACTCTGGCGCCGCGGACATAGAGCGTCACCAGTTCGGTCTCCTGCCCGATCAGGCGAGCATAAGCGTCGCCGATCGTTGGGTGTTTGTAGGACCAGAAGGCGCGGTCGCCTTCGCGCGCGAGGAGCACGAAGCTGCCCTCGAGCGTCTGCAATGCCTGCCGGATTTGCGCGGACGTCACACCGAAAAGGTTCTCGACCAGCGACTGCGCCTCGTCGGCTTCAATCGGCGAGGCAAGCCGGCCGCCGTTGATAAAGACGAGCCCAATCGCGGCGCGCATCTCGTCGGGCAGGTTGGTGAGCGTGTCGAGCAAAAAGGCCTCGGGACGGGCGAAGAAGTCTTTGAGGCCGTCGAGCGTCGGCATGACTCTCGCTGTGTACGCAGGATCGCCAAGCCGCCGGGCGATTTCGGGGCGAAAATTGCCCGCAGAGAGTACGCCGTCGAGATGCGGCCGGATCATCTGCTTGAAGTCGGCGGGCTGCGTCCCGAACCGGAGATGATTGTAGAGGATGCGCTGCTGCTCGGCCTCGCTCAGGCTCTCGACATCGACCACGACATGACCATGGGCGAGTGGCGGGAATGCACCGGTCTTGAGCCCCCGGCGCGCGTCGTTCCAGATGTGCGAGCGTGAGGTCAGGATGAAGCGGTTGCCGCGCTTCATTGCCGCCTGCATGGCGGAGAATGCCTTGTTCCAGGGATCGATCAACGCGGACTCGAGCTTGGTCGCGCCGAAGGCATCGTCGATCCAGAACAACCGGTTGGCGATCTCCGGATTCCAGCTGGCGAGGAATTCGCCCGGATTGCGCACGAACATGACGTCGCAACCCTGCTCGTCGGTCGCGGCGACCGAAAGAGCTGCGGCGATCGACGACTTACCGACGGCGGGATCGCCCAGCAGCAGCACGAAGTGATGCTTGTCGAGTGCGCAGACCGCACGATGATGGGCCGCGGTCGGGACGTAGCAGCGCAGCCCCTCGCCCATCGTGTCGAGAATCGCGATCGCCTGCTTGCGGGCGCGTTCGCTCTCGATCCAGGACAGATCACCCAGGCCGTAAACGCGCGGCGCCAGCGCACGGACCTTGGGATGCTCGAGGATTTTGGCGACCACCCATTCGCGGCCGAACACAAATGGGTTGGCAACCCCTGCCCTTCGGAGCGCCGCGACGATCCTGACGCGCTCGGCTTCGCTCAGGCTCATGCTGCTGACTAGCACGTAGCCGTCGGCGCGGCCCGACGACACCAGAGCGCGCACCGACTCCAGTTCTTCGCCGAGCAAAGCGAGGGTCAGCTTCGTCGTCGACGAGACGCTGTGCTTCGACTGGATAGTCGTCTCGCGCGTGTCGTTCGCGACGACCGGTTCGTCGGGCACGCCATAGAAGGAACCGTCGCGCCCCTGATCCTTGACGCGGGCGACGCGCGTCACCGGACGCGCGAACTCGACCTCGGCGATCGTTACGACCAGATCCTGGAACGCCTGCCAACCGATCGTGTGGAGCGCGAAATCCTTGTCGTAGCCTTGCAATATCATCGCGATCTTTCTTGCCGCGCTCGGCAGGCAGCAAAATAACGCGCCCGGGCGCTGCTGCAAACGCTACGTCAACTAAGCAGCGGACAGTGACACAACCCCAGAGAACCGTCATCGAAATGCGGCGCCGCGGGACGCTTCCGCTAAGGTATTTTCTCAATCCTCGCCGGCAGCCTTCCGCAGTGGTCTCTTCGGCGCGGAGCGCTTCTAACAGACTCGCCAGCGTTTCCTTGCACTGTCGATAGGAATCGAGCGAGTTCGCCGTGAAAGCGCGGCGGTAGGCGCCAGCGTAGGGCAATTCGATGCCCCGTCCGTCCTGAACGACCTAGACCTTTTCCTAGACGCCGTTTCCTAGTGATCGACCCTCCGCCGGTCTGGGGCGGTTCGCGGTTCGTGGCCGCGTCCATGAATCCGTTCGAGATACAGGGTTATAAACTCGCGCCAATGTCGCCATTCCACACGGAAGAACCCGACAGCAGCACGGCGGCGAGGCCTCAACCCCCCGTGTGATCGAAGGAGTGGTAGCATCAATGGCGGCAGGTTTCGGGGTTCAAGATGCCGATAGCGAACGACTGAATTTAGGGCGCTAACTGGCCAATCCGGATATCATCGAAATCGGACGTCCGCAGTTGTCAAACCGCATTTGGCAAATGAATATAGCCAAGTGTCGATCTCTTGTGGTCGCCGCCCGACGTATTTGGCGATTGAACGGACGACCTCGCAAAACTTAGCGTACTCTGCCGCGCTAAATTGTAGATTAGCCGATCGACCAGATAGCAGTCCGAACTCTGACAGCGCTCTCCATGCGTGGCGATCAATAACCGGCCACCGATCGGGAAAACACCAAGAGAGGATCGCGGAGCCGACAGCTACCTGCACTCCTTTTAGATCGAGCAGCGCTCTGATGGCAGCCTCATCAGTTTCCGATTTGAAAGCGATACTTGACGCTGAGCGAACATCGTCGTCGTCGTTCCCTCGAAGGTTTCTTTCGATTCGCGCCGGATCTTGGACTTTGAAGAGCTTTGCGCGGCCAATTTCGATCAGCTCAGTTAGGCCAATTTCCACCCTTGGCTCTGTCCTCCCTAAGCTTGAAATCACGGCTTCAGCTCCACCTGAGGATGCCTGAAAAGTCCGAAAAAGGATGGGCGTGGAGCGTATGCTCTCAGCAATCTCGTGGAGCTTTGTCGTCACGTCAGTTGGCTATCATCGACGACAGCTTTGGGCGACCCTAATTGGACGAAAATGACCGACATTGGGGTGATAGCTCACATGTGCGTGGATCATCCGGGGAGAATGACTATGCCCCGTGGCTGGCAGACGTCCTCGAAATCGCGTTCATTCCAAGTGGCTAAATAATTGATCCGCAGGTTGAGATCGTCGAGCATTAAACGAATGAGACAATCGACCATGCTAAGAGCCCGACCTTCTCTCAATGCTGCCTGGAACGTGAATTCCAAAGCGCTCGCACGATAAGGCCCATCATCAACCCATTCGAGCTTGGTTGATTTCAAACGCCGTTCGAGCGCCTGCATGGGCAGTCGCTTCCTCGCTAGTCTCGTGCGTAACGTTTCGAAACCAACTGGCCAAGGCAAGACAATTGTATGGCCGTGAAGTAGGTCATCGATCGCGTCCACCGTAGCGCGAGGTGCCACGCCGTCGTTCGGGTCGACGAGCGACAGCCAAACCCCGGTATCAATTAGCGTGTTCGGCATCAGCCTTCATCATCATCGACGACTGCACCAGGGGCCATACCTACCCAAGGCGCGGCACGCCGCGAACCAACAATGAAGCGCCCTTTCATATTGTGTGCGTTGTTGCGCCAAATCACGTAAATTCGCGAGCGCTTGTCAAAAGTTACAGACTTTTCGAGATCCGCTTTTAGCTTATCCGGCAGAGTTTTGCCGTCGTGGGCATATTCGAGGAACGCGACTCCGTCGCCACATTCTTTCGCCTTGTGCTGGTCTAACCACGCATACAATCCCTCGAGATCGCCCCGCAGTCCCATGTCGAATGACAGCCATACAATCTGTCTGCTGGGCATGCTCACTCCCCGTGATCTTGAAGTAGAGTCGGCCTCGAAACCCTAACCAAAGCTATCTGTGCAAGCCAGCCGCTTATGACGGAGGGCTTACCGCCGACACTTCACAAGTCGGCATGAGCCTTCGGTGGCTAGGTTGATGTCTCATCGAATAATGTTCGGTTTGCGAACAGCCGCTTTTGGCATCCCACGTCCGTCGCCTGAATGGCCGATTTTAGGGAGCAAAACAGTCACGTCGGCAGCAAGGCGGCCCGCTGCGCAGCCCAAGCCGGATCAATACCTTCCCCAAGTGTAAGCAGCCTTCCATCGACGTACGGCAGCGTGGTGCCAGTCAGAATGGCATCGACCACCGCCGGCGCCAGAAACGCGAGCCGCAACACTCGCGTAAGATAGGACGAATGCACCCCCTCCACGTGGGCTAGCGTTGTGACATCCATCTCCCCTTGCCTCAGCTGCGTCCACCACCGTCGCGCCTTGATCAGCAAGCCGATCAACGAAACATCGGCCCCCTTACTCACCGCAGCGCCGTTGGATTGAACAAGCAGCATCGCCTTCCCGGCCCGAGTCAGCCGGACATCACTGTTTAGCGTCACTAAAAGTGGCCCGCCCTGCTGACGGGACAGCCCCAGCATTTCGGCAATCGCTTCGGTAGAGCATGCAATCTCGATCCTGCCGTCGAGAATGCTTGCGCGGTCCACGAGGCGTCGGATGGCGACCGGCTCCCGCGCCCTGATCGCCAGCTTAATCCGCCCGGCTCGTTCGGCGAGCGCCGCAAGGTCATGCGACGCGAATTCCATCCCCGTCATCGACATCAGCGCCACCGTATTGTCGAACAATTCGCCCAGCCGTTCGACGACCGCAGTCTCAATCTCTCGCGCCGGAATACGCATGCCGATCTTCGCCGTACCGTGTTGAAGCTCGCGGCTGACATAATAGCGATACCGGACCTTGCCCTTACAGGCATGGACGGGAATGAGCGGGATTGCCGCCGCATCGACTACCTTGCCGGCCAGGAGGCTCGGCGTCTCCGCCCCGGCACCGCCGCTACGCCTGCCCTGCAGGTTGTTGGCCAGCACCTTCTGGACCTGTTCCCAAACATCCCGCGTGACGATCGCGTCGTGGGTGCCCTGATAGACCTGTCCCTTGTGGTGCACCTCGCCGACATAGGTCGGGCATTTGAGGATGCCGTAGATCTGGCCGCGGCTGAGCGGCACGCCACCGAACCGAACTCCAGACTTCGCTTTGATGCGAACCGGAGAGACGATGCCATCCCGCGCCAGTTCTTCGGCAACATGCCGGACATTGCCGAGCCGGAGGTAGCGATCGAAGATATCGCGGACCAAGTCGGCATGCGCGTCGACAATCTTGAGGCTGCGCCCTTCGGGCTCGTAGCCAAGCGGCGGGATACCGCCCATCCACATACCTTTTGCCTTGGACGCCGCGATCTTGTCGCGGATGCGCTCGGCGGTCACCTCGCGCTCGAACTGCGCGAACGACAGCAGCATGTTGAGCGTGAGCCGCCCCATGCTGGTCGTGGTGTTGAACGATTGCGTCACCGACACGAACGAGGTGCCCGCCTTGTCGAACGCCTCGACCAGCTTCGAGAAATCGAGCAGCGAGCGGGTCAGCCGATCGACCTTGTAGACGACGATGATATCAATCTTGCCGTCGGCGACGTCGGCTAGAAGGCGTTTTAGGCCGGGCCGCTCAAGCGTACCGCCCGACAGACCGCCATCGTCATACCGGTCGGGAATCTGTGCCCAACCTTCGCTCGCCTGGGAGAGGATGTAGGCCGAACAGGCCTCGCGCTGGGCGTCCAGCGAATTGAAATCCTGCTCCAGTCCCTCCTCACTCGACTTGCGCGTGTAGATCGCGCAGCGCACCTGCTTCATGCCGCGACCTTCTTCTTGAGACCGAAGAAAGCTGGCCCCGACCAGCGCGTGCCAGTGATGGCCCGCGCAACTTCGCTCAGCGAGCGATAGTCGCGACCGTTCCAGCGGATGACCTTGTCCTCACCGACAGTGACGACATGGGCCTTGCCGTTCCACTCGCGCACCAGTCGCATACCGGCGGTGACCGGGCTGGTCTTGGTCTTGGCGGCGGCAAGCTGATCGAGCGTGCGCGTCGTCTCGCGCGACAGGCCGCCATACGCTCTCGCCTGGATTTCCCAGGCGAGAGCAAGCCGCAACAGGCTGGGCGAGATGCGCGGCAGCGGCGTGTTCGTCAGCCGCCGCCATTCGGCCTTGAGCTCGGCCGACGACAGGGTCGGCAGCCGAGCGAGAGCTTCCTCAACCTTCGCCACGATCGGCCTCGGCGACAATGGTATAGCAGGTCTTGCCGTCGACCTTGATGCGCGCGACCTCATGGCCCTTCTTGCGCAGGCCGGTCAATGCGGCGCGTGTGGTGTGCGGGAGCCAGTCGGTCGCGGCGATCAGTTCTTCGAGGCTGGCGCCCTGTTCGCGCTTGAGCAGCTCGACGATCATCGACGCCTTGGTCACGCGCGCGGGTTTCTCGGCGGGCGGGGATGCTGTGGCAGGTGCGCCCTCTCCTGCTCCATCGCCGATACCGATTGCGGCCAGACCTGTGTCGGTCGCGAACAGGCCGTAGCGAACATCACCATCGGTGCGATGCACCGCTGCGGCGCTGACGGTTTCGCGCTCCTCGGCGAGCGCTTTCTCGACCAGGGCCGTGATCGCCTTGGTCGTCCGCGCATTGGCCTGCAGCGTATCGGGCAGCGGATAGAGGCTGAGGTCGTCGCGCTGCGCGGCGGCCGACAGCAGGATCAGCTGGGTATCGTTGAGTTTGGGCATGGTGGTCTCCGTCTCGGACGAGCGGCGACATGCCGCTCCCACCAGCCTCAGCCCCGATGATCGCGTCATCCGGGGCACGTCGCCAGCCCCTCAGGCGGCGACTCGATGCCTGTGCTGTTCGCTCCGTTCGCGAGCGAAGTCGAATGCTTTGTCTAGCTCGCCCTGATTATCGGCTCCATTGCGGCGACAACCGATCTGGTAAACCACTAGGATTGAATCTCGCCAATCCGGCGGATCGATAACAGCAGTTATGTCGATTGCGGTCTGCCACGTCAAAATGGCAGCGGGGCGGTACCGTAATGGTGGCTGTTATTACCTGGGGCGCGTCCTCGTCTAACAACTTGAGAACACGCCCCGATTACCATCCTGATCCAATAATTCGTCAATAATCCCAGAAGGCAGGCACCCAGCGAAAGCGATCGCCGTTGAGGGCGACATGGCCGACCGACGGGAACGGCATATGCGTTGCCACGAGCAATTCACCGGAGGCCGCGGCTTCCTGCAACATGCGAATACGAACGCGGACCGACTCCTCCGGGTCGTGTTCGAACCCGTTGTGCCAGTCGGGATGGTCGAACGCGACGGGGAACACGATGTCACCGGCGAAGGTCAGCCTGTCGCCGCCGGAGGTTACGCGGACCACGCTGTGTCCCGGCGTGTGACCGCCGGTGCGCATGGCGACGACGCCAGGGGCAACTTCATGCTCGTCCTCAAACGTCTGCAGCTTGTTGTGATACTGGTCGAGGAACTGCTTGGCGGTCGACCGGAGTACCTCCGGCACCGGATCCGGCATATCGGTTTGCGAGAAGTCGGGCGCCGCCCAGAAATCGACCTCCGCGGCGGCAACGTGAATCCGCAGGTCCGGACGCAACCGGCTCTTCACGTCGTCGTCAAGCAGCCCGCCGACATGGTCCATGTGCATGTGCGTGAGCACGACGTCGGTCACCGATCCCAGATCGATGCCGGCCGCCTCGATCCGCCGAAGCGACTGGCCGGCACGCGGAAAGCCGTCGAACTGCCCGCCCAGACCGGCGTCAATGAGAATGGTTTGATCGCCGCTGCGCACCACTAGCACGTTCAGCGCCCAGTCGAACGCGTCGGGGCCAAGGAACATGTCCTTGAACCATGCATCGCGCTCGGCGGGATCGACGTTGGTCGACATAGTTTCAGTAGACAGCGGCAGCACGCCGTCGCTGATCACCAGCACCTCGATGTCGCCGATCCGCAGCGCATAGCGTGACGGGACCAGCTCGTCAGACCCCGGTCCGACGGGGTTCGTAATATTGTCCGGCTTCATGTTTCTAACCTCCTGATCACGCTCTCAAGCGCGCCTTGCGTGGCGTCGAGAAGATTAGGTGGCGCCGGGTTTGTGGTCGATTGGGGTCGAGGCAGTGACCGAACCATACGAGGGTATAGGTCCCGCCACCCATAATGCAGTGCGCCGTGAACCGGACACCGCCGACGGATAGTATCGCGACGTCGGACGCGCCGGCGGTCACGTCCGATCGGGAGCGCCAGCTTCCTGACGCAGCGCGCGGAACGCTTCGGCCAAATCGACATAATCGCCAAGGCACTCCGGATTCGCCATGGCGGCGGGGTCGATTACCTCGGTCAGCGACCGTCCCTCGAACAGGCGCTTGATGGGCAATTCCTGCTTTTTCATCGAGAGCGTCCGGGGGATTTGGGGGACGGTATAGACATGGTCCGGGACAAAGCGCGGCGAGAGCGATGTCCGGATCGCTTGAGCTATCCGCGAGGTCAGTTCCGGCTGCGAGGCAGGCGTCGCAGCGACGATGAAGGCAAGCAGTTCGCTTTCACCGGGCTCGGTCCGGACATCGATCACCAGGCTGTCGCCGACGCCGTCCACACGCTCGATCGCATCGTAGATTTCGCTCGTCCCCATCCGGTGGCCGCCGCGATTGATCGTGGCGTCGCTGCGCCCGAAAATCTCACAGCTCCCGTCCGCATTGAGCCGGATCCAGTCGCCGTGCCGCCAGATGCCCGGGAACATGCCGAAATAGGAATCATGGTACCGGCTCCCATCCAGATCACCCCAGAAATAGAGCGGCATCGACGGCATGGGCTTGACGCAGACGAGTTCGCCGACCTCGCCGACAAGCGGCTTACCCTCCGGGCTCCACGCCTCGACCGCCGCGCCGAGCTGGCGGCATTGCATCCGCCCAGGGGCCGGTGCCAGGTCGCGATCGCCGGTACAGAAGACGCCGCAAATGTCGGTTCCGCCCGAACTGTTCAGCCAAAAAGGGTCGACATGGGCCGATGCCGCGAGCCGCTTCGACAGCTCGACCTGGACCTCGGCGGGCAAGTGCGACGCGGTGCTGCCGATCGTCCTGAGCGACGACAGATCGCCGACCGCGGAAAAATCGACGCCGGACCGCAGGCATGTGGTGAAGAATTGGGCACCCGAGCCAAAGAAACTGACCTCGTGCCGCGCCGCGAAACGCCACAAGGTAGACCAATCGACCCGCTCCTTCGGCCCCGATGGGCTGCCGTCGTAAATGCAGATGGTTGTGCCGCTTAGCAGGCCCCCGATTTGGGCATTCCACACCATCCAGCCGGTCGAGCTGAACCAGTGAAAACGCTCGTGCCGGCCGACGGCGCCATAGCTCGGCCGAAGGTCCATGTGGAGCCGCATCGCGGCGGCGTTCAGGATGATCCCGCCATGCCCATGCACGATCGCTTTCGGTTTTCCTGTCGTGCCGCTCGAATATAATATCCACAAAGGATGGTCGAACGGCAGCCATGAAGGCTCGAACAGCCGCACCTCTTCGTCGTCGCGGCTGGTGAGATCCGCAAAGTCCAGCGTGTGTCCGATATGTCCCCGCGAATGACCCGAGCGGACCAGAACGACCTGCTCGAGTGTCGGCAGCGCGGCGGCGATCGATCGTACCGTGTCCGCGAGGTCCCGCCCCTTGCCGGCATAGAATGCCCCGTCGGTTGCGATCAACAGCTTCGGCTCGACCTGGCTGAACCGATCGACAATAGCGGGCGTCCCCATGTCGGGGGCGCAGACCGTCCAGATGACGCCGATCGACGCGCAAGCGAGAAACGCGATCACCGCCTCGACCCGGTTGGGAAGATACGCTGCGACACGGTCGCTCGGCCCCAGCCCGAGCCGCCGCAACTCGCAGGCTAGCGAGAAGGATCGGCGGCGCAGCTCATGCCATCCCAGCGAAACGACCGCGCCGCCTTCGTCTTCCGCGATGATGGCCGGTTGCCCATCGGCGTCGGCGGCATCTGCGTGCCGAAAGACCTGTCGCGCATAATTCACCTCGGCACCGACAAACCACTGCGCGCCCGGCATGCGATCCTCGGTCAGCACCTCGGAATAAGGTGACCGCGACTGAATGCCATCGAAACGCCACAGCGCTTCCCAGAAGTCAGCCGGCTTATCGACCGACCAGCGATGCAACTCCTCGAAGCTCGCAAAGACCAGCCCATGCTCCTCGGCGACACGTGCCTCGAACTCCCGGATAAGCGTCTGCCGGGTCATCATGCGCGCACAGCAATCTGCGCCCATGTCAGTAACGGTAACTGAGCGTAACGCCGTAGGTCGCCGGCCTTCCCGTCAAGCGAACCACCGTGTCGATCACGTCGGTCACGTTGGTGAGGTAGAATTTGTTGGTGACGTTTCGACCCCAGATCTGGGCCTTCCAGCGCGAATCCAGAGCGCCCACGCCGAGCCGGAGATCGAGCGTGGCATATCCCGGTATTTCGAACTCGCTCAGCCCACCGAACGCCGCCTGCGATGACGAGCGATAGCTGATATTGCCGCCCATCGTCAGTTCGACCTTGGCATTCAGCGGCACGCGATAATCTACATCCGCGTTCGCCTGCCATTTCGGCGTGCCCGGGAATGACGCACCCTTGACGTCGATCGTCGTCCCGTTCGGGTCATTGGTCATGAAGCTGCGGTCGATCCGTGTATCGACATAGGTCACGCCGGCATTGAGTCTCAGGCCATCGATGGGCCGCCAGTTCAGGCTGAGCTCCCCGCCCCGCACGGAGGAGCGCGGGATCTGCACCAGGCTCGGCAGATTGCCGAATGCGGTGCCGACATAGCCGGCGATCTGCTTGTCGTTATATTTGTAGTAGAAGCCGGCACCGTCGAGCTGCAGCCGCCGATCGAAGGCGGCAATCTTGAAGCCGGCCTCGAACGCGAGCACCGATTCCTGCGTCACCGGATCGAACTGGGTCGGGAACAGTCCCGGCACCGTGGGGAAACTACCTGCTTTATAGCCTTTGGTCACATTGGCGTAGAGCAGCGTGTCGCGATCCGGCTTCCAGTTCAGCCCGGCGCGCCACGAAAAATTGTCTTCCGACAACCGCTTCGCGACGATCGGGACCGGGACATTGGGCGTTCCATAGCCGACCTCGCCCAGCGTCGCGCAGGCACCCGGCTGGAGCGCCACCACAGGGGCGGCAAAACCGCGCAGCAGGTTGGAAACGAAGCTGAAGACCGTCGAGATGTCGCCATTGCCGCTATCGTAGAGGCAACCGCGGAACCGATTGGTCTGATCATTGTAGCGGCCCGACAATTGCAGGGTCAGGCCATGGACGAATTCATAGTCGATGCTGCCGAACCCGGCCTTCGACTCGATCTTCTGCGCGTTGCCGATGGCGAATTCGCTGTACCGGAGCGGTCCAAACCCGCTGTTGCTGGCCAGGATATTGCCGATTTCCCGGTCGTCGGTCGTGTCATTGCTGTAATTGCCGCCGATCATCCAGCGAAGCGGCCCCTTCGCGCTCGCAATGCGCAGTTCCTGCGAGAAGCTCTTGATCCGCGCATCGATCGTCAGCCGCAAATTTGTCTCGGGAACGCCGTCGGTGTCGACGGGCGCCCATTGCTTGAGGTGCGAATAGGCGCTGATCGACGTCAGCGTGATCGAATCCGACAGATCGATGTCGCCGCGCAGCGAGAATTGATAGAAATGGTCGTTGCGCCTGAGGCTGACGCCAGGGTCCCAATCAGCAATCCGGCTCTTGTCCGGCGCCGGTGCGATGGCAAGCAAGGCCGCCTCGAGATCGGTATAGCCCCCGGCCGACGCCGGAATCTGCGGATCGTAGCGCATGAACTGTCCGGCTTGCGTCTCGCTCTTGTCGATCCATCCGTTGGCGATCAGTTCGAGCCGCAGACCGCTCGTGCTCCAGTCCAGGATCGCGCGGCCGGTCGTGAAATCGCGCCGTCCGAGCCGGTCCGACGGCCGGCTCTGGCTGACCTGCCATCCGTCGGCATATTCATGGCGAACCGCGATGCGTCCCTTCAGATCTCCGGAGATCGGGCCGCTGACGAACCCTTGCGCATCGACCTCATTGAAACGGCCATAGGTAAAGTCAAAGCCCGACGTCAGAGCGTCGGTCGGCTTGGCGGGAATATAGTTGATCGCCCCGCCCGTGGAATTCTGCCCGAACAGCGTGCCTTGCGGCCCCTTCAATATCTCAACGCGCTCGACGTCGAACGACGCGCCCTCGGTCATCGCCAGATAGGGGATCGGCACCTGGTCGCTGTACACGCTGACCGTCGGCGCGACGGCCACCGCGACGTCATAGAATCCGATGCCCCGGATCGTGAGGACCGGCGATCCGTACGTGCTGGGTCTGAAGGTCAGTCCTGGCGCGATCTTTTCAAGATCGGCCGGGCGCGTGATGCCGGCGTTGGCGAGCTGGTCGCCCGATGCCGCGGTGATCGAGAGCGGCACGTCGCTCAATCGCTCGGACCGTTTCTGCGCGGTGACGATGATATCGTCGGGCGCGGAATCGTTCTTGCCGGTGTCGGCCGGCCGCGCGGCCGACGCCACTTGGTCGGTACAAGACAAGCGGCCGTCCCCGGCCGTTGGGCCTGGCGCTGCCATGGATGGCGCGGGCTCCTTGGGAACACATCCCGGCGCGGTGTCCGTCGTTCCGCCTTGCCTCGTGGACGAGAGCGCTTGCTGAACGGCCCAAGCGGGTGTCGACAGGCCAAGCGCGGTCGTGCCCAACAGGATCACAAGATACTGTTTCATTCATCCCTCCCAATTATATATTCTTGTTTTTGTTAGCTTATTTCTCTCTTCGTCAGCGGCTTCTCGATGGCCCGCTTGGCCTGCAGCACAGCGGCGACCACGCGGCGGGCCCGGACGGCGCCTTCGTCAAAGGGCAGTAAAAGGGGCTTCATCTCGTCGAACGTGCGAGCGCCCATCTGCGTCTGGACGGCTTCGAGCATCGGCAGATCCTCATGAAGGAACGCCTGCTCGGTGGCGCTGGTGATGAGGTCGTCCAGCTGAGGATTCTCCTGCCCGAAATCGCGGGTCATCGCCCAGAAATAGTGGGTCCTGGTAGCCGTTTCGGGCGTCAATATGTCGAGCCCGAGGGTGGATATGCCGTCGCTGCGCGGATGCCCGGCCGGCGTGACGCCGACATCGAGCAGCATGTTACCCGGCGGATCCCAGCGCATGTCGAGCCAGTGGTCGACATTCTTGCCATAGTTTCCGAACAAGGCGTCCCATACCGGCGGCGCGGGCGCGTCGGGGCACCAACGATCGGAAAAGATCGTCGTACCGTGCTGCTGGACCCGATGCTTGCCGGTGGCGATGGCGTCGCTGCCGATCCCGTTCTTGTGCAGGAAGGCGACATGCGACAGATCCATCAGATTGTCGGTGATCAGTTCGTAATGCGCGTCGACCGTGAAGACGCCGCCGACGGTGCGCAGGCCGTCATCGACCAAGCAGGAAAAATCGGGAATGAGGTCGGCGTCCGCCTGGTCGGGATCGCCGAACCACAGCCAGATCAGCGAATAGCGCTCGATGACCGGAAAGGACCGGACCCGTGCCGCTTTCGGCGCATGTCCATGCGGGCTATGGACGCACTGCCCCTCGCTCGAGAAGACGAGCCCGTGATAGGGGCACTGGATCCGATCGCCCTCGACGGTCCCGAGGTGAAGCGGCGCGAAGCGATGCGGGCATTGGTCGTGGAGCGCGGCGATCGCGCCATCGCCCTTGCGGTACAGCACGACGGGAATGTCGCACAAACGCCGCGCGAAGGGCTGGTCGGCGACTTCACGCGCCCAGGCAGCGACATACCATGCCTGATCAATGAACATGGGCGGTGTCCTCCACGATCGTGCTCCGCTGGCCGCCAAGACGAAGGCCTCGCCGCGCGTCACGCAGGGTCAGCGAGAGGGTTTCGCCGGGTTGCAGAAAGGCCGGCGCGCCAAGTGCCATGCGGATCTCGTCACGGCGACGGATGTCGTCGACCAGATGTGCGCTCAATATCCCGATCACTTCTGGCGTCCCGCGGGCAATGACGCCGCCCGGCGTTCCGGTGAGAAGCAGGTCGCCGCGCTTAAGGTCCTGAAGTCCCGCGATCTCGGTCAGCGCTTCTTCGGGCGGATAGATGAAGCTTGCGCTGCTCGCCGCCTGGCGCAACTCGCCTTCCCGGCTCAACGCCAGATCGAGCTGACCGATCGTCTCGGCGACATCGCCTTGATCGAGATAATAGAAGACCGGGCCGGTCGGACAGAAGGTGCGGTAGCTCTTGCCGCGATACCATTGCAGGAACGACGCGCCGAACATCGTATCCCGCGCCGACACGTCGTTGCACAGCACGACGCCGGCGACGAACGATCCGATGTTCGAGCGATCGACCACGGCGCCCGACCCCAGCGATCTACGCAGGACAATCCCGATCTCCGCCTCATAGTCGAGCAGCTCGACACCGGCTGGCCGCACGATATCGGCATAGGGACCGCACAGCGAACTGCTCGCCTTGGCGAACAGCAGATTGGCCCTGCGCTGATGATGTCCCGCCTCGGCCGCGTGATCGCGGTAGTTCAATCCCTGGCAGATGAGTGTCGCATCCGCCGTCACCGGGCTGAGGATCGCGCGCGCCGGCACGGCCACCGGGCCCGAGGGCAGCGCCCGCCCCGCATCGAGCTCGGCGACAAGATCGCCGAGGGTGGTGACCTCGGTCGCAAGGTCCTGCGCCTCGACCAGATCGTCAGGATGGATCGGCGCGGCGCCGGTGACGACGGCCCATCGCGCTCCTTGTCCGACATCGTATCCAATGATCATCGAGGCCATTTTTCTCTCCGGTATCTTTTGTCAGCGCAGCCACGGCCGGGGCGGTGTTGCCAGCGCGTCGAACATCGCATGGACAGCGGCGGGTGCGTCGGCCGGCGGCGGCCCCGGCGGCCGCATCGAATCCGGCAAGTCGTCGCCCCAGGCCCAAAGCCCGCCGCGCGTCAGCGGGTGGACACCGGTCGGGTAATCGGACGTCATCACGTCCCCGTCGGCATAATGCTCCCACTCGTCGCCGGCGCCGTCTTTCCAATAATCGAAGATCTGACTGCCAAGGACGTGCCGGCCGATCCCCCAATGATGGCTCCAGCCCTGCGCCCGGAGATGCTGTTGTCCTTGCCCGACGGCGTCGAGATCGATGGTTTCGGTCGAGACATGGAGCATCCGCGCTTCCGGCCCGGCCAGCAAAGCGAGGCTATGGTGATCGGCGGGCTGATCGCCGCGGTCGAGCCGGAAGAAACCCAACACCGGTATGCCATCGGCAATCGTGGCCACATCCGATGCCAGGAAGCCGAACCGCTGGCGGTACCACTCCATCATGTCGGGAAAGGCCTGCGTCTGGAGCACGACATGGCCGATCCTGAAGACCGGCGCGGGCGCCGGATCCGACCGGACCGGCCGGTTGATCCGCGGCGTGGCGTTCGGCAGGTTGACGTCGCTGAGCGCGCTGCGTGCGGGAAGCGCCGGCAGCGGCTCTGCACCCCACAGGAAATCGACCCTGTTGCCGTCCGGATCGACAAGACGCACCCGCTCGCCGCCGCCCGGCCCGTCCACCGGCGCGACGTCGCGGCTTTCGAACCGCGCCAGCTTGTGGAGATCGTCGCGGCTGTGTGCGTTGAGGGCGAAGCCTACAAACGCATCACGCTCGGCCGCGATCACTTCAACGCAGTAGCTGTCGCGTCCATAGCCCCGAAAATACTGCCGGCCGCGGCTGGCCGGGGCCAGCGGGATGAAGCCGAAGTCAGCGAGAAAGCGCGCCATGCCGTCCGGATCGCGGCGCTGGTAGCTGACATGCGCTAGGGCATCGGCACGGACGATCGGATTGATGGGCGGATCGACGGGCGGGATCATTGCGCTGCTCCTCTGATGCGATCGATCACCGCCAGCGGGTCGTCGGGCATGGCGTTACCGCGCCAGGCGACGTGCTGGTCGGGACGGACGAGGACGAAGTCGCGCTCGTAGATCGCGCGGGCATGGTCGTCGCGAATATCGAGCAGCTTGATGGGCACGCCGCGCTGCGCTGCCGCGGACAACAAAGCGTCGGCAGCCTCGTCCGTAAAACGAACGAGCGTGAACCACGGTCCAAAATGATCGAACAGCGCGCTTCCGTCCGCCAGGAACAGGTGCGGCGCACGCGCACCTGGCCAGGTGCTCGGCACATAGGCACGCGGCGTCCATTCAGGTTCGTCGGCTTCGGTGCAGACGATCGGCGAATGGCGGTAGCGATAGCCGAGCTCGACGCCGCGCGCCTCGTTTTCCAGATTGCCGAGCGAGGTGATCAGCTCGCCATATCTCGTTCGGGCGGCGTCCCCGTCCGGCGTCGCTTCATGGATCACCGGATCATAGGCATTGGCGATTTCGAAGCGTACCTGCATATGGCCGCCCGACGCTTCGACGACGCCGGCACCCACCGGCCGGCGCTCGGCTTCGATGCTCGACAACAGCGCCGGGCCGCCCCACCCTGCGAGGACCGCGGCAAATTTCCAGGCGAGATCGACGGCATCAGCGATGCCGGTATTCATCCCATAGCCGCCGGTCGGGATGACCTGGTGCACCGCGTCTCCGGCCAGCCAGACTCGCCCCCGACCATATCCCGTCGCGAGTACCAGGTGCGGCGACCAGGGATTGGCCTGAATCACTTCGAGCGGGAACTCGCGGCCCAGCGCGTCGAAGACGAGCTGCTCGGGCACCACCTCTTCTGCGGCGGCGCCCTCGGGCAGGATGCAGTGCAACGTCCATATCTCGCTGTCGTCTTGCGCAATCAGCGTGGCGCCGCTCGGCGATTGATAGTGCCAGGCGATGCCGAAGCGCTGAAGCAGGTCGCGCGCCTCGGACCTGAAATGCACCATGTAGAAGGGCGCCACATTATGTATCCCCTCCCAGCGAAAGCCGAGCGCCTCGCGCACCAGGCTGCCGCCGCCGTCGCAGCCCGCCAGCAAGGCGCAGCGCTTGGTTTCGCGCCGGCCGGTCGCGACCTCGCGCAAGCTGACCTCGACACCCTCGCCATCATCCGCGAAACTCTCGAACGCCCAGCCAAATCGGACGTCGACCAGCGGGGATTGTTCGAGAAATGCACGTAGCGTCGGCTCGAAAACGACCTGGCTCAGCCGCATATAGGGTTCGAGCGGTTGCGAGCCGTCATTGGTCTCGCGGATTTGATCGCGCCAACTGTCGACGTCAGGATAGGGGAAACGCGCTAGTTCCCATTCGTTGAGCCGCGTTACCCAGACCACGTCCATCGGGCTGCTGCGCGGAACGGCAGCATCGCGGATCGCCTCCGCCAGGCCCATGCGGCGAAACAGCTCCATGCTCCGGCCATTAGTGACATCCATCTTGGGATGGCGCGTCGTTGTCGGGTTCCGCTCGACGAGCAGCACGCGAATACCGCGCGACTGAAGCTCGTATGCGGTCGCGAGACCAACGGGTCCCCCACCTGCAACAATGACAGGAATATCCAACAATGCCCTCTCCATCCCCGGCCGTTCGCCGATGTTGGAGCGAGAGCTAACACAGCCTCCGCAAGAGAGTCCATTAAAATTACACGATCGTGGTGTTTTATTGAAAGACGGCGCGTTCGACCAGCTCCCAATAGCGTTCGACAGCCGCCTCGTCGGTCAGAGAAAACCCTATGGTTTGAGACATTTCGCCGCTCAACGACGATAGAACGGAGGTCATTCCGATCAGCATATAATAGACCAGATCGGGGTCAGCGGCGATCAACTCGCCATCTTTCTGCGCCGCCCGGATCTGCGGCATGATGCGCTCGCGAGTCTTGCGCAGGATATTCTCGATGAGCCACGGGAGTCGCGGACTGGCGCCCTGATTCTCGCGAAGCATGAAATGATGGAACGCGGTGTGGTCGACCGTGAAGCGGAGGAAGCTGCGGAACTCGGTGCGCACCCGGTCGGACGCGCTCATCGTCGAGTCCGGCGGAATGGCTTCGTCCCATTGCGCCTCGATCTGTTCGAAGGCGTATTCGGCGCACGCCTTCCACAGCGCGTCCTTGGTTCGAAAATGATAGGTGATCAGCGTGTAGTCGAGCGCGGCTCGCTCGCCGATGCGGCGGACGCTTGCACCGTCGAAACCGCGCTCGGCAAATTCGATCAACGCTGCGTCCAATATCGCCTTCCGGGTTTCGACCGCCCGCAGTTGCTCGCGCCGGTTGGTCTTGCGGCGTTGACTGGGCTGGGGCGGGGAATTGTCTTTCTGTTCCGCTGGCGTAGACGTCATGATGTTCCTGTTCCCGGCTGGCGAAGATGCCGTAACGCCTATCGACCCTAGTGTGAATGGCGCGGCCCGCAGACGCGCTGCAACACGGCGCCAGGACGTTCCGCCAGGTCGCGACATGCCATCGTGGGGGTAAAACACTGCCTTGGAATAGTTGCCCCGAGGCGGCCGCACCGCACAAAACGGGCCTGCCGGAGGAGATGAGCTTGCCCGATCGCCTTTTGAACAAATTCCCGTTCGCCTTCGTGGCGGCTGCTTTGTTGGCGGTCTCCACACCCGCTCGGGCACAGGAGCTGCCCTATCCCGCCGACTTTCGCACCAGGAACATCGAAGCGCATGGCGTGACGATCCATGTGCGCATTGGCGGCAGCGGACCCGCGGTTGTCCTGATCCACGGCTTTGGCGAAAGTGGTGATATGTGGGCTCCACTGGCTGCAAGCTTGGTCCGAAATCATACCGTCATCGTCCCTGATCTTCGTGGCATGGGTCGATCGTCGAAGCCGGCGGGCGGCTTCTCCAAGATGAGCCAGGCCACCGACATCGCGGAGTTGCTGGACGCGCTGAAGATCGCGCAATCCGACGTCGTCGCGCATGATATCGGCAACATGGTCGCTTTTGCCTTTGCGGAAAAATATCCGACCCGGGTAACCAAGCTCATCGTGATTGATGCGCCGATCCCGGGTATTGGCCCTTGGGACGAGATCGCGAAGAGCCCGGTGACCTGGCATTTCCGTTTTGGCGGCCCCGACATGGAGCGGCTCGTGAAGGGACGCGAGCGCATCTATCTCGATCGCTTCTGGAACGAATTTTCGGCGGACCCAAAGCGCTTCACGGAACGATCGCGACGCCATTATGCCGCGCTTTATGCGCTCCCCGGCGCAATGCACTCTGTGTTCGAGCAATATCGTGCCTTTGATCAGGATGCGGACGATAACCGGGCGTGGCTGGTCGCTCACGGAAAACTGGCGATGCCGGTGCTCGCGTTGGGCGCGGAAAAGGGCCTCGGCATGCAAATGGCGGACATCATGCGCGCCGCTGCTTCCGATGTGACCGCCGGGTTGATCACCAACTCCGGTCACTGGGTCATGCAGGAGAACCCCAATGCGACCGTTCGCCTCGTCCAGGCTTTCATCGATAAGCCCTGAGCAGCCGAACGCTCATCATGCAACCACCCGGCGCACCGCCGCCGGGCGGTTGCGGGGGCCGCTCCCGTCGTCGTCATCGACAGGAGCGCGTCGCCCCCTCACCTCGCGACTTCGGCGATCAGCGCCTTCAATGCCGAGAGTCCGCCATCGATGTCGTCCTTCGCACTGGGAACGCCCCGCGCCAGGCAGATATAACCGTGAACCGTCCCCGCGGCTTCGCGGTAGATGGTCGGAACGCCCGCCGTGACCAGCTTTGCCGCATAGGCACGGCCCTGGTCGCGCAAGGCATCCAGCCCGGCGGTCACGAGTAAAGTCGGCGGGAGACCTTCGGCCGGAAAGTCGAGCGGGGACGCACGGCGATCAGCCGGATCGGCGGCATACAGGCTGTTGAACCAGGTCATGCCATCGACCGACAGCAGATAGCCTTCGGCAAAGTCGCGAAAGCTTTGCCAATCACCCTTCCTCGTCACGACAGGGTAGATCGGATTGATCGCAAGGACCGGCTTCGATGCCGGTTTGTCGCGTAACGCCAGGGCCGTCGTAATGGCCATGTTGCCGCCCGCGCTATCCCCCGAAAGCACGAGCCCGGTGCACGGGAAATGGTCGGCGATCCAGCGCGCGGCGGCCTCGGCGTCGTCGTGCGCCGCGGGGAAAACGTGCTCTGGCGCGCGGCGATAGTCGACCGAGACGACCGGAATGTCGAGCTGCCGGGCAGCCTCGGCGCAATAAGCGTCGTGCGTGTCGAGATCGCAAATCACCCAGCCGCCGCCATGATAGAAGACCATTACCGGTCCGGCTTCCCGATCGGGACGGTTGTCATAGACCCGAAGCTTGAGCTCGCCTCCCGGCCCCGGAACCATGATTTCTTCGACCTTGGCGATATCGCCGCGCGGCGCATCGGCCGCCTGCCCCAGCCCGGCGATCATCGCGCGCGCCGTCTCGGCCCCCAATTCCTCCATCGGCGGCCCTTCCTGCGCGTTCAGGAACCCCAGGAACTCGGCCACGTCCGGCCGTACAAAGTGAGCGGCTTGCTCCGTCATCGATCTTCTCCCTCGCGCCAATCGGCGTTGCGTCCGACTTGATCTGCGCAAGCGCCGCTACCACGCGGCTCGCGCATCTGTCCATAAAATTCTACGAACGTGGTGTTTAATAGAAAAGAGCTGGGAGCCTAATCGACGCGGAGGCTTTGCTCGGTGGCGTAGCACTGCTCCCAGATGAAGGTATCGAAGGCGGCGAGCCGGTTTTTCCACTTGGGCGTCATCGTCGCCACGCACACGCGCGCGACCCGCGCGGTATAGTCGTTGGCCAAGGCCCAGGGATTGCCGAAATCCGCCGGATCGAGGACCTGCCCGTATGGCTGACTCTTGAGCGCCGCACCGGCGGCCGCCTGGATGTCATCATCGAACGCGATCTGCAGCTTCACGTCCGCGTGTGTGCCGATCCGGCTGACATGGCCGCCGACGAACTTCTCGAAGGGATGACGATCGAGATCGCGGACCTGCTGGAAATATCCGGGGATGTCCTGTGCGACACCGAACGCGCGCCACGGCATCCAGCCCGGAAACACGATGTCGACAAACATCAGGGTCTTCTGGGCCGGCGCGTAGATCTCGATATTGCCGGGCTCGTGCCCGTTGCCGGGATAGGACAGCTCGAGCGTCTGCGTGCCCAGCTTGAGGGTATAGTTCCTGTCGAACGTCACCGTCGGCAGCGGTCGCTGCGGGTCGGCGGCGCGGGCGAGCAGCCGCCTGGTCTCTTTCTGGGCGATGATCACGGGGTGGCCACCCAGCGTCGCGGCACCGCCGATATGATCGATGTGCGAGTGACTGTAGATGAGATGGGTGATCGGCTTGTCCGTGATCTCAGCGATCGCCTGGCGGATCTTGCCCGCATAGGATGGCGGCGCGTCGACCACGACGACGCCGGTCCCATAGACCATGAACATCGACTGATAGGCGCCGTCGGTGACCATATAGAGGCCCTCCCCCAGCTTCTCGATCCGGTAGCCCTTGGCGGGGTCGATGGCCGGGCCCTGAGCCGATGCGGGGATCGGGAGATATTTGTCGACGCGCACCCCGATCGGCGCAATGTCCGGCATGGCGGGATAGGGCGTCACCGCCTGCCCTGTGGGCGCGGGGTCTTCGGCCCGGGCAAGGCCGACGACGCAGCACGACACGATCAGCGCAAGGGCGCCATAGGTAGCACTTTTTGCCATCTCTCTTTTCCTTGTTTGAGTGAGCCGCGGCACGACCATGATCCCCGGTGGCCCGGCACTGGAGATCATCACGCGGTCTTCATTGCCCGTCGTTCCCGGACATCGATGGCGATCCCCACGAGCCCCACGACGGCCGGCAGGTAGACGGCATGGCCGTTCTTCAGGATGGTGTCGGCGCCGCAGATGCCGGCGCCGATTTCCCATAGATGGAAGAAGCCGTGCAGACCGAGCCAGGCAGTCGCCGCGGCCCACAGCCAGATCCGCTGGGCGGGGAAGAAGATACCGGTCACATAGCCGGCACCGATCATCACGTAGATGAGGCCGATATCGCGGAGAAAATGCTGATTGAACGGGCCGGTCGCCGGCACCGTCGGCACCGCATAATACCAGAATTCCGGATCGTAGAGCATGATGATGCCGTTCACGAACATGGCGATGCCGAGCAGCGCCATCAGACCCTTGTTGAATTTGCTCATTGAAACCTCCCCGTTGGTGGCATTTGGCGACGACCCGCCTGCGCAACCGCGCAGGCGATCGACCTTCCCTGACCGAGTGGCTCGCGCAGTTTCGTGCGCGAGCCCGTACGGCCCTGACGATCCAGCTCAGCCAAATGTGACATGAGCTAGTATTTTTACACGATCGTAGAATTTTACTCGTGACGAAGGCCGATTGCAAGATGGCGCGACACGCCCAAAGTCAGATCGTCGCTTGATCAGTTGGAAGAACGAAAGCCGATGCGCGCATGCGTACCGTCACAGAACGGCTTGTTGGCGCTCCCCCCACACCGACAGAGCCGGGTGCTCCGAACGCAGGAAACCCGCCGGCCGGTACCGCTGGTGATTTCCAAATTGCCTTGGATCTGCAGCGGCCCGTCGGTCTGCGGCATGACCGACAAGGGACCGTCGCGCACCGCGAGTGCCGGCGTATCCTCGCTGGCCGGCTCGCCGGTCGCGGCGAAGCCGATCCGGAGGTGCGAGTTGTCGCAGAACGGTTTGTTGGCCGACGCGCCGCACCGGCACAATGTCGCCCGAAAGCCGGCTTGCTCACCATCGATCGAGAGACTCGCGCGCACCGCATAGGGCCCGTTCTCGCGCAGCGACAACAGGTTTACCGGCGGCGGCGCCTCGTCATGACCGTCCTTTCGCTGGTAGCTCAACGCCCCCGACGGGCATTGCCGGATCGTGCCGCACAGCAGCTCGGTTTCGGTGGCGTCCGGCTGGACCCACGCGCCCGCCATATTGGCAAGAAAGGTCGCGGGCGCCTGGGTGACGCAGAAGCGGGCGTGGATGCAGCGCTTCTCGTTGAACAGGACCGTGACATCATGTCCCACGATCGTCTCCAGGCCGTCGCTAGCCTTGACTGACGGCGCAGCCGGCGCAGGCGCAGCCGGTGATGCCACAACGGCCGCTGCCTGCGGTGCCGGTGCATTGCGCAGCCGCCCGACTAGATCGTGCAGCACCTTGGCGGCGCGTTGGCCGCGCGGATCGGCCTGGTCGATCGCGTCCGCGGCTGTGCCCAGTTCTTCCATCCGCTCGAGAAAATACCGCCGCGCGCTCGCCCCTGGCGGCAACGACGCGGTATCGCGCAAGGCCGTGAACGAAACGCCGGCATGGCAGTGCGGATTGGACGGCCCGGCCGGCAGGCGCGCGGCGCGCTCCGCGAGCGGCGTGAGCGCCTGCATCAAGCCCACTGCTGTTCCGACATAGAGCAATTTGTCGTCGTCGCTCGACGGCAGAGCATAGACCTCGGCGAGCAGACGCAGCATCAGCGCATAAGCCGCATTTGCCAGGTCGATCGTCGCCACGGCATCGGTATCTTCGATCCAGACGCGCCCTTCGGGCTGTGGCGGGCGCCGCAGCACGGGATTTACAGCGGCGGGATACGCGGGCGAGAAGTCCGGATTCTTGGCTTTGAGCGCCTTATATTCTTCGCGGATCGCGCTGAACCGCTGGAAGTGCGAATTGTCGCGATCGGCCGGCGCGCCTTCGCCTTCGATGATGATGGTCTCGATTGCAGCCAGCGCGCTTTCCAGATGTATGACGGGCCGGGCACCGACCAGACGAATCTCGGCAGGACTGAGCTGAAGGGCGGGATCGCCACAAAACACCGCTGCCTCGCCAATCTGATCGACGAACTGGCGCAAATTGCCGCTGATCTCCCCATAGAATTCGCCGACGGTGCAATAATCATAGCCGGTCGGCGTGAGCCGCAGCCCCGGAATCGCCCGCGTCAAATTGGCCGGGCTTTCGAAGCCCGGACCGTCCGGCTCGTCCGATCCCTCCGGTCGTTCCAGATAGACGAAATGCTGGATCACCGCCTCGTCGAACGGTGCCAGCCGAACGACCAGCCCAGCAGGCAGATAGCCGGGGTCGAGCGGGAAGTTGGCGCGACCAAGATGCGGCGCCCCGCCCAATGCCGCGGTAATGTTCCAGACCGCCACCAAGTGGCTCATTTCGTCGATCGCCACGCCCAGGATCGCACGGCGCCACCGGGCCACCGCCTCCGCTTCTTCCGCCGTCAGCCCCTCGCCTTCGCCGTCGCGCAGGCTGAAGCCGGCGTAGAGGTAGGTGCACATCAGACAATGTTCGATTTCCGCCGCTTCGTAGAAGGCGTGCATGATCTTTTCCCGACTGACCGCCGGCGCGAGACTATCCTGGGGCATTTCTTTTCCTCACGTTCAGAGGCGCATGGTCCGCGGCTCGGCGGACCTATTTCGCGCCGGCGGCTTCCTCGATCATCGCGGCGACTTCGGCGGGGTGCGACACCATCAGCGCGTGCGAGGCGCCGGCAATGGCGACGGTGTCGCGCGCACGGGCGCGCACGGCCATGAACTTCATGACAGCAGCAGGGATGTTGCGGTCCGCCGTGCCGTAGATCACATAGGAGGGCAGCGTCTTCCAGCTGGCAGTCCGCGAAGGTTCGCCAAGTGCAGCGAGCGTGACGGGGCGCTGGCTGGCCGCCATCAACGCTGTCTTTGCCGCCGGCACGTCGGCGGCGAATTGCGCGCGGAATTTGTCGGTCTGGATGTAGAGATCCTCGCCACCATCCGGCAGCGCGACGGTGGTCAGGCTGGCGCCGAGCGTGCTTCCGGGGAATTTTGCCGAGAGCGAAAGGCTGGTCTCACCGACGTCCGGGGCAAAGGCCGCGACATAGACCAGTGCCGTGACATTGGCATTGCCGGCCGCCGCTTCGGTGATCACGGGTCCGCCATAGGAATGGCCGACCAGCACAACCGGCCCATCGACGGATTTGACGATCCGCGACACCGCAGCGGCATCACTGGCAACGCTGCGCAGCGGGTTCGCGGCAGCGATGACCCGATAGCCGTCCTTGTTGAGCCGTGCGACGACCGAGTCCCAGCTCGACGATTCGGCGAACGCGCCGTGTACCAGCACGATGGTCGGCTTTTCCGGCCCGGATTTGTCTCCGGCGGCCGCGATGCCGGGATGAATGAGAGCAACGGCGAACAGAAGAGTGCCGAACAGGGAAATACGCATTGATGCCTCCGGATAAGGGTCGTGATGGTGGAATCGATCCGGTGCCGCTCAGGTCGCGCGGATCGTGGCCCAGGCCGGCTGAAGGCTGTCGCGCAGCCAGTCGTCGAGTCCGTGAGAGGCAATCGACGCACCGGGGCCGGGAAGAAGCGAGCGTTCGCCCAGTTCCGCGCCGAAATATCGCGCATGAACGTCGGCGATGATCCGGCGACCGTCCTCATAGGCGGTGGCGATCTCGACAGCGACTTCATTGAGTCGCAATCGCTCGGCGCCGGCAATTTCCAGCACGGCATTTGCCGGCGCGGATGACAAGGCGGCGGTCAGCGCGCCGGCGACGTCTTCGGCCGCAACCGGCTGAACCAACGCTGGAGATATCGTGATTTCGTTCGCCGTCCCTTCCTGGACGAGATCACGTATAAATTCGAAGAACTGCGTCGATCGCTGGATCGTGAAGGGCAGGCCCGAAGCCCTGATGAGTTGCTCCTGCACCTGCTTTGCGCGAAAATAGCCGCTCTCCAGCCGATCGACACCGACAATCGATAGTGCGACATGGTGCTGCACGCCGGCGGCGCGCGCCGCGGCCAGAAGGTTGCGGCCCGACGTCTCGAAAAATCGTAAGGCGTCAGCCTCCTCGAGCGACGGGGAATTGGAGACGTCGACCACCGCCCCCGCTCCTTCCAACGCCAAGGCCAGCCCGACACCGGTCACCGAGTCGATGCCGAAGGTCGGCGACGCCTCCACGACATCCCAGCCGGTCCGCTGCAACGTCCGCACCAACTTGCAACCGATGCGGCCGCTGGCGCCCAGCACCACGACCTTCATATCAATGCCTCGAAGGACGAGATGTCGATCAGGCTGCGAGCATCGGGCAGGCCTTCTTCCGACAATGCCAGCTGAACCGAAGGACGTTCGGCGACGCGCTCGAAATAGCCGTGCATTTCGGGGGAAACAGGGACGCCATACGCGCCGGCCCAGCGCAGCATTGCAAACAGATAGGCGTCCGCTACCGTGAAGCGCGGCCCGAACAGATAGAGTTCATTGATCCGCTCCGAGATTATCTCGAGAAGCTTCGCGACTACATCAACGGCGTTTGCTCTTTCCGCGGCACGGCTGGAATCCGAGAACGGCCTGAACGCGACATGCAATTCGGTCGACAGCCAGGACAGGATCTCGATCAGCCGGGTTCGCCCCAGCAGACCTCCCGGCGCAAGGCCTGGATCGCGGTCGGCGATAAACTCCAGGACCGCGATGTTTTCGGTGATGGCATTCCCGTCGTCGAGCGCCAACAGGGGAACATAACCCCTGGGATTGATCGAGAGGTAATCATATCCCTGTTCGGTGATCTTCGTCTTCATGTCGACGCGCTCGAACTCGGCGACGATCCCAGCTTCATGAAGCGAGATGCGGCCAGCAAGGCTGCAGGCGCCTGGCGCGTAGTATAGTTTCATCGACGTCACTCAACTCGGGGAGATGTGGGTGCTAGGGATCCGCCGACCGCCAACGGTGCGGCGATCGCCGGCAACCGCAGCGCAATCGTCGTGCCGATGCCGGGCTCGCTGTCGATCGCGATCGTTCCGCCGGCATCGCGGATGAAGCGCTCGACCATCGGCAGTCCGATTCCACCCAGCCCATCGGTCTTCGTCGTGAAGAAGGGATCGAAAACGCGTGCGAGTGTAGCTCGCGACATGCCTATGCCTTCATCCAGGACGCGTAGCTCGACCTCGCCGTGCGCGAGCGCCCGCGCGTCGATCCCGACGATCCCGTTGCCGCCCATGGCGTCGCGGGCATTCAACAAGAGGTTCAGAACTGTCCGCCGCAATCCGACCGGGTCGCAGCGGACCGCCGGCAGATCGGGCGCGATATTCAGGTCGAGAATGAGTCCGGGCTCGTCCATCGCCCCGATCAGCGTCACAACATCGGCAACGCATGCGGCAACGTCGCTTTGCATGGCCGCAATTGCCTGGTCGCGCAGATGACCGACATTCTGCCGGACGATCGCGCCGGCATGCTCCAAACAGAGCCGGGCGCGATCCAGAATCGAGCCGGCATCCGCGGGCGCCATAAGGGGTGAGCGCCCGACGATGTTGATCGCAGCGGACGCGATCTGGATCAGATTCCCGAGATCGTGAACGATACCGGCGGTCGCGATCCAGGCCGGCCCGCTTGCTCCGGCCGCGGGTTCGCCTTCGCCCGAACGGAAATAGTCCGGATTGGCGGGCGCGGACATCTGAAGTGGTTTCACGATCTATGTCCCTTCAAAAAAAATGGCTGCGGGGCGCTAGGGGGGCGAGGCCCCGCAGCCGCGGCGGTCAGGCTGTGGCCGCCGATCCCTTACCCGGATGAACCGCGCGTTCGCTCACCGACCAAAGCGCGAGCACCGCACTGATCAGCGCGGGAAGCGTCACTGCCGCGAAATCGCGGACCAGTGCCGAGGGTCCGCAAATGCCCACAGCGACTTCCCAGAAGTGAAACAGTGCATGGCCGCACAACCACAAGGATGCCGCCGACCAGAGCGCCGCGCGCCACGCCGGCTGCGCGGTTCCGACCAGGAACGCGGTGCCGATGAACAGAAAGATGAGACCGATATCGCGCAGGAAGTGCTGGTTGAACGGACCCGTCGTGGTCACGCCCGGCACCGCGAAATACCAATTCGCCGGCGAGATGAGCATGAATGTACCGTTGGCCAGCGCAGCAACGCCGAGCACGACGGCGGCCCAGAGGCATGTTTGCCGCAGCATCGTTCGATCTCCTGTAAGGTGGGTGGGTGCCGGGAGCGGACGCCTATCGCGCCGGCGGAGGCGGAGCGTGGGTCAGCCACCAGTCGAGACGCGTCGATCCCAGTCGGGCGCCGGCGTCGGGAACCAGCGTGCGATCGCTCACCGCGACCCCGAAATAGGGCGCCGCCGGATCGCTGATCACCTCGTGCGAGTCACCGTCGTGGGCGAGTATTCGGCGGATCGGTTCGTCAAGCGTGAAGACCTCGGGACCGGCGACTTCGATCGTCCCGTTCAGCGGTTCGGCCAACGCCGCGTCGACGATCGCGCTCGCGACATCCTGCGCCGCCATTGGCTGGAACTGGACAGGCGGCAGACGGATAGCACCGTCGACAACCGAGAATTGGGCGATAGAGCGCAGGAATTCGAAGAACTGTGTCGCGTGAACCAGCGTGTACGGAATGGGCGACGCCTTGATCAATTGTTCCTGGGCGAGCTTGGCCCGGAAATAACCGCTCGCTTGCAGCCGCTCGGTGCCGACGACGGACAAGGCGACGTGATGCCGGACACCCGCGGCCGTCTCGGCTGCGGTCAGATTGGCGCCGGCGGTGCGGAAGAAGTCCGTGGCAGCCTGTTCTTCGAACGACGGCGAGTTGGACACGTCCACCACCACGTCCGCCCCGGCCAATGCCTCGGCAAGGCCTTCGCCGGTAATGGTGTTGACGCCAGTGCTTGGCGCGGCGGCGACCGCATCGTGATTCCGCTGTTTCAACAGCTCGACTGCCTTCGAGCCGATCAGGCCCGTGCCGCCGATGACGACTATCTTCATGGTCTTTCCTTCCGCTGTGGCCGGTAACGAGCTGAAGGATCGCCGGGATCTGTTCGACCGGCCATTGTGCGGATGGATGCCCGGGACTCGCTTATGGTCGGGCGACCCTCGCCCTTGGTGCAGGTGCGACGCGCCTCATGGCTGATCCGACGGCGCCTGCGTGCACTTCCCTGACCTGTCGCTGGTCCGCAGCCACGCCGCTGGTCGAGGCCACCTCTTCCCAAGGCGGGGGTCGGGATAGCCGTCCGTGCGATCGTTAGCCCCTTCCCGCGGTCATAGGCGGTCCCTGCCGAAGGCGGCCCGTGGCGGGCCGCCAGGCGCCCAACAGAGGAGGCCCCGATGCCGACGATCACGACCAAGGATGGACATGAAATCTTCTATAAGGACTGGGGCGCCGGCCCCGTGGTGACCTTTTCGCACGGCTGGCCGCTGAATTCGGATGCCTGGAGCATCCAGATGAACTTCCTCGCCCAGAACGGTTTTCGCACGATCGCTCACGACCGCCGCGGCCACGGCAAGTCGGCGCAGACCGCAACGCGCAACGACATGGATGGCTATGCCGACGATCTCGCCGAGCTGATCGAGGCGCTCGACCTGCATGACATCACCATGGTCGGGCACTCGACCGGCGGCGGCGAAGTTGCGCGCTATATCGGCCGGCATGGCACCGGCCGCGTGGCCAAGGCTGTCCTGCTCGGTGCGGTACCGCCGGTGATGGTCAAGAGCGACGCAAATCCGGATGGCTTGCCAATTGACGTGTTCGATGGGCTGCGCCGCGACATCATCGCCAACCGATCCCAGTTTTACAAGGACTTCGCGATTCCGTTCTACAGCGCAAACCGCCCCGGCGCCCAGGTGTTGCAAAGCCTGCTCGATGATTTCTGGCTAATGAGCATGCAGGCCGGCCTGAAGAACGCCCATGATTGCATCAAGGCGTTTTCGGAAACCGACTTCACCGACGACCTCAAGAAGTTCGACGTGCCGACGCTCATCGTCCATGGCGAAGACGATCAGATCGTGCCGATCCACGATTCCGCGCACAAGGCGGTCAAGCTGATCCAGGGCGCACAGACGATCTATTATCCTGGGCTCCCGCACGGCCTTACCGCCACCCACGCCGACCGGTTCAACGCCGACCTGCTTGCTTTTCTAAAGAGCTGACACCGTGTCGCCCGGCACCCACGCCGGGTGCCGGGCATCACTTCTTCCCGGCGGCCGGCAGCGCGAAGCGGAAGATCGCGCCTCCTTTCGGATGGTTCCCGGCAACGATGGTGCCGCCATGCGCGGTGATGATCGACTGGCAGATCGCCAGCCCGATGCCGATCCCTTCTTCCTTGGTGCTGAAGAAGCTGCCGAAAACGCGGCCGAGATTCTCGTTCGCGATGCCCGGTCCGCCGTCATGGATGGTGAGTTGGACGGTCCCGTCGAGCGCCGCCAGCGTGCTGATATCGATCAGGCCCTCTTGCCCGCTCTGGGCCTGAACGCCGTTCAGAAGCAGGTTGACGATCACCTGCTGCAATTGAACGCGGTCCGCCAACACCGACGGCAGCCGGCGGCCGGACTTGACCGAAAGCTTGATCGACCGCGATTCAAGTTCGTGGCGAACGAATTGCAGCGCTTCCTCGACGACTTCGTTGAGGTCCAGCTCGACCCGCTCCGGCGGGCGACGCGCCGCCATGCTGCGGATACGCTGGACGATGTCGCTGGCGTGCCGCGCGCTATCGACGATCCGTGTCGTGAGCTGGTGTACCTTGGGGAGATTGGGCTCGGCGCGCGACAACCAGCGCAGGCTGGTCTCGGCATTGGTCACGATCGCGGAGAGCGGTTGATTGACTTCATGGGCTATCGACGTGGCAAGTTCGCCCAGCATCGAGATCCGCGTCGCGCGGGTATAATCGGCCTGCAACTGGCGCAGTTGTGCCTCGGTGCGGAGCCGGTCGGTAATGTCGATGAGGCTGATGAGAGTCACGTCCACCCGCTCCGGCGGCGTCGGATAGGTGACCGCCATCTCGACATCGCGCACGCGGCCGCCGAGCGTATATATCTTGGTGACTTCAGCATGAGTCCGTTGCTCGGCGAAATGCGCAGCGATCACTCGCTTTGCGGTGTCGACCGAGGCCGCGAACAGGAAATTGACCGGGCCGATCAGATCTTCAACGCGATTGACCCCGAACAGCTTTAGCGCGTCACGGTTCGCGTCGGTGACCTGAACGATGCCTCGCGAATGCCCGACAAGATCAGGATGCGCATCGAGATAGGCGCCGATATCCGTAACGCCATCTTGCCGCAACTTGTCGAATATCGCGGTCATCGGCCGGGAATCGACCTGGAGCAGCGCACCGGGGAGATGGTGGATCAAGGTGCGATACCGCTCCTCGCTGGCGCGGACAGACCAGAAGGAGCGATCATCGGCCACAGTGCCGCCGACCGCAATGAAGACGATGTCGGGATGTGCCTCATCGGTTGAGACCTCGGCCCAGCCGTCATGGAAAGCGATCGACGTAATGGGCCGCGACCGGGGTGCTCCCGGAGGATAGTTAGCGACCGCCGCCAGGATGAATTCGGCGCCGATCTGCCAGCTCTCCGGCGGACAATAACCGGTGAATGGCTGCCCGATCATCCGCGCGCGGCCGCCAGCGCGCCCGAGGAAATGGAGGTTGTTCTCGTCAATGTCGGCGATGGTGACGTCCGCCAGCAGTGCCTCAACCCAATGCGTCGGACCATCGCCGCGCGCTATTGCCGCGATGGTGGCACGGGCAGCCGATACGTCGAGCGCCCACCAGGCCGTTGTTTCGGCGAACAGCGTCGCCCCGTTCCGGGGCGGCACCAATCGCTCTAGGCCCTCGTCGCGCGCCTGAGCAGCCTGGGTGAGCGGGACAGGAGCGATGCTCATCTTCCGGTGTTCCGGCGTTGTAGCGCGGCCCGCAATTCGAGCAACAATTCCGCGTCGGCGACCGGCTTGGTGAACCACGCAACCGCGCCGTCCGACAGCGCTCGCTCGCGTGTGCCTTCATTGACCGAGGAAGTAATGAAGATCACGGGGATGGCCGAGCCCGAGCCGCGCAACCGCCGCTGGAGTTCGAGGCCGTCCATTTCAGGCATCCTGACGTCGGTGACGATGCAACCGAACTCCAGACAATGCGCGTCGGCCAGGAAAGTGGCTCCGTTCTCGAACATCCGCGCAGCCAGGCCTTCGACTTGCAGCAGATCGAAGAGTGCCTCGCGTACTGCCTGGTCGTCGTCCACGATTGCAATCATTGGCGGTTGGGGCAAGCGAACGGGCCTTACTGACGCGGCCGGATTGGCCGCCCCCGCATGTCGCTGAGTCAAGACCAGATTGGAACCATACCATGGTCTAGGTCGCCGTTTCGCGGAGGGCCGCCGGAAGCGTATTCCAGACGCGAATGAGTTCGCCGATCGTCGACACTTCCATCTTCTTCATAACGCTGCTGCGGTGCAATTTGACCGTCACCTCGGTGATGCCGAGGTCGAACGCGACCTGCTTGTTGAGCCTGCCCTGGGCAACGAGGTGGAAGACCTGCCGCTCGCGCGGTGTGAGCGTATTGTGGCGATCGGCATATTCCTTCACCAGCCGCGCATCGGCTCGCTGCGCTACATCGCGTTCGATCCCTATAGTAACGGCGTCGAGCAGCGATTGATCGCGGAACGGCTTGGTCAGGAAATCGACCGCGCCGGCCTTCATTGCCTGCACGGTCATCGGAATGTCGCCATGTCCGGTCAGGAAGACGATAGGCTTGGGATTGCCGGTCGCGGCGAAATGTTGCTGCAGATCCAGTCCGCTCGACCCCGGCATGCGGACATCCAGGACGAGGCAGCCCGGGCGCTCCGGCAAATCGGCCTCGAGCAACTCGCGCGTCGAGCCGAAGCCGGCAGCCTCGATGCCTACCGACAGCATCAGTTCCTCGAGGGAGGTTCGGACGGCTTCGTCATCGTCGACGATCACGACGAGGGGCCGTCCCTCTTCGATGGCTGCATGGTTCATGAAAGGACCTCCTCGCCGGACGACGACGTTGACGGCTTTCCGAGACGCCCGCTCAGCCGCGCGGTGATCCAACCCTCGACATCGGACGAAAAATGGGACGGTGCCTTTTTGGCAACGGTTTGCCCGATATCGGCGAGCGACTGACTCGCCAGAGTGTCGCGCATCGCCTTTTCGGCGCGCAGCATGACGAGGTGGATCGCGCAAACGCCGTCGGTCGCCCATTCAGGCGGCGCGCCGCCGAAAACTGCGCAGCGCCCCCGGATCTCCTGACAATCGAACAGCGGCTTTCGACCTTCGATCGCGTCGACAATCTGCAGGACGCTGATGTCCTCCGGCGCGCGGGCCAGGAGATATCCGCCACGCACACCGCCCGATGCCTGGACGATCCCGGCCTTTTCGAGCTTGGGAAAGATCTTGGCGAGGAAGCTGTGCGAAATACCCTGGAAATCCGCGAGATCGCGGCTGCTGAGCGGTTTGTCGCCGGACCCGGCCAGCCACAAGAGGCAGTGAAGGCCGTATTCCACACTGACCGTTAGATGCGCCATAATGCGGACAATATCAGTCCGCGTTATGGCGCGCAATTCGAAACGGCAACGAACCAGACGGCGAAGCGCCATTAGCCATGGACGGACAGCACAGCCGCAGTGATCGAGGTCGGTACGGGCCGGGGTTTCTCGAACCGCGCGATCAGCGGCAGGATGATCAGAAAGTGCGCGAAATAATAGGCTGCCGCGATCTGCGAGACGATAAGATACAGCGGTTCGGCCGGCGCTCCACCGCAATAGCCGAGCACCAGCACGCACGGCACCAGACCAAACCAGAAGAACTTGCGGAAGACCGGACGATAATGCCCCGATCGCACCGGCGAAGAGTCGAGCCACGGCAAGAAGAAGAGCAGGACGATCGAGGCGAACATCGCCAGCACGCCCCATAATTTTGCCGGCAGGATGAAGTCGACGGTGAACGACCTGAGGATGGCGTAGAACGGCCAGAAATACCATTCGGGCACAATGTGCGCCGGAGTCTGGAGCGGGTTGGCGGGTATGTAATTGTCCGGATGGCCGAACGCATCGGGCCAGAAGAAGACCAGCGCCGCGAACAACGTCATCGCGACGGCAAGGCTGAACCCGTCCTTCGCGGTGTAATAGGGATGAAACGGCACCGTATCCTGCGCCCCTTTGACGTCGACGCCGGTGGGGTTGTTCGATCCGGGAATGTGGATCGCCCAGACGTGGAGGATCGCCACGCCGGCGATGACGAACGGCAGCAAATAGTGGAGCGCGAAGAAGCGGTTCAAGGTCGGATTGTCGGGCGTGTAGCCACCCAGCAGCCATGTCTGGATCGGCTTGCCGACAACCGGGATCGCACCGAACAGTCCCGTGATGACTTGTGCCCCCCAGAAGCTCATCTGCCCCCAGGGGAGGACGTAGCCCATGAACGCGGTGGCCATCAGGAGCAGCAGGATGACCAGTCCCATCAGCCATACCATCTCGAGCGGCGCCTTGTACGACCCGAAAAAGATACCGCGGAACATGTGGATATAGACCGAGATGAAGAAGAGCGACGCTCCGTTCATGTGCGCATAGCGAATGAACCAGCCGCTATTGACGTCGCGCATGACGTGGACGACGCGATCGAAGGCGATGTCGGTGTTCGCCGCATAGTGCATCGCGAGCACGATTCCGGTGACGATCTGAATGAGCAGCACCGCGCCGTTCAGAACGCCGAAATTCCAGAAATAGTTGAGGTTGCGCGGCACCGGATAGCCGACGCCGGTCGCGTTGTAGACGAAACGCGGCAACGGCAGCTTGTCATCGATCCAGCGCATCATCGGGTGCTTCGGCTGATATTGCCTGGCCCAGGGGAAGCTCATGAGCGCGACCAATCCTCTTGAGGTGGTGGGTCAGGCCGCGATCTTGCGCGGCGGCAGAAACGATCCGGCCGCGGCGCCCGGCCATGGCGTCACGGTTTCGCCGCGGACAGCCCAATGTCCGGATTGGTTGCGGAGGCGCAGCTCGTACATCACCGGCGGCGCCTCCGGGCTCATCCGCCGGTAGAGCAATGCGACCGCGTCCTCCCCCTGCTGCTCGACGAACAGGATACGGTATTCGGTGGAGAGCGGCGGTTCGCCGGCGTCGCGGCGTGCGCGGAACTCGGCAAATGCTTCGGCGCGCGTAAACCGCATCACCTCGCCTTCGCCGGTCAGGATCAGAAACGTCTGGTCGGCGGTATACAGCCGCTCCATGCCATCCAGGTCATAAGCGCTGCCGATAGTGACAACGTCGGCGATGAAGTTTTCGATCGCAGGATCGACGATGGGCGTGGCCATGAGAAATTCTCCGTAACAGGCAATTGAACAAGCGATTGGACGGGCAACCGGCGCGTCACAGCAGCGCCATGCCGCCATCGACGCGAAGGTTGATGCCGGTGATGAAGCTGCTGGCGTCGGAAGCGAGAAACAAAGCAGCTTCCGCCAATTCTTCCGGCCGGCCGAACCGGCCGAGCGGGATCGCCGCGGCCATTCCCGCTTCGAATGCCTCGATCTGATCGGGCGGCACGCCGAGCTTGTTGACGATGTCGGTGTCTGTCGGCCCGGGGCTCAGCACATTGACGCGAATGCCGCGCGCCTTGAGCTCGAGTGCCCAACTCCGCGCGAATGCGCCGATCGCCGCCTTCGATCCGGCATAGACAGCATGGCCGTCCAGCACCTTCTCGCTAGCGAGCGAGCCGGTCAGGATGATCGCGCCACCGTCGCGCATGACCGGCAACATTTTCTGCACGCCAAAAAACGTGCCGCGCGCGTTCACCGCGAACTGTGCGTCATATTCCGCTTCCGCCACTTCCGCAGAGTGGCGAATGGTAATGATCCCGGCATTGGCCATGTAAATGTCGAGCGCGCCGAAGTGCACGGCGATCTCTTCCGCGACCCGGTCGCGATGCGCGGCATCCGCGACGTCGCCGACCAGTCCGAGCGTCCCCCATCCTATCTCAGCGGCGGCTTTTTCCACCAGGTCGCCGCGACGGCCCGTGATCGCGACCTGAGCCCCTTCGGCGGCGAAGCGCTTGGCCGTGACCAACCCTATACCGCTGCTTCCGCCGGTGATCAGTGCCGTCTTGCCGGTAAGTATTGCCATTGCCGCGGGGCCTTTCAGGTTGTGTGCACCCGAAAGATAACGGCCGCCGCCCCCGCCAAAACCTATGCGCTGGTCGAGCCTTTCCCCGATAAAGGGTCAGCTCCTTACCTCCCAAAGCGCCAGACCGGACGGCGCGCTCCTGTGAGTGAGCGCCCACGCCCCCCCACTGTCCCATGGTTGGGGCCCACACCTTCCAAGGTCTTGGTTGAACATCCTCCTGTCTAGATGCGCGCGCCGCGCGACCGCGTCACAAGACGGAGCGAGGCTCCGGTCGAAATACTGGAGCAGATTGTGAGCCGCGTTAGTGGGACGTGATAGAGACTACGAGCGCAGGGCTTTTTCCGATCTCACCCTGCGGCCAACGAAATGGTAGTCAAGCGTCCCACCTGTCCGGCTCTTCCAATGCCCAGGGAGAAATCCATGTCGTCACCGATCCGTATCCTGCTCCAGACGACGATCACGGGAATCGCGGACGACTGGAATATCGGCCGCTTCTCGATGCTGCGCGACTATCTCGCCGGACTGACCGATGAAGAGGGAGCGCCGCTCTGTGACGTGACGGCCCGGGATCGCACTGCTCCGGGCAGCCCCGATCCGATACTCTCGACAATCGACCGCTCGGATTTCGACGAGCTCTGGCTGTTCGCTGTCGACACCGGCGACGGGCTCGATCCCGAAGACTGCGCCGCGATCGGCCGGTTTCGCGAGGATGGGCGCGGCCTGCTGGTGACGCGCGACCACATGGACTTGGGCTGCTCGGTCTGCACGCTGGGCGGCGTCGGCGCCGCGCATTTCTTTCACAGCAGCCATCTCGACCCCGATCCCACCCGACACGTGATCGATGATCGTGAGACCAGCTACATCCTCTGGCCCAATTACCATTCCGGCGCGAATGGCGACTTCCAGCAAGTCAGCGTGGTCGATCCGCCCCACCCAGTGCTGCAGGACCGGGGCACGCCGAACGGGCTGATCCGCTATTTCCCCTCACATCCGCACGAAGGAGCGGTCGACGCGCCCGCCGAAGATCCTACCGCGCGCGTCATCGCCACGGGCGTGAGCAGGGTGAGCGGCAGACAGTTCAACCTTGTGGTGGCCTTCGAGCCGACGCCGAACGGTGGGCCCGCGATTGCCCAGTCTACCTTCCACCATTTCGCCGATTACAATTGGGACCCGAACAAGGGTTGCCCGAGCTTCGTCAGCGAGCTGCCGGGCGACGGGCTCGCCCATTCGCCGGAAGCGCGGGCTTCGATCCGAACCTATGTGCGCAACCTGGCGCTATGGTTGGCCGGGCGGCCGACCGAAGGCCGACAAATGCGCCTCGAGCATGAGCTCGATGAGGCGCTCGAGGAAAGCCTTCCGGCCAGCGATCCACCCGCGATCGGCTAACGGCATACGACATGCTCAAAAACTACGCTTCGTCGGCGATCGTACCGTGCACCGATCTCGCCCGGGCCAAGGCCTTCTACGGCGACATACTCGGCCTGCCGCTAATCGCCGATCACGGCAACGGCTTCGTCTTCGGGACCGGTGAGACAAAGCTTAATATCTATCGCAGCGATTTTGCCGGCACCAATCGTGCAGATGCCGTGGTCTGGGCGGTCGGCGATGACATCGAGGCAATCGCCGCCGCCTTGCGCGCTAAGAGCGTGACGCTCGAGGAATATCCCGAGGGTTTCGACAAGGTGGTGGAGGGAGTCCATGTCAGCGGCCAGTTAAGTGTGATCTGGTTCAGAGATCCGGATGGCAACATTCTGCACGTCACCAGCGGCCACGCGAATTAGCGTCACCGGAGCAGGTAATGGCGGCCCGGCGCTTAAAACAGTGGGAGCAGCGCAGTACGTTGCGGCCTCCAAGGCGATGGACGAAACATGCCGGTGCGCGAATAGCCGCTTTTGGACGCCTAGCTGGCGCGAGACGTTACCTCGAAGCCTCATAGCATTGTCTAGAATAGCATCATCTAGAGAGCGGTTCGCGTCAGACGGACAGCACCGCCAAGCAGTCTGTAAACGCAGAGTCCCGCGCTTAAGCGGGCCGAAAGCCGGCAGTTCCTGCCAATTTGCGGCGTAAATCCGTACCGCGGAGACGCGCCCAACCGTACCTTTCGCCGCACTTTCTCTGGAGCCTTGCGGCGCAGTACGCTTTGGCATTCAACGCATCTTGCATCGGCCCGGATCGATAATGCGTCTTACGTCGAGCGGCGGAGTTCAGTCCCTCAGCGTGCCAACGAAGCGCCGATCGCCTCGAAGCGTCCGGCCCACGGACGATGTCGGCATGGACTCACGCAGCGACGGTACCGGCATATCCAGCGAACGGAGCAACGGCAGCGACGGCCTGGCTGACGTACCGCTCTTTCTCACCGACCGGCGCAACGGAGGAAATCGCCTCTTCGGCATCACGCATCGACGCCCCGCGAGCGATCATCCAGGTCGCGAGATATTGCGACGCGAGGCAGCCTCCCGCGGTCGCGACGTTGCCATGAGCGACGAACGGCGCGTCGAGCACTTCGACCCCCGCCTCGATCACCCAGGGCTTGGTCGCGAGATCGGTGCAGGCCGGCAAGTCGCCGATCAGTCCCAACCGGGCGAGCAGGAGAGTCCCCGAACATTGCGCACCGATCAGCTGGCGTAAGGGATCGAGCCTGATCCGCGACAGCAGGTCGGCATCGTCCGCCAACTCGCGGCTTCGAACGCCGCTGCCGATCAGCACCGCATCGGCGTCGGTGGCGAATTCCAGGGGCTTTTGGCGCCGGACGACGACGCCGTTCATCGAGGTAACCTGCCCGGTGGGCGAGGTGATGTACGCCGCCCAACCCCGCTTCTTCATGCGATTGAGGATGGTCGCAGGCACGAAGCAATCCAGTTCGTTGAAACCGTCGAACGTCAAAATCGCAATCTGCATGATCGTCTCTCGAAGCAACTTTCCCAGGATTCGAAATAACGGTCGCGTCAGACCGTCGGATACTCCCAGACATCGGGCGGAAGCTTGTCCTTGAGCGACGCGTACATCGCGTCGCGGAACAGCTTCACCGCCGGGAACGGCCGGAGCGCGATGGTGCGCTCGACGATCAAGCCCCGCTCGTCATCCACGATGACCTCGAAGCTTTCGAGCTTGTGGCCGTCCATGGTTCCTTCCCAGCGCAGGAAGGTGGTGCGGTCGTCGATCTTATATTCTGCCGTATAGGCGCCCGAGCCGCGCGTGGAGCTCGACTGGGCGAAGATCGCCGCGACGGCGTCGCGTCCCTCGACCGACCGTGCCAGGATAGGGCTGTTGAAGACGACGGAGTCGGCAAGCAACTCGCGCACCTGGGCAGGCGTGGCGCCGCCGGACTCCCGTAATTTGCGCAGCGGATGCATGGGGACTTCTCCTGCGGTGAAAGCATCGAAGGCCATGATCTAGGGGCGTTCACCCCGGGCGAGCAGCCGGGCGAAGTGAGAGGCTGCCTTTCGATTTCGCCATCTGCCGGTGCCGGCCAGGGCGCTTCATATTGCTGTCGTGCTTGCCGCCGTCGAAGCGGCTCCCTGGAAAGGCCAGAAATGCGTTCCGATACCAATTTGAACCGGCGCGGATTCATCGTCGCCTCGTCGATCGCTGGTGCGGTCGGTATATTCTCAGAACCGCGCGATGCGATCGCGTCGGGCCGCGCAGCCATCGACTCGGCCGCGATCCGTCCGTTCCGGATCCACGTTCCCGATGCCGCGCTCGCCGACCTGCACCATCGCATCCTGGCGACCCGCTGGCCCGACCGCGAGACCGTGGCCGACACGTCGCAGGGCCTGAAACTCGATACGATGCAGAAGGTCGCGCATTATTGGGCGACCGGTCACGACTGGCGCAAGGCCGAGGCCCAACTCAACGCGCTGCCCAACTTCGTCACCGAGATCGACGGCGTCGACATCCACTTCATCCATGTGAAGTCGAAGCATCCCGGCGCGCTGCCGATGATCGTCACGCATGGCTGGCCGGGATCAATCATCGAGCAACTCAAGATCATCGGGCCGCTGACCGACCCGACCGCTCATGGCGGCACGGCAGCCGATGCGTTCGACGTGGTGATCCCGTCGCTGCCCGGCCACGGCTTTTCGGGCAAGCCACGGCAATTGGGATGGGACCCGATCCGCATCGCCAAGGCCTGGGCCGTGCTGATGCAGCGTCTCGGCTATACCCGCTACGTCGCGCAGGGCGGCGACTGGGGCAATGCGGTGACCGAGCAACTGGCGCTGCTCCAGCCGCCGGGACTGGTCGGCATCCATACCAACATGCCCGCGTCGGTGCCCGACGATATCGCCAAGGCGCTGGCCGCAGGCGGCGCGGCGCCGGCCGGCCTGTCGGCCGACGAGCAGCGTGCCTATGGCCAGCTCGACTGGTTCTACAAGAACGGCCTGGGCTATGCGAACGAGATGGCCCACCGGCCCCAGACGCTCTACGCGCTCGCCGACTCGCCGATCGGCCTCGCCGCCTGGATGTTCGACCATGACGTCCGCAGCATGGAACTGATCACGCGAGTGTTCGACGGCGTCGAGGAAGGCCTGTCGAAACAGGATCTGATCGACAACGTCACGCTCTATTGGCTGACCGACACCGCCGTCTCTTCGGCGCGGCTCTATTGGGAGAGCAAGCTGCCGTTCTTCGCCCCCAAGGGGGTGACGCTGCCGGCGGCGATCAGCGCTTATCCCGACGAAATCTACCAGGCGCCACGGAGCTGGGTGGAAAAAGCCTATCCCCGGCTGATTCACTATAACCGACTGCCCAAAGGTGGCCATTTTGCCGCCTGGGAGCAGCCGGCCTCGTTCGCCCGCGAGATGCGTACCGCGTTCAAGTCGCTCCGCTGACCCCGAGCGGAGCCGGGCGGCGCGCATCGCCCCCTCCCCCAATGCGCGCCGCCCACCCCTTCCCCCTCCAAAGGACCCTCCTATGACCTTCTTCAAATTTGCTGCCATGATGGCCGGCATCATGCTGACCGCCGCCGCCGCACCTGCGGCGCCGACTGAACCGGCCAAGCCGACCGTCGTCCTCGTCCATGGCGCGTTCGCCGATTCGACCAGCTGGAACGGCGTCGTCGCCGAGCTCCGCCGCGACAGCTATCCGGTGGTCTCCGCCGCCAATCCGTTGCGCGGCGCGGCGAGCGACGCCGCCTATGTCGCCTCGATCGTCAAGTCGATCAACGGCCCGGTCGTACTCGTCGGCCATTCCTATGGCGGCACCGTCATCACCCAGGCCGCCGACGGCAAGCCGAACGTCAAGGCGCTGGTCTATGTCTCGGCCTTCGCGCCCGATGTCGGCGAAAGCAGCTTCGAGCTCGCCGGCAAATTCCCTGGGTCGGTGCTCAACACCGTTCTGGCCCAACCGGTGACCACGCCCGAGGGCAAGCAGGACCTCTATATCCGCGCCGACCAGTTTCCTGCCGCTTTCGCCGGCGACTTGCCGACCGACCTGGCGACAATCGCCGCGTTCGCGCAGCGCCCGCTCACGCTGCAGGCCGGCGAGGAGAAGGTCAGCGTGGCAGCGTGGAAGACACTGCCGTCGTGGTTCATCTACGGCTCAAAAGATCTCGCCATTCCGCCCGCCGCGATCAAGTTCATGGCCGACCGCGCTCAGGCCAGGAAGACCGTGGTCGTACCCGGCGCGTCGCACGTCGTGATGATCTCGCACCCGCACGAGGTCGCGGCGCTCATCGAAGAGGCTGCAAGCGCCACGACAACGCGATAAAGGGCCGGCATGTCCACCGACCCGACTCGCCGCGCTCTGCTCGGCGCCGCCATGATCGCCACTGCCGGCCCGCTCGTGCCCGCCATCGCTAATGCGGCGGTGGCGGCGCCCGCGATGCCGCCGCTCAAGACGGTCCGCACCGACCTGCTCGAGATCGCTTATGCCGAATACGGCCCAGCGTCCGGGCCGGCGGCGGTACTGCTCCACGGCTGGCCCTACGACATCCACGCCTTCGAGGTCGTGGCGCCGGCGCTGGCGGCGAAGGGCTATCGGGTCATCGTTCCTTATCTGCGCGGATACGGCGCGACCCGCTTCCTGTCCGCGACGACGAAGCGCAACGGTGAGCCCGCCGGGCTCGCCGACGATATCCTGGCGATGCTGGACGCGCTGGGAATACGCAGCGCGATCCTGGGTGGCTTCGATTGGGGCGCGCGCACCGCCGACATCATCGCGGCCTTGTGGCCCGAGCGCGTCCGCGGGCTAGTGTCGGTCAGCGGCTATCTGATCGGTAGTCAGGCCGCCGGGCAACAGCCTCTGCCGCCGACAGCCGAGCTGCAATGGTGGTACCAATTCTACTTCGCGACCGAGCGCGGTCGCGCCGGCTACGAGAAGAACCGCTACGACTTCAATAAACTGATCTGGCGGATCGCCTCGCCCAAATGGGCGTTCGACGACGCCACGTTCGACCGCTCGGCCGCGGCGTTCGACAATCCCGACCATGTCGACGTGGTGATCCACAATTATCGCTGGCGCCTCGGCCTGGCCGAGGGCGAGCCGCGCTATGCCGAGTCCGAGACTCGGCTCGCAGCGGCACCGACCATCGCCGTCCCGACGATCACGATGGAAGGCGACGCCAACGGCGCACCGCATCCGGAGCCCGCTGCCTATGCGAAGAAGTTCACCGGCCGTTACGAGCATCGCCTGATCACCGGCGGCATCGGCCACAATTTGCCGCAGGAGGCACCGGCCGCCTTCGTCCAGGCGATGCTCGACGTCGCGAAGGCGTGACAAAGCCCAGCTTTTACCGGACAGCCGGCGCTGAGCTTTCAAGCCGTCGGTATGGCGGCGCTGGTCTCATCTCCAGCGTGAGCCTTCTCGATGACGGGCGATACGTCGAGCGCATCGAGATCCGCCAGCGTCTTGCGTAGCCGCGGCGTCATCCAGTCGAGGAACGCCCGGACCTTCAGCGGCAACAGGCCTTGCCGAACATAGACGAGGTGCACCGGAAAGACCTTGGTCGCATATTCCTCGAGAATGGTGACCAACGCCCCCGTACGTAGTTCGTTCAGCGCCTGGTAGCTCGGTGCGCGCACGATACCGAGACCGCGCGCGGCGGCAGTGATCGAGCCGGTGCTGGTGTTGGTGGAGACGCGAATGTTCGGCGTCGCGCGGATCCTGCGGCCGCCGAGCTCGTAGAGCCACGTCGCGTCGCCCGTACCACGATAGAAGACGGCATCATGATCGGACAGCTCCTCCGGGGCGGTCGGCCAGCCCATGCGGTCTAGATAGGCAGGACTCGCGCACGTGATGAGGCGAAACTCCCCGACCCTAATCGCATAGAGCGAACTGTCAGCGAGCTCCCCAAGACGGACGCCGACATCGACATGCTCGTCGACGAGATTGACCACGCGATCCACCGATCTCACGTTCAGCGAGATTTCGGGATGCTCGCACAGAAAGTCATAGGCCAACGGCAGCACGCGCTGACGGCCGAACGCCAACGGCACCGTGATCGTCAGCACGCCGCGTGGCACTTCATACTCGCCCGACGCGCGCAGCTCCGCATCCTTGAGTTGGGCGACGATATGGCGCGCCGCCTCGACATAGTCGCGGCCGGCATCGGTCAACTGGACGTTGCGGCTGGTCCGGACGAGCAAGCGCGTGCCGAGATGGCGCTCAAGATCGGCAACCTTGCGGCTGACGCTCGGCAGCGGCGCGTTGAGCTTGCGGCTGCCCGCCGACAGACTGCCGGCGTCGACCACCGCCAACAACACCTGCATCGCATCGAGACGGTCCATATGACCCCCATTCGTCCCTGCCGCCGGACGATAGCGATTTTCGCGGGGAACGCATAGCGGGGGCGCAAGGCCCGGGATCTCTAATCGAATTCCACGTCGTCGATGTCGATCGAAACCATCAGCAGGTCCTCGACGGGGCGATGGTCGGGTCCGCGCACATAAGCGCGGCGGCGCGTCGGCACCCGGATGCCCTGCACCTCGACATAGTCACCGATCATCTGTGCCGCAGGAAAGCCGCCGGCGATGTCGACGCGATAATCGTGCCGCTTGAGGTCGAGGTTGCTGTCGAAGAAGAAGTCCTGTTGTCGGCTGTGCGTGACCATCGAGCCGGGAAACAAGGCGCGCAGCACGCGCCATTCCTCGTCGCCCTCGCGCCACGGATCGAGCTCGTGCACCTCTACCCCCTGCATCGCGAGGACGAACGGCGAGTTGAGGTAGAGCCACATCGCATAACCGTTGAAATAGGCGCGGTGGAGCGGCCCCCAAAGCGTGCTCATTCCGTGCCCGGCGAACAGCGCAGGCAAGTCGCGGCTCTCGGCGACGATCGCGCCGTCGGTCTTCTCGACGGCAACGCGATCAGCGGAAAAGGCGGTTCGCTGGTCGGGCGCACCGAATGGCGATACCGACGCGCGCAAGTCGTGCAGCGATACGGTCATGCGGCGTTGCGTCGGGTCGGTCGCGAGGCCCTTGAGCGGGAATAGCCCGCCCGTAGTCACCACCGAGGCCCGGACCCGATCGAACGTCGCACGGGCGAGTCCGCCGTGCGCATAGATTATCTCTTCCAGCAGCTTCATCGCCGACCCTCTCCTCAGGCCGCTTTGGCAAGCGCGGCATTGGTCCGTTCATACCGCGTCCGCAGCTCGAGCAGGCCGAGCAGCAGCGTGTCGCGCTCGGCCTCGAGCTCCTCGATCGAGCGCGACCCGACCTCTTCATGGACGCTGTCGATGAGCCGGCGTTGCACCTCCGGCGTCAGTTCGGGCTCGCCCATGCTTTTCCACGAATGCGTCATCGGCCCGGCGAACTGCTCGAAGAAATGCTCGATGCCGCCCGGCCCGCCACCAAGATGGTTGAGCATCATATTGCCCATCAGCGCCCAGCGAAGGCCGGGCCCCCAGGACAGGGCGGTATCGACATCGGCCGCGCTCACCACGCCTTCGGTGACGAGGTAATAGACCTCGCGCGCCAGCGCGCCCTGCAGGCGGTTGGCGACATGGCCCGGCATTTCCTTGTTGAGGCGCACGGTGCGCCGCCCGATCGCGGTGTAGAAAGCGTCGGCGCGGTCGATCGCTTCCTTGGAAGTCTTCTCCCCGGCGACCAGTTCGACCAGCGGGATCAGGTGCGGCGGGTTGAACGGGTGGCCGATGATGCAGCGTTCGGGGTGCGACGTCGCGCCAACCTGGATCTGGCTCATTGGCAGCCCCGACGAACTCGACGCGATGATCACATCGGGCGGCAGCAAGGCGTCGAGCTGAGCATAGAGTTTTTGCTTCAGCTCGATCCGCTCGGGTCCGTTCTCCTGCACGAAATCGACCCCGGCCAACGCCTCGGCAAGATTCGCGTTGAACGAGAGGTTCTGCATCGAACCGTTGCGCGAGAGCCCGAGGCGCTCGAGCGCGGGCCAGGCCTTCTGTACGAAATGGTACAAGGCCGCTTCCGCGCCCGGCGCGGGATCGGTCGCGACAACCTCAAACCCCTTTGCGAGAAACAAAGCGGTCCAGCTGGCGCCGATGACGCCGGTGCCAACCACGGCGATGCGGCGGATATTTCGGTCGGTCATGTCATGTCTCCTTAGTCAGATGTCGGCGTAGGCGATGCCAGCAAGGTTGCCTTGCGCGCCCAACAGGGTGCGCTTGTTCGATCCGTCGAGATCGGCGCGGTAGATCGAGCCGCCCAAATCGGTGACGAACATCCGGTTGCCCGGCACATCGAGCGCGATGCCGATGCCTTCCATCAGATCGGTGACGAGGATCTGCGGCGCGGCGTCGCTTTCGTCGATCGCCGCACAATTGACTGTGTTGCCCGCGGGCGGATTGCCGCGATCGGTCCAGTAGAGGATGCGGTTCTCGGCATCGAGTTCGAGGTCGATCGGCTCGGGCAAACCGTCGAACAGCAGCTCGACGTCCGAACGGCCGGCCGGGCTCTCGTCGCACGACATGTCGATATTGGCGCGCAGGATGCGACCGACGCCTTCATTGTCGCCGCCCTTCTGCGTCCAGTAGAATTTACCGCCGACCGGATCGACAGTGATCCCGACGCACCAGCGCTTTGCGTCGCGACGGTCGTCATCGCCAAGGCCGGTCTCGATCAACGTCTCGACATGCGATCCGTCGAGGTTGGCGCGCATCACGCGCATCCCCTCGCGGTCCGACCAGTAGAGCTTGCCGTTGGCCTTATCGAGGTGGAGCTGTTTCGGTGTGAACGCGACGCCGGGCGGCACGATCATCGTGCGGTTGCCGCCGTCGAGCTTGGAGCGCTCGATCGAGCCGTCGGCCTCTTTCGGCGACCCCATGTTGGTCCAGTAGATATGCCCGGCCACGGCATCGGCGACGATGCCGTCGGGGTGGCGGCAATCGCTGACGATGACCCGGCTGTCGGATCCGTCGGGGTTCATCGCGTGGATTCGCCCGCCGCTCAGTTCGAGGACGAACAGGCGGCCAGTGCGGGTCCGGCCCGGTCTGGGCGTGATTGGCTGTTGCACCGTCATGATATCGTCTCCCGATTGGGGATTTTGGTTTGCCGATGGTCGCGTTCGGATTGCGCGGCATCCGTCACCTGTTGGTCGACACCGCTCTTGTCGCTGAAGAAGGCGAGCGCGAAGAGCCCACTGCCCAGCACGACCGAGAAGAACACGCCGCCTGCAGTCGCAATGATGGTGGTCGGGGTGAGCGTACCGAACGCCTGGAGATAGCTCAGCGCACCGACCACCATTAATACGGCGACGATCACGATCCATCGCATCGCGCGCTTGAAATCCGCGAGCGCGGCCTCGCCTTCATCCATGGGAGTTCGATTCACGGTTGGGACCTGGTTCATGGTCTGCTTCCTTGTTCGGACAGGCGAGGCGTCAGGCCGCGCGTTTCACGGTATCGGGAATGGCGCCGCTCGCGCGCAGGCTCGCGATGGCTGTCGCGTCGAAGCCAAGCTCGCGAAGCACTTCCTCGTTATGCTCGCCGAGTCCCGGTGCCCGGCGCGCCGGCGTCTTGGCGACGCCGTGCACCTGGATCGGGTTACTGATCGTCGAGACGAGCTTGCCACCCGCGCCTTCGAGCGGAACGACGATGCCGTTGGCCTCGAGCTGCGGATCAATGATCACTTCTTCGGCGCTACGCACCGCCCCGAAGGTGACGTCGATGCTCGCGAAAACCTCGGTCCAGTGCGCCATCGGCTGCGCGGCGAAAGTCTCGTCGAGGATCGCGGTCAGCTGCGGCCGGTTCGCCGCCAGCGTCGCCGGATCGGAGAAGCGTGGGTCGGTCAGCAGGTCCGGACGGCCAATGGCCTGCGCGACCTCCGCCACCTGGTTGGGTCTGACGATGAGAACGAACCAGGTGCCGTCCGCAGCGCGATAGACGTTCAGTCCTGCGTTGAAGGGGTGCGCCCGATCATGTTCAAACAGTTTCGCACCAACCAGCGCGGCCTGGATCGAGACGCTCGCCGACCACACGCCCTGCGCCAGCAGCGAGGTGGTGACGTAGGAGCCCTTGCCGGTGCGCTCGCGATTGTAGAGCGCCGTCGTGATCGCCGCATAGAGGCCCATCGCGGTGGCGTTGTCGCCGCTCCCGCCCACCGGCCAGGTCGGCGAGGCACCGGCATCCCGCGTCATCGAGAGCAGGCCGCTGCGCGCCCAATAGGACGTGATGTCGAAACCCGGCAGGCCGGCGTCGGGGCCGTTCTCCCCAAAGCCGGTGAGATCGGCATAGACCAGCCGCGGGTTCCATTTGGCGACATCGTCATATTCGAGGCCGAGCTTCTTGCGCGCCTTGTGCGGCGTGTTGACGATCAGCACGTCGGCCCAGTTGACGAGCCCGAACAGCACCTGCGCTGCATCCGCGTTCTTGAGATCGAGCGCGATGCTGCGCTTGTTGCGATTGGCGAGGTGCCATTGATAGGCATCCTCGGCCAATGGCTGCGGCGGAAAGCGATGGGCGTGACGCCACGCATCGCCCTGCGGCGGCTCGACCTTGACTACGTCGGCGCCGAAGTCCGACAGGATCACCGCGGCGCCGGGGCCGGCGACGAAGCTCGACAGGTCGACGACCTTGAGCCCTGAAAAGATGTTTTCTTCCGACATGCGATTTCTCCTCAGCGTCCGCGGAACTGCGCGAGGCGCTTTTCGAGGAAGGCGGCAGTGCCTTCCTTTTTGTCTTCGGTTCCGGCGAGGAGACCGAAATAGGACGCTTCGAGCGCGTAGCCGTCGCCGTCCGCGACATTGACCGCCCGCAGCGAATATCTGACCGCGAGCGGCGCGTTGGCCGCGATCTCGCCGAGGATCGCTTCGGCGCGGGCGATCAGCTCGGCGGCGGGGACGACCTCGTTGACGAGGCCGATACGGTACGCTTCGTCAGCGCCGATGATGCCGCCGGTCAGGATCAGCTGAAGCGCGCGGCCCTTGCCGACGAGCTTCGGCAGCCGCTGCGTCCCGCCACCGCCGGGGAGCAGCCCGAGCTTGACCTCGGGCTGGCCGAACTTGGCATGGTCGCTGGCGATGCGGATCGTGCAGGCCATCGCGACCTCGCAGCCGCCGCCCAGCGCGAAGCCGTTGACCGCCGCGATCACCGGCTTGCCGAGCGTCTCGAGCAGGTCGAGCGTGTCCTGGATGAAGCGGCTCTGCTTCTCCGCGTCGACCGCGCTGAGGCTGGCGAGCCCGCCGATATCGGCGCCCGCGGCGAACGCCTTGTCGCCGGCGCCGGTGACGATCACGCCATGGATCGAGCGATCGTCCCGCGCATCACTCAGCGCCGTGCGCAGATCGCGCAGCGTGGCGTCGTTGACCGCATTGTACACCGCCGGGCGGTTGAAGGTGACATAGGCGATGCCTTCGCTCTTCTCGTAAACGATGGTTTCGAGCTGGAGCGCGGGCACACGGGTCCCCTGGGCCGCTGAAGCGGCCGCGAGCATCATCATCATCTTACTCCTTGGTTCTAAGCGTCAGACGAAAGCGCTGATCCCCGTCGCGGCCTTGCCGACGATCAGGTTCTGCATCTGGAACGTGCCTTCGTACGAATAGAGCGCCTCGGCGTCCGAGAAGAGCCGCGCGGCGGCGCCGATCTCGGCGTCGACCAGAATGCCGTTGGCACCGTGCAGCTCGCGCGCCCAGGCAACGGTCTCGCGCATCCGCTGCGTGGTGAACGCCTTAGCGAGCGACGCATGCTGGTCGAGCAGCCGGTCCTCCTCTTCGATCTCCGCGAGGCGGAGCATCAGCGACTGGCACGCGGTGATGTTGGCGAGCATCCGCGCGATCAGGTCCTGCACCATCTGGAACGAGGCGATCGGCTTGCCGAACTGGAGGCGCTGCTGGCTATAGCGGACGGCGGCGTCATAGGCGCCCATCTGGACGCCGGTCGACATCCAGCCCACGCCCGACCGGGTCAGGCGCAGGACGTGCGCGGTGTCGCGGAACGAATTGGCGTTCTGCAAGCGATTGGCTTCCGGCACGCGGCAGTCGGTCATCGTGATCAGGCCGTTCTGCACGACCTTGAGCGCCATCTTGTTGCGGATCTTCTCGACGCTGAAGCCCGGGGTGGTCTTGTTCTCGACGATGAAGCCCTTGACCTGATTGTCGTCGAGGTCGCGCGCCCAGATGATCGAGATGTCGCACCACGGCGCGTTGCCGATCCATTTTTTCTGGCCGTTGAGGATCCAGCTGTCGCCGTCGCGCTTGGCGGTAGTGGTGAGACCGCCGCCGGTGCCCGATCCGACCAACGGCTCGGTCAGGCCGAAGCAGCCGATCTTGTCGAGCCGCTGCATCGCGGGCAGCCATTTGGCCTTTTGTTCGTCCGAGCCGAGCAAGGCGATCGACCCCATGGCAAGGCCGGTATGCACACCGAAGAACGTGGCGAACGACGGATCGACCCGGCTCATCTCCATGACCACCATCCCGATCAGGCGATCGCGATAACCTTCCGCGTGCAGATTGCCGATCTCGAGCTCCTGGAGCGCGGGAAGCAGCTCGAACGGAAATGCATCCTCGACCCAATATTTGTCGATGATCGGCGCGACCTTGGTCTGCATGAAATCGCGGACCTTGGTCAGGATCGCCGCCTCAGCGGCAGTCAGCGTGTCCTCGATGCCGTAGAAATCGCTGTCGGGTGCCGGCAGCGGCTTAGGCGGGAATTTGAGTGCGGTGGCCATGTCAGTTCCTTCGATTGGGGCCGCGAGGCGGCGGGGGGCTATTGAAATCTGAGGCGAAAGGGGCGGCGCCGGTAGACGGCGATGGCGGGAGGCAACCTATCGCGACGTGGGGGGCTTTAGCCGGCCAAGGTGACGGGCGAGTCCGCACCCTTGTCGAGCAGCAAGTGCACCGGGCAGCGATCGGCGATCCAGAGCAGGCGGTCGCGCTGCTCGTCGGTCACGTCGCCGAGGTCGATGATCCGGTCGAAACGATCGCGCGCGCCGCCTTCGCCCTTATGATGCATGACCCGGACGCGCAGCCCGCCGGTCGGCCAGCCCTTGCGCTCGGCATAGACCTTGATCGTCATCAGCGTGCACGACGCGAGCGCCGCACGGAGCAGGTCGAACGGGCTCGGGCCGGTGTCGAGCCCGCCGTTGGCGACGGGCTCGTCCATCCAGAAGTCATGGCCGCCGGCGTTGACGCGGACTTGGAACAGGCCCGCGCCGACCGCTTCGGTGACCGCGACTTGCTCGATCGCCGGTGCATCGGTCATGACGGATCGACCATCTCGACCAGCGCCTCGACATAAGCGCGCAGGCGGAGCAATTCGTCCTGCATCGGCGCCAGCTGGCGCGCGACGATCCATTCGATTCCGGCTTCGAGCACGCGATCGTTTTCCATGCGCGCAATCGGCTTCTGCAAGGTCGCAATCATGGTCAGTCTCCTCTTCGAATGACCGCGTCGGGTCGGTGCGGTGTGGGGGTCAGGCGGCTTCGTGCGCCGCCAGCGTGACCTCGGCGTCGATCCCGTGCCGGGTCATCTTGGAATAGGGGCAGGCCTCGTGCGCCGCGGCGATCAGCTGGCCGGCGACGTCGTCGGCGATACCGGGAATGGTAACCTCGAGCCCGGCGCTGATGGAAAAGCCTTCGACGTCGTCGAGATGCAGCTCGACCGACGCATCGACCGCGGTATCGGCCGGCAAGGCGACACCCGCCTGCTTCGCGACGAACTGCAGCGCGCCTTCGAAGCACGCCGACCAGCCGGCGGCGAAGAGCTGCTCCGGGTTGGTGCCGGGGCGGCCGAGGCCGGGAGTCGACAGCTTGATGTCGAGCTGGCCGTCCGAGCTCTTCGCGGCGCCGTCGCGGCCGCCAACGGTGTGGACGTGCGCGGTGTACAGGGTCTTGGCAGTCATGGCTTGGTTCCTTCTGGTGAATTGGGGATCAGGCGGCGCGATAGCGCGGCGCCGGCGTGGCGGCGGACAGCTTGCCGAGCATCGCTTGGCGGGCGGTTTCGTAGGCGTCGAACAGCGCGCCATCCTGGAGCGAGGGGATCGAGACGAACTCGCCACGGTCGAGCCCGATCAGCGCGGAATCGACCAGATCCTCGCCGCTCATCACGATCGCGCTGGGCAGCAATTCGACCGGCCGGCCGGCGATCGCCCAGAAGTCGGTCGCGGTGGCGCCGGGCAGGACGACCTGCACTTGGACGCCGCTGCCTTCGAGTTCGTGGCGGAGGCTCTGGCTGAACGCCACGACGAACGCTTTGCTGCCGCCGTAGACGCCATTCAGCGCCTCCGGATTGATCGCGACGATCGACGCGATGTTGACGATCGTGCCTGCGCCGCGCGCTACGAACTGCGGCACAATGGCATAGGTCAGCCGAGTCAGTGCGGTGACGTTGAGCGCGATCAGCGACGTCATCTGATCGACATCGGCGTCGACCAGCTTCGCCGTGCCGCCCAGGCCGGCATTGTTGACCAGCATATCGATGTCGGGAGTCGCCTTGAGAAAGGCTTCGACACGCGCGAGATCGGTCGCGTCGGCCAGATCGGCGGGGAGCAGGTCGACCTTGCGGCCGGTCTTCGCGCGGATCCGATCGGCGACATTGGCCAGCCGATCGGCGCTGCGCGCGACCAGGACCAGATCATAGCCCCGCTCGGCGAGGCGATCGGCATAAACCGCGCCGATACCGCTCGATGCGCCGGTGACGACGGCAATTCCTTTTGTAACGGACATCTTCATGTTCCTTATCGTTCGCGAGGCGCTCAGCTCGCCTCAGGATCAATGACGGGATCGCCTCGCGTGCTTATCCGCAGTCACTGATGTGAAACCGCTCACTTGAAGCGACGCTGCCGATCGACTCCGTCCAATGGGAAGCGCCACTCACGGCGACGCCCCACACAAATTCCAGAATCCGGCTAAACGCGACGACATTGCCCGATGCGACGGGAACGACGCTTGCTTCTTGTTCGCCTGTCATGTGCGTGACTCCTGATCATCCACGAGGTGTCGCGCTCTGGCGACATCTTGTGATGCCAAGCTATTTACTGTTGCCACTCGTCGCGCAGCAGCCATTCAAAATGAAAATGAGCCTCTCGAATCTCCGGAGGCTTGCGCATATTGATCCGCCGATCCGAGCACTCATCTTGGCGGTACGCCGATAGTGCTACGCACCGCCCGGCCGTTTCGACCCGCGCTTTGGAGAAGCCGTCATGCAGCGATTTGCCCACAAAACCTATATCGCCTCCGGCCTGCGGACACCGTTCGGGCGGGGCGGCGGTGCGCTTGCCGATCATGACGCGATCAGCCTGTCGGTACCGCTCGTTCAGGCGATGTCGGCGAAGGCGCGGCCGGATCTGTTCATCTGGGGCACGGTGATTCCCAGCCTGGGCTGGAGCAATATCGGCCGCGAGATCTGGCTCGATGCCGGCCTCGACCCGACCGTCCCGGCTTTCTCCACCGTGCTTGCCTGCTCGACCAGCATGGTCGCGGCGCTCACCGCGGCGGGAATGCTTGGCGGCGATACCGATCTCGTGATGGTCGGCGGCGCCGAGGTGATGAGCAATCCGCCGATCGGGCTCAAGCTCGACGCGTCGAAGCGGATCGTCAAACTGTTCCGCACCAACCCGGCCGAGGCGATTGCCGCGCTACAAGCACTGACACCGGACGATCTCGTCCTGCCGGTCAAGGGCTGGGCGAACCGGATCACCGGCCGGACGATGGGCGACCATATGGAAGAAACCGCGCAGATCTGGGGCATCGGCCGCGAGGCGCAGGACGCCTGGTCGCTCAAGAGCCATCAACGCGCGATCGCCGGATGGGAATCGGGATTTTTCGACGACCTGGTGATCCCGCTCCCCGAGCTGGCGCGCGACGCCAATCCCCGCGCGGACACGTCGATCGAAAAGCTCGCCGCGCTCAAGCCGGCGTTCGACACATCGGGCAAGGGTTCGCTCACCGCCGGCAACAGCTCGCCGATCACCGATGGCGCCGCGGCCTGCTGGGTCGCCACCGACGCGGGGCTCGCGCGGCTGCCGGAAGGCACGCATTACGCCGAACTGTTCGACCATGAAATCGCGGCGGTCGACCATGGCGTCGACGGGCTGCTGATGGCGCCGAGTTTCGCGATCCCGCGGCTACTCGCGCGTCATGGGCTGCGCTACGACGACGTCACCTTATGGGAAATCCACGAGGCGTTCTCGGCGCAGGTGCTGGCCAATGTCGCCGCGCTCGAAAAGCCCGGCTGGACGCGCGATCGCGCCGGCGTGGATTTCGATTTCGGTGAATTCCCATGGGACCGAGTCAATCCGAACGGCGGCTCTGTCGCGATCGGCCATCCGTTCGCGGCCACTGGCGCTCGCGATCTCAGTCAGGCGGTAAAGGAATTGTGGGCGATGCCGTCGGGATCGTTCGCTATCGTCAGCATTTGCGCGGATGGCGGCCATGGCACGGTAGCATTGCTGCGCCGTCCCTGACCGATCGCCGGGCACCGCCAGACCAACGAGGCAGATGATCGCGGGTGCGGATGGGCTGCGTGATAAGCGCTTGGCGGCTAGACATCGTCATCAAAGCCGAACCCCATCGCGAAGAGACGGGTTCGCGTTATACTGACAGCACCCCGAAGACGTGGCGTGCCCGCCTCCTCATGGACGCAGCGCGCACCCGGCCGTTACGCGGATTGGGTTGCACCGCGCCATGGCACCATCCGGCAGCGTCACGATGAAGCCCCGCTTCAGCGGATCGGGCGCGCCGGGATAATAATCGGTGCTGACCGCCTGCGCGCCGCTCGCCATCGCCGCCTGCGCCTTGGATAAATCATGTGAGCGCGCCTCGACGGTATTGGCGTCGGTGCGGGTTCGTACGATCAGGCCCTCTGCCACCCAGCGCTTGATCTTCTCGCCGTCGACCAGAGGATCCTGCACGATCTGCACGGCGGATTCCGGCTGATTGTCGGGATACCAGCCGAACATCGACCGCCCGGCAAGCGAGGGATGCCCGGCGCGATAGGCGTCCGACACCGCATCACGGACATCGAACACGATATAAATGCGCCCGCGTGCCGAGGCGAGGCTGGGCCAACCGTGCTCGCGGACCGCGTCGCGCAAGGTTGCGGCCTTGCCGCGCACGTCGTCCGGCGTGATGAGCCGCTTGCCCGGCAGGACCGAGCGTATCTCCGCGTCGAGCGCGTCGAGCAGCGCCTTGTCGGTGAGCGGCAACGGATCGGTGATCGGCCGATGCGACGGCGTGTCCGCCGCGTTGATCGTGATCATGATCGGCAGATGGTCAGGGTGCGCCCGCGACCAGCGATCGATCTCGGTCAGGCAGCGCACCAACGTGACGCAGGTGCTGAGATAATCCACGTCCGGGATATGGAATATCTTGAAGCCCGGCCGAAGCATCGCGGCGCGGTCGAAGCCGGTCGCTTCCCCCAACGCGCGTGCCCATTGCTCGCCTTTGGGATCGGCATAGCGGCCACCGATGGGATCCGCGAAGATATCCAGCTCAACCTGCCGCACGCCTGCGTCGAGTTGTTGCGACAGCGGCAGATGATAATAATCGAGTCCGTCGGCGAGCTTCGGCTCCACCGCGCGAAGCCGGGTCATGACGGCTGTAGGAATCCGCGCCTTGAAACTGTTGTGGGAGCCGACGACCTGCACGTCGTTCATCGCGACGGGAGGCGCGGCCGCGCCGATCAGGGTCAGCGCGGCGGCGGAGAGGGCGACCTTCAACATCAGAACTCGACCCGTGCGCCGAACAACAGGGTGCGTCCATAATATTGGATCTCGCCGTAGCGCAATTCGGTCTCGTTATAGGAATAGCTCCTGGCCCCGGCGATATTGATCGCCTCGACACTCACCGTCATCTTCGGCGTGATCCGGTAGGAGAGATTGCCGTCGAGCGACCCGAACGGCGCGACATAGGTGGACGATTGAGTCGTGCTGCCATTGCTCGACAGATATTTGTCGCGCCAGACATAGGACAGGCGCGCCGAGATCGGCCCCTTGTCGTAGAAGCCGACGACGTTGAAGCTGTTCTTCGACAGGCCGATAAGCTGATCGACGATCGGACGCGCCCCCGCCGTATAGCTCGATTGCACCGAAGTGTGCGTATAGGACGCCTGGAAGCCGAGGCCGTCGAACGGCGCCGGGAGGAAATCGAGCACCTGGTTGTAGGCCGCCTCGACGCCATAGACCTTGGCATTGCCGCCATTGACCTGGGTGCTCAGCAGCACGGTGCCGCGCCCCGGAATGTCGATATTGACGTTCTGCGCGGTGATGTAATCGTCCATCGCTTTGTAGAACAGAGCGCCAGTCAGCGAGGCGTTGCGCCGGAAATACCATTCCAGCGATCCGTCGAACTGGCTCGCGAGGAAGGGCTTGAGCGCCGGATTGCCGCCGCTCGCGGTCGGTGCGTCGGTGGAGACGCTGATCTGCGGCGCGCTCTGCGTCATGTTCGGGCGCGTCAGCACGCGGCTGGCGGCGAGACGGGCCACGAGGGTCGGGGTGAGCGCGGCACGCAGATTGAAGCTCGGCAGCCAGTTGTTGAATGTCTGCGGGAAGCTGGCGGGGGTCGGGGTCGTGCCAAGGGTCAGCGTGCCGCTCGCCACCTGATCGGTGCGGACATAGCGGACGCCGACATTGCCGGTGACGTCGACGCTGCCGAGCTGGAAGGCGTAATCGGCCCGAATATAGCCGGCGACGACCTTTTCCGTGACGACATAGGATGCGCGCAGGTCGCTCGCGGTGCGCGGCGCGTTCGCCACCGCATCGCTGAACAACTTGTTGTAGAAAACGCTGGTGACCGGCACCAGCCAGGTGCGCGGGAAATTGCCCGGAACCCCCGACAGGAAATTGTCGTACGGCAACGCCTCATAGGCGCCCGGCGCGAAGGCGGTGATGGGCGTGCCGTTGGCGGACGTCACGAGGAAATCGCGGCGCCAATAATCGCGCTTGCGCCAATGATATTCGCCGCCCACCGCGATCTTGGTGATGAAGCCGTCCAGATCGCGGCCGATATCGGCGCGGGCATAGCTGTCCCAATCCTTGCTGTTCTTGGGCGCGATGTTGAAGGTCGTCACGGCATAGCTGGCGGGATCGTTGACGTTCACCGGGGTGCTGAGCGTCGACCCGACCTTATAGCCGCCCGACGCGTCATAGGTCAGCGGGGCCAGGAACTGCATGCGGCTGCGCACCGTGCCCTCGGCATAGCTCGGGTGATAGCTGTGCGCGAACGACCAGTTCGCATTGGCGGAGAGATGCCACCGATCCGGGTTCCACTCTTGTTTCAACCCGACATTGAACAGATCGTGGCGGTTCAAACTGTATTCGCGCGAGGCCATGAAGCGCACGTTGTTGATCGTCGCGGCGGTCACCGTGTCGCCGTTCAGCTTGACCGATCCCGGCACGATGCTGGTGCCCGGATCGTCCGGGTAGATGTCCAGCCCGAATTCGTCATAGGCGACGTCGAGGCGCGTCACCGACACGTCGAGCGTGGTTTCCAGTTCCGCCGATGGCCGCCATTGGGCGGAAACGAGGCCGGACAGGCGCGTGCGATCCTCGGTCTCCACCGTCGGGCGGGTGCGCGTCGGCGTGTAAAAGCCGGCGCCGAGCGCGGAGGTGAATTTGTCGAGGTTCCAGCCGGTATTGTAATAGCGATCGTTGCGCACCGACTTCGCCCAATATTGCGCGCCGAAGAGAAGGCCGAACTGGCCGTCCTTGGACTTGAAGCTGGTCAGCAGCGTGGCGTTGGGTCGCACCTTTTCGGTCATCGTCGTATAGGTGCCGCGCACGTTCAGCGTGGTCTTGGTGCCGACGTCGAGCGGATGGAAGGTCTTGACGTCGATATTGCCGCCCAGCGCGCCTTCGGTCATGTCCGCGGTCGGCGTCTTGATGACGTCGATCTGCGAGACGAACTCCGCCGGCAGCATTTCGAAACGGAATTGGCGGCCGTTGGCCCCGCCATTCTCGATCAGGTCGTTGATCGCCACCGTGCGACCGTTGACCAACGTGCTCTGGAACTGCGGGCCAAGGCCGCGGACGCTGACGTAGAGCCCCTCGCCACGCGGACGAGTGATTGCGACGCCGGTGACGAGCTGCAACGCTTCGGCGACGTTCTGCGTCGGGAATTTGCCGATGTCGGTGGAGTTGATGGCGTCAACGCCATAATCGGCCTTGCGCTTCGTCTCCGTCGCTTCGGCGAGGCTGCGCGCATAGCTGCCCGTCACGACGATGTCGCCGTCATCGGCGGCTGCATTTCCCTCGCTAGCGGGGGCCGGTGACGCTGTCTGCGCATAGGCGGGCTGCGCAGCCGCCAGAACGAAAAGGGCAAGCGGAAGCGGCGCGCAAAGCAGGCGCGAATAACGTGACATCTGATGGATTCTCCCCTCGGCTTTAGGCCGTTACGGGGCAGTTAGAGTCGCGCGATGACACTTTGATGGCTTGGGGATTACTCTAACATTTAATCGAGGCGTCGGGGCGCTGCTCCAAAGAAGAACACCGCCCGTCATGGGACGGTGCGATTTTGGTGGAGTGGCAGTCGCTCGCCAGCTGGGCTTGCTTCAAAGACCGGTTTGCATCGCGCAGAGACCAGGTCGCGTCAGACTGAAAGCACCAGCGCGACGCTTGGAGAGCGTCACGGATTACGGAACCGCTTCGAGGATTCTGTAGTGTTCAATGTCCAATGGATCGCGATCAGCGATTTGAACAGGTGCGCCCTCCCATTGCCAGATCTTGCCTCCCGCCGAGCGTGAAAGACTTATTCGACCCCGGGACCCTTCAACCTCTGCACCCATCCAGAAGTCTGCCTTAGTCGAACTGATGCCTTTGCCGGCTCGAAGTATTTCCGCGATCAAGCGGATTGTATCGTAGCCTTCGAAAGCCACAAACGACGGGCGAACGGACAGCTGATCACGCAGGCTGGCTTCGACCGTGTCGCCTAGCGTTCCGAGATTCTTCGGAAGGTAGCGCAAGAATGGGATCGCGGTACCGTCCTTACCTAGAGATGCTGCCCAACTGGCGAACTCTGGTTGCCCGGCTGGAGCGCCGATCTGGATCGAGCGGAGGCGGGGGTCGTGCCGAACCGCGCGGACAATCGCCGTCGCTGGCTCCGGCACTCCGACCAAGAGAAGCAATGCGGTCACATTGGCGCGCGCAAGCTCATCGCATACCGCGTCCGGAGCTAACTCAAGCGCATCCAACTCGAGAACGGAACCTCCGCAGGAGGCGAATCGCTCACGCAGGATGCGCGTTCCAGATGGCCAATAAATGCTCGGCTGGGTGACCACCGAGATGTGCTTGTTTCCCGCCTGGATCAGGAAATCCGCGAACCTTTGCCAGCCACGCGACTGCGGCGGACAGAGGCGAGCGATCCAGTCCGCATGCTCCTCGGTTAGCGAGTCGATAACCGCGGAGGAACAAAGATGTGGCAACTCAAGCGCTGACCGCGTTCGGCGAGTTGAGCGCGATGAGCGTCAAGCGAGTCGACCAGCATCGTCACAAAGCCGTTGCCTGCCTGGTCGGCCTGCTCAAACACCGCGATGCCGCCCGAACCTTCGTGCCATTCACGCAGGATCGGCATTGGATTGGCATCGCCCGGATGGCCAAAGAAGCGCTCGAACCACGCCTCGGCCCGGGTCATGTCGTCGGTCGAGAGCACAGCCGGCGTGCGGTCAATGATGGGCATTTTTCTTCTCCGGATGATATTCAAGATCTGTTGGAGCCAGTCAGCGCGCGATCACAGCTGACAGACACCTGGCTTCATCTCGGTCTCCCATGGGCAGAGCGTTTGTCGCTCCAGCAAAACGCGTTCGGCTATTCGAGTGTGAGGACCGTCGTTGGCGACACGCGGCAGAATTTCCAGTCGTCAACCACTGGGAAACCTGACCGTTCGAACAAGCCGATCGCCGCCTCGTTTGATCGCTGCACCCGCCACTCAATCCGCGGCAAGCCTTCGGCTGCCGCCAAGGTAGCAACCTTGCGAAGCAACGCCCCGCCGATCCCCTGGCGCCGCGCGGGCGCTCGGACGAACACGTCCTCGACGAACAAGGTCGGTCGCCCCTCGAATGTCGAAAAGCCGTGATACCAAGCGCAAAACCCGACCGCACGCTCGGCTTGCTCAGCGATCAGAAAGGACGCGGTGGGTCGTGCCCGCGACAATTCCTCTGAAAGGTGAAGGCCTGTCACTTTGAGCTCGCCGGCCAGACCTTCGTGTGCGGCGAGTTCGACGATCAACTGGTACAATGCTGTCGCGTCATCCGGCACGGCTGACCGGATGAGCGCCGCCGTACTGCCCTCAGAGCTCAGCACCGGTGCCTCAACACCATACCGGATCGCGAACCGGTCGCACGCTCGCGGTCAACCGCCAGCACGCCATTGACTATAACGTCCTCTATTCCGACCGGCGGCGCCATCGGATGCGCCCAGTCCGAACCGGCCGCGACCTTGGCATAATCGAACACCACCAAGTCGGCACGCAGCCCTTCACGGAGCACGCCCCGGTCGGCGAGGCCCATCCGCGCCGCAGGCCATGAGGTCATCTTGCGCACTGCGTCGGGCAAGGTCAGGACACCGCGGTCGCGGGCATAGACGCCGAGGATACGTGGGAACGTGCCGTAAGCGCGTGGATGGGGAAGGCCGAGCGCATCCATCTCGCCGAACTTGGCGGACGCCCCCGCATCGGTGCCGATACTCGTCCACGGTTGCTTCAAGGCGAGGTCGATATCGCCCTCATCCATCATGAAGAACAATGCCATGGCGCGGTTGGGCAACGCAGCGCCGGCAATGTCCCAGGCGACGTCCTCGGGATCGCGCCCCAGCGCCTTGCCAATCGCGGCGAAGCTCTGGCCATCATATTTGTCGTATTTGGGATCGAAGGCATTGGCGAGAACGACATGGTCCCAACCGCCCGAGGCCTCGACCAGATTCGACCAGTCGGGCTGCGACCCGGCCGCGACCTCACGCTTGAGCCGCGCACGGATCGCAGGATCCTTGAGCCGTTCCCACCCCTTGGTTTGGCCGTCAGCGAACACCCAAGTGGGGATCGTGATATCGATCCCGGTTCCGCCCGCCGTATAGGGATAGACGTCGGCGGCCACGTCGACGCCGCGGTCGCGTGCCGCCGCGATCCGCGCCAGCGCCTGCGGCATGAGCTTGCCTGCGAGGGGCTGGAACGCCGCCTTGAGGTGGAAGATCTCGACCTTGACGCGTCCGTCTTCGCCGATCCGGATCGCCTCGTCGATTGCGGAGAGGATCTTGGCGCTCTCGTCGCGCATGTGCGTCGCGTAGAAGCCACCGCACTTGCCCGACTCCTTGGCCAGGGCGATCAGGTCATCGGTGCTCTGGAAGGTGTCGGGCGAATAGATCAGCGCCGAGGAGATTCCGAACACGCCCGCATGCATCGCGGCCGCGACCTCATGCCGCATCGCGTCGAGCTGCGCTGCGCTCGGATGCCCCGCCCCATCCCCCATCACCTTCACCCGCGCCTGGGCGGCGCTGTAATAGGTACCGAAATTGACCGCGATCCCCTGGCGCTCGAGCTGCGTGAAATAGGCCGTTATCTTCGCTGCATCGACGGGCGTCCCGCCTTCGCCGGCGATAAGCGTCGTGACACCCATGCGCAGCTTGTTCTCGGCGCCACCGCTCTTGAGCAGCACCTCGCCCGATTGGTCCATCATGTCGATGAAACCGGGCGAGACGTAGAGGCCGGTCGCGTCGATCTCCCTGCGCCCGGCGCCGTCGACCGCGCCGATCCGGGCGATCCGCCCATCCTTGATCGCGATATCGGCAGCGACCCAGGGATTGCCTGCGCCGTCGAGGACATGGCCGTGACGGATGACAATATCGTATTGCGGCGCTGGCGATGCACCAAGCAGCAACAACGAGGCGGCAAGCGGAAGCAGTCTCATCTCGCGGATCCGACCGGCTGGAAAAGGAGGTCCTGATAATCGTAGCTGAAATCAGCGATCGGCGAGACCGCCTTCATCGTCACGCGATCGACCTTACCCTCGGCATCGAGCGCGAACGTGACATATGCCGGCTCGAGCGACTTGTCGTCCAAGCGGGTGATGAAGGTGTCGTACTGATAATGCTCCAGCCGCCCGCCCATCCGCGGCGTCGACTTGAAGTCGATCGTCAGTTGGCCACCCGCCTCCCCGACCACAATGTCGCCATACCAGGGATCGCGATAGGTGCCGGCATAGCGTGCCAGCGGCAGCGACGGCCCAACCTTGGCGGGCGCAGCCGCCGCGGCGCGAACCAGCTTCAGCGCCTCCGCCGCGCGCTCGGCCTTGAATTTCGCCAGCTTGGCGGGCCAATCGTCCTTGGGCTGGTCGAGATAATGGTCGAGCAACTCGTACATCAGCCCCCGAACGACGTCGCCGTCCTCGCTGTTCACTTCGATCGAGAAGGCAACGTTCTTCTCCGGGATCAGCACGACGGCCGATAGGAACCCGAACACCGCGCCGCCGTGCCACACGATCCGCGCCCCGTGATAGTCCTGCACGTCCCAGCCAAGCGCATACGTGTAGAACATCGGCTGAGTCGCCTTGAGGTAGTCGGGCCGGGGCGCGATCGGCTGGAGCAGAACAGGCTTCCACATCTCCTCGTGCGCGGCTTCGCTGAACAGCCGCTCGCCGTCGGGAAGCCTGCCGCCAGCGAGTTGCAGCGTCAGCCATTTGGCCATGTCGTTGGCGCTGATCGCCAGTCCACCAGCCGGCGCCGCATTGCGCGCCAGATCGTCGCGTTCGCCCAGCACTTCCTGCGTGCCGAGGCCACGCAGCCCGCCGTTGAACCGGGCATGGGGAAAAGCGCGATCGGCGGTTGTAAAACGCCTCTCGTCGTCGGTCGTCGAGGTCAGCATTCCGGCCGGCTTGAGCACGTGCTCGCGCACATAATCTTCCCAAGTCTGACCAGTGACCGCCTCGATCAGCTGGCCTGCGACCATGTAAAGGACGTTGTCGTAAGCATAGCCGCTGCGGAAGCTCGTCGCCGGCTTGATGAAGCGCAGTCGGCGGACCGCCTCGGCGCGCGGGATGTTGCTGCGCGGTGCGAACAGCAAGTCGCCCGCACCAAGTCCGAGGCCGCTGCGATGGACCAGCAAATCGCGGATCGTCATCTCGCGCGTAACCCAATAGTCGTACATCTGAAAGCCGGGCAACCGGTCGGTGACCTTGTCGTCCCATGAGATCTTGCCGGCATCGACCAAGGTAGCGAGCGCCGCGACGGTGAAGGCCTTGCCGGTCGATCCGGTCGGGAAGATCGTGTCGGCATCGACCTTGTCGGACGCGCCGAGCTTGCGCACGCCCCAGCCGCGCGCCAGCACCGGCTTGCCGTTCTCGACGATCGCGATGGCGATACCCGGCACGCCGGCATGCTGCCTGACCGCCTCGACGCGAGCCTCGAAGCCCTTGGGCGGCGCGGCTAGCGCAGGCGACGCGACGAGAACGAGCGCGAGCAATGCTTTTTTCATGCGACCTCCGGGGACAGATGCCGCCGACGGATCAGCCGCGACAGGCCGATGGTCAGGAGCGGCAGGACATAGACGGCGAGCAGTGCGTAAGCGAGCAAACGGTAGCCATTGGCGATCAGCGCCACGAGCCCGACCCGGTCGGCGAGCAGCATGCAGGTCGCGAGCAGGATGAGCGCGAAGACGAGGCGCAGGCGCCCGCCGAGTTCGGTGTCGCGACCACTTCGCCACGCCGCGGCGATCCGCTCGTTGATCGCGTGCACCGCCCCGGTACCGCTCTCGAGCAGGGCCGCGAAGATCATGACCTGGAAGACGAGGTGGAATAGCGGGCTGCCGAGCCTGACCAGCAGGAAATCGGACGGCAGTATTTCGTTCGCGATGCCCGGCATGAAGGCGCTCATGCTGAGGAAGAACAGGATGGCGGGGAGCATTGCGAGCGGCCCCGCCACCAGTCCGGCGACGACGGCATCGCGCCGCCGGGTGAAATGGCGCGTGACCGGGAGGATAACCACCGCGCCGACGATGTTGTAGGCGGCGTAGGTGATCCCACCCGCCGCCCAAGGCAGCGCTTGCGCGGGCGCCGCGAAGGCCGCTCCGATCCGGTCGCCGAACCGGGTCAGCGCGAGGATCAGGAAGATCGCGTAGACAGCGTAGAGCAGGATCGAGACATATTTGAACAGTCGCTCGACCGACTCGTTGCCGAAGGTCGCGACGCCCGCGATCGTCAGCATCAGCGCCAGCGTGCCGAGGATCGGCGGCGCGCCGAGCACCGCATGGGCGATCGCCCCGGCAGCCGCTCCGAACACGGCAAGGATCAGGACGACGAACAGCAGATAGGTGATCTCGAAGATCGGCCAGAAGCGGCCGAGCAATGCGCGGAAGAACGAGCGATACTCCTCGGCGCCGGTGGCGCGGGCGAACTCGAACGTGACGACGCACACCCCGCTCCAGATCAGCATCGCCAGCAGCATCGCGGCGAGCCCGCCCCAGGGACCGGCGGGCAGGAAATATTCGGCGAGTTCGCGGCCGGTCGCGTAGCCGCCGCCGATCACCACCGCCTTGAAGGCGAGACCGGGGAGCAGATAACGCTGAAACCAGCTCGGCGTGCGCGTCATCCCGCCGCTCCTCGGCGCATCGGCCTATCTGCCGCGGCGGTCAGCCCAGGCATCGGTCGATCAACTCCTCAAACCGCGCACCGCCACGAATAGGATCGGCGCAGGGGAGCCCCAGGCGCTCGCTTTCCGACAAGAGCAGGCGTGCCGCCTCCGGCTCGGAAAGGTGCGCGGTGTTGAGGCTGACGCCCGCGCAACAGATCGCGGGATTGGTGAGCCTGCCGAAATCGAGCGTCACCGCGATGATCCGCTCGATCGTGGGTATCGGGAAATCGGGCAGGCCGAGCATATGCCGTCGGCCGGGCTGATCGCACACCACGAACAGATCGGGCTGGCTGCCATGGAGCAGGCCGAGCGACACCGCTGAATAAGACGGGTGGAGCAGCGACCCCTGGCCCTCGATGATATCCCAATGATCGGGCGACGCTGCGGGACTGAGGATTTCGGCCGCGCCTGCCTCGAAATCGGCAGGCACCGCGTCCATCGGCATACCGCTCCCGGCGAGCAGAATTCCGGTTTGCCCGGTGGCCCGAAAATCGCTGTCGATCCCGCGCGCCGCGAACGCCCGCGCGATCGCCAGCGCGGTATATTTCTTGCCGAGCGCACAATCGGTGCCGACGGTCAGCAATCTTTTGCCGGCACGCTTCTGCCCGGTCCCGACGGGCAAATGGGCCGGGGGCCGGCGCACGTCGATCAGCCGGCGACCGAGCGCCATCGCCGTGGCGTGGAGCTCGGGAATGTCGCCGAGCGCGACGTGAAGCCCGCTGACCAGGTCGAGCCCCGCCTGGAGTGCTTCGACGAGCAGCGGAACCCAGGCGGGCAGGATGATGCCGCCTTCATTGGCGACGCCGATGACCAGCGCGCGCGCTCCCGCCGCATGAGCCTCGGCCGGGCGCATCGCCGGCAAACCGACGCTGACCGTTCCGCCAGGGCAGCGAAATTCGCCAATGCATCGCTCGGGCGCCCATTCGCGCAAGCCGAATGCCGTCTTGGCATAGGCCGGCTCGGTCGCGTCTCCCAGAAACAGCAGATAGGGCCGAGGGATAGCTCCCGTCACCCATCGCTGCGTCGCTCCAGCAGCGATCGGGTCGCTCGGAACAGGGTGCGTGGCCATGGCCCCGATCCGCCGTTCAATAACCGACGGTCAGGCTGAGTCCGATCGTCCGCGGCCGGATGAACGAGGTGCTGACGGCGCCGTTGGGAATGCTCCCGACTCCCGATTGGATCGCGCTGACGTCGACGATCCCGCGCGCATTCGTAAGGTTGCGCGCATAGATTTCGAGCGTCGCCTTGCCGAAATCGAGGCCTGCACGCAGGTCGACGACGTTATAGGACGGTATCCGGCGCTGGCGCCCATTGGCCGCTGCATAGCCGGGATCATAGTCGGTGATCTGCTCGCCCACCACGCGAACAGTGCCGCCGACGAAAGCCTTAACGGTCCCGCCAAGTACCCATTGATAATCGCCGCTGAGGTTGACCGCGACGCGCGGCGTATAGGGAAGCGCGTCACCCTTCCGCCCGCCGACCGCGAGAAGGTCGGTGTTCTGGGTGAGATGCGCATCGGTATAGGCAGCGTTGGCGGCGAAAACGAGCCCGTCGGTGGGGCGCGCGGTGATCGTAGCCTCGAACCCCTGACTGATTGCCTTGCCGCCGTTCGTGTTGACTCCGGTGTTATTGATCAGCTGGAACAACTGGATGCGGCTCCAGTCGATACGGAAGCCCGATAGGTCCACGCTTAGCGCGCCGCCCAACGTATCCGCCTTGATTCCGGCTTCGTAATTGATCGTCGAGTCGGACTTGAAGGTCAGTGGCGTGCCCGGAACGAACGGGACCGACACGACGTTCGGCCCGCCGGGCCGATAGCCCTTGGCGACGCGTGCATAGATGGCGACGTGCTTGCTCAGTTCGAATCGCGGCGCGATCGAATAGGTGAAGACATCTTCGGACGAGTTCAGCGGCGCAAACGTTGCGACGGTGCCGAGCGTTTCAGCGTTTTGCTGGCCGTTCTGGCTGTTATGGGCGTAGCGTCCGCCAAGCGTCAGGTCGAAGCGGTCGGTGATATGCCAGGTGGCGTTGGCGAACCCGGCATATTCGCGATATTTGGAATCGAGCCCTGTGGTCTGGAGCAAGGCGAACGGGCCGGTCGGCTGGCTGTTGGCCGGATCATCGACGTTGAAGTGCGTCGAGATGAGCCCGGTCTCGCGTGTGTAATAGCCGCCGACCAGCCAATCGATCGTCGAAGTGCCGTTCGACGACAGCCGCACCTCTTCGGTGAACTTGCGGATCCGGTTCTGCTGGCGGTTGACGAAGTTGCAGAGCGGAAGCGTCGCCGGACAAAATGCGCCGAAGCCGGCGACGCGACCGACATAGGTTTCATCGAACAGGAACCGACGGTCGAGCGTCGCGTAGCTACTGACAGAGGTCAGCTTGGCGAAGCCGAGATCCAGCCCGATCGTGCCGCTGTAGATGCGATAGTCAGTGCGGCTGCGCTCGGGCTCGAACAGCGAATGGCTGAGGCGGCCGTAGAACGGTTGGTAGCTCGCGGGATCGGTCTCGACGCCGCTCGACGACCGCGCGTCGATCTTCTGGACGTTCGCGGTGAGCTGGATCGACAGATTGCGCGTCGGCGTGAACAGCGCCGATACGCGGCCGCCATAAACCTCGTTGCCATTGATGTCGTTCTCGACCAGCGAACCGGCGGTGCCGATCGAATCGACATAGCCGCCGACCTTGCGATAATAGCCCGTCGCACGGATCGCGAGCGTGTCGCCGAGCGGCAAGTTGACCACCGCCGCGCCGTTATAGCTCGCCTCTCCCCCTTTGGTGGTTTCGACGCCACCCCTGGCCCGCAGCACGAGCGCCTTCGTATCGGGTGCGTTGGTGACGAACTTGAGCACTCCGCCAAGCGAACTCGCGCCATAGAGCGTTCCTTGCGGCCCGCGCAGGACTTCGATCCGGGCAATGTCGAACGTGTCGAGATCGGCGGCCAGACCCGAGCCGTTGACCAGGCCACTGCTCGATCCAAACGGGACGTCGTCAACATAGACCGCGACGGTCGCGCTGACGCCGCCGGTATTGACGCCGCGCAACACTAGACGGGCATTTCCCGGCGCCGGCTGCTGGAGGCTGAGCCCGGGGATCAGCGCGACATAATCCTGGAAGCTGGCTGCCTGCTGACGCTCGAGGACGGCTTGGGAAACGACCGAGACCGACTGCGGAACATCGCGCAAGGTCTGCTCGCGCTTCTGTGCGGTGATGATGATATCGTCAGGACGGTTGCTAGCTGTCGCCTCTTGCGAGGTCTCCGGTTGCGGCGCGGTCGCTTGGGCGTGGGCCGCGACCGGTGCACACAGTGCAACCACGCTGGCGCATAGCAACCAAGCAGCCTGGCGGTTCGTGAGCAAAGGGAGTCGCATGGCCTGTTTCCTCTCCATCAGGGCGGGACCGGATCGCTGGCAGCGCAGACCGCCTGACTATTCGCCCAGCGTGCCCAATATCTCCCGCGTCACGGTCCTCATCGTTGACGCTTGTTCCGACGTTGGTAGTGCAATGTCAATCCTGATTAGGACATTTTATCCTGATCAGAGAATTTGTTCAGAATTCATATAACCGGCATGGGCTGCCGCGCGGCGTCCTCGACCTTCACCGCCGATGCATCGAGCAACCACAGCAGGACGGATGCAACCAGCGCAAGCGCAGCGAGGAGGGTGAAGAAAGCCGCATGCGGCACCACGCTCCACAACATGCCGGTGAGACCCGCGGCGAGACTGCCGCTGAAGATCGCGAGGAACCAGGCGGCAACCGTGGTCGCCTCGAAATTCGCCGGCGCAAGCCGCGCGAACAGCCCCAGGCCGGTCGGCAGGATGAACAATTCGCCCAAGGTGAAGATGGTGAAGAACAACACCAGCCAGATCCAGCTAGCGACATGGCCAGACGCGGCCACCTCGACGCCCGCCAACAATAGATAGGCGCCTGCGACGATTGCGGCCCCCGTCGCCATGCGTCGCGCCGGTGACTGGTCGTGCCCACGCTCGGCGCGCCGCCGCCACCACGCCAGCAATGGCGGGGTAAACAGCATCACCATCAGCGGGTTGAGCGACTGGAACCAGGTCATCGGAATCGACCAGCCGCCACCGACATGACGGTCGATACCGCTGTCGGCCCACAAGGCGACGGTGTTGCCGACCTGCTCGTAGGCCGCCCGGAAGATCGTCACCGACGCGGCAACCGCGAAGAGCAGGAGATAGAGCCGACGGCGTTGTCCTGGGCGCGTCGGCTGTAGGGATGCGGGGCGAGTCGATCGGCGGGCTTCAGGGGGCAGATGGCGGGCGCCTGCCAGATAGATGATCAGCCCCAACAACATGCCAATTCCTGCGGCGTTGAAGCCGTAATGCCAGCCATAGAGCTCGCCGAGTGTGCCGCACACCAGCGGCGCAAGGAAGCCGCCGATATTGATGCCGACATAATAGACGTTATACGCCCAGCCCCGGCGCGGATCGTCGGCGGCGTAGAGGTCGTTCACCTGGGCTGGGAGCGTCGGCAAGAACAGCCCGTTGCCGAGCGCGATCGTGGCGAGCGCGAGGAACAGCAATGGCGGGAATGCCATCATGAAATGACCCGCCGACATGATCACCGAGCCGATGATTACCGCGCGCTTGTTGCCCAGCCAGCGGTCGGCGATGATGCCCCCGATCAGCGGCGTGAAGTAAGCGCCTGCGGCATAGGCGCCGTAGACGAACGACGACGCGCCTTGGCTGAAGGCGAGTTGCTTGGTCATGTAATAAACCAGCAGCGCACGCATGCCGTAATAGGAGAACTGCTCCCACATATTGGTGAGGAACAGAATCGTCAGCCCCGGCGGCTGGCCGAGCCAGCGCCGCTCGTGCAACACGGTCACGCGAGCGCGGGGACGCCCCGCCCCCACACGGTTTCGGGACACCAGACCGTGCCGTCGCGATATTTCATCCCCGGTTGCCGATCGGCGCGCAGGAAGATCGGCCCGTCAAGGTCGACCAGATCGCAGATCTGCCCGAGCACGAATGCCGGCGCCATGGCGAGACTGGTCCCGATCATGTTGCCGACCATCACGCCGAGTCCGATGCGGCGCGCTTCGGCGGCCATCAGCAGCGCCTCGGTCAACCCGCCGCACTTGTCGAGCTTGATGTTGATCACGTCGAACCGGCCGACGGCGCCGGCAACATCGTCCAGCGACAGCACGCTTTCATCGGCGGCGATCGGAATCGGTGAGACATAACCGTCGAGATCGGCTTCGCGGCCGCGAGCGAGCGGTTGCTCGATCAGCGAGACGTCCACTTTCTGCATCGCGGCGACCAGCGCATCGAGATCACCGATGACAAAGCCCTGATTGGCGTCGACGCCGAGCCAGACGTCGGGCCGCGCCGCGCGGATCGCTGTGACCCGGGCGATGTCGAGCGCGAGATCGCCAGTCAGCTTGACCTTGATCGCGCGCGCATGGTCGTAGCGCTTCGCGCCTGCGGCCATCGCCTCGGGCGTGTCGGCGCCGAGGGTGAACGTGGTGAGCAGCGGGCGCGGCACATCCTGCCCGGCGAGCGCCCAGACAGGGCAATCATCGCTTGCCGCCTCGAGGTCCCACAAAGCGGCATCGATCGCATTGCGCGCGCCGCCTGGCGGCAAAAGCGTGCGCAATTCGTCGCGCGTCACGCCTGCCTCGACCGCATCGCGCGCGCGCTCGACATGGTGGAGCATCTGCGCGACGTCGTCACCGGTATAATAGACGCCGGACGCCTCGCCGCGCCCGGCAAGCCCGCCATCCGACAGCGTGACGACCAGCACGTCGGCGGAGTCGAACGTGCGGCTCGCGATCCGAAATGGCGCCGACAGGCGCAGCGATTCGACGCGAACGTCGAGCGTCAGACGGGGCATCAGAATATCACCGTGAATGCGAGGAGGCCGAAGACGATCGCGGTCCACAACGGGATCGCGGCGGCAAAGACGAGCAACAGACTCCAGGTGCGCGCCTGCCAGGACGCCGGCGCGCGCCAGGCGAGCCAGGCATTCCAGATCATGACCGCAAACCCGCCGACAAAGGCGAACAGCCCGGCGACCTGGAGCAGCCGGAGCCAGCCGTCTATTTTCGCGGTGAGATTGTCGATGTCCCCGCTCACCGCGCTGATCACGAGCATCCAGCCGACCAGCACGGCGAGGATCGCCCCGGCCGCGATACGCGACGCGCGGAAGGCGGTAAGACGCGCGCGCGACAGATCGAGCGTCGCGCCATAACGCCGTCGCACCAGTGCCCGGATCGGCCACAGCAGCACGGTCAGAGCGAGGATCGCCAGTGCGGCATAAAGCGCCGGCAGCAGCCAGGCATTGGACTGACTCGCGGGCACGCGGTCGAACACCATAAACGGCGACAGGCCATCGATACTGAACCGTACGACCTTGCCGTCGACGACCTTCGCCGCGACCCGCTCATGGCCGCCGACTTCGTTCCAGACGAACGGCGCCACCTCGACCCAGCGCCGCTCCGCCCCATCCAGGCCCTTGAGCAGCGGCATCGATAGCCCGCCCTTTGCGTCGCTGGTCACCTTCAGCTGCCCGACCAGCCCGAGCACCGCGAGGAAATTGCCCTGCTGCTTGCGCGAAAGTACCCAATTCCCCGCCATCAGGCGGACATGCTCGGCGGCAAGCTTGGCATCGACGCGGGTCGTCGCGGCCGGTGCGCCAGGCAGATAGCGATCGGCGAAATCCTCGAACAAGGCGCTGCGCAGCTTGGCCGCTGCGGCATCGTGACCCAGGCTGTTGAACGAAACGTAGAAGCCGATTCCTTCCTTGAGAAACAGGTGCAAAGCGGTGTGGAAGGCCTGAGTGTCGCCGAGATGAGCGATGACCTCGCGACCGTTGATGTTGGTTTCGAAGAATCCCAGTTCCATGCGGTTGAGCGGCGGGAGCAGGGTCAGCGGCGAATTATGCATCTGTTCGGCGGTGGCGGGCTGCAGGATGCGGTTCCCGTCGAGCATGCCGTCCTGAAGGTGCGCGATCATGAACCGGCCCATGTCGTCGCCGGTCGAGGCGAGCGCGCCAGCGGGCGCCGGGCCGACCAGCTCGTACGGCGTCGGCGGAACCGAGCCCGACGGATAGGTCAACGACATGGCCGCCTTGAAGCGTGCCGGCAGCGGCTGGCGGAAGGTCGAGTTCCGCATGCCGAGCGGTGCAAAAATGCGGCGCTCGACATACGCGTCGAAACTCTCGCCGGAAGCGCGCTCGACGATATAGCCGGCAAGCGCGCAGCCGTAATTGGAATAAGCCGGGGTCAGGCCCGGAGCGGTGATCCGGGCCGGCAGCATTTCCTTGAGATAGACTCCGAGCGGCTGCAGCCTGCTGGCGTCATAGAACATCACGTTCTTGCTGGTTTCGGCAAAGCCGCCGGTATGCGTCATCAGGTTGCGCAGCGTGACCGGCTTGCCTTCGAACGGCGGAATCTTGAAATCGAGATAGGCATTCACGTCACGGTCAAGGTCGAGCTTGTGCTGTTCGACCAACTGCATCACTGCCGTCCAGGTGAACAGTTTCGAGACCGAGCCTGGGCGGAACAAAGTGCGCTGCGGATCCACTGGCACGCGACGTGCGACGTCGGCATAGCCGAAGCCGCGCTCGGTCAAGACCTTGCCGTCCTTCACCACGACGATGACTGCGCCGGCGATATCGCCGCTATGCAGCGCATAGGGCAGATAGCCATCGAGCCAAATATCCAGATCCTCGCGGGTCAGGGCATGCGCACCAGGAGAAAGCGGCGGGGCGGCGGCGGGCGCCGTCACCGGGGGGGGTGGCACCAATGGAGCCGCAGGTATCGCGCGAGCAAACGCGCCGACGCCGGCCGTCATCAACAGGACAGCCGCAAGCAGCTTGGGCAACCGCATCCTCTCACTCCCCAGGCAATCAGGATTGCGCGCAACCGCGGCAATCGATAGGTTCCGATTATGTTTATCCTGAACAGGACAATCTTATCCTGATCAGAGAATGTCAATGGTTTTTGAAGAAGGGCCTGTGTGCGCTATGGCGGCTGCTCATCCAACATTGGGAACGTTGCTGCGGGGGCTGCGCCAGCGCCACAATTGGACGCTGAAGGAGATGAGCGCGAAATGCGGCATCCCCGTATCGACCCTTTCTAAGGTCGAGCATGATCGGCTGACGCTGACCTATGACAAGCTGGTCCAGCTAAGCCAGAAGCTGGGCCTGCGCATGTCCGAGTTGTTCGCCGAAGATGACGGGGCACCGGGCGAGGTGCCGATCACGGCACGCCGCAGTGTTGGCCAGCTTGACCGCGCCGTACGCGTCGAAACGCCCAATTACGATTATTACTATCTCTGTCCGGAGCTGCGCAAGAAACGCATGATCCCCGTCCTGACACGGATCCGCGCACACTCGGTCCAGGAGTTTGGCGAACTGGTCCACCATTCGGGCGAGGAATATGTCTATGTGCTCGAGGGCGCGATCGAAGTGCATACCGAATTCTACGACCCGGTAGTGCTCGGGGTCGGCGAATCGCTCTATATCGATTCGAGCATGGGGCATGCGTACCTGACCGCGCGAGATTGCGACGAGGCGGTCCTGCTTGCAGTGATGTCGAGCGCCGAAGACGATCTGATGACCGCGCTGATGGGTCTGCACAATAATGATGACGAGAGGCGCGGGTCGGCGCTTTAGGTGCCTTGCCCGAGGGCCTGTTTTTCAAGACGAGTTCGCTAGACTGGCAGCACCGCCAAGCAGTCTCTAAGCTCAGGTTACCCGCGCTTCAGCGGTCCAGAATCGCGCAATTCTGGCGCTTGGCAGGGTAAAACCGTACCGCGGAGAGTGAAGGCCACCGCAGTTCTCGCGCTTTCTGTGTGACAGCTGGCGCAATGGGCGCTTGCCCACCTCGAAGGCGTCGACGAACATCGCTTGCGCTACGATACGAACCGCTGAAGCCGCCCTGACCGTAGGCGGCGCTCGCGAAGGGTGAGGGCAAAAGCCTCAAGCCAAGGACGTGAGCGTACCCAAAAACGCCCGCACCTTGGAGCTGGACAGGCGGCGTGAGTTCTGGAGTGCCCAGATCTCAACCTTAGGACCGTCGTGAGCGCCCCACGAGACGAGCCGGCCGGCGTCGATATCCTCAGTCACCATCAGTTTCGGAACAAGGGCCGCACCTGCGCCGGAGAGAACGGCGTCACGCACCATCAGGAAGGACGAGAACCTCAGCCGGAAACGCGGCTGGACGAACCGTGTCCCGCTGTCGGTCCTTATCCGCCACAGCAGGTCGTCTGGGGTGCCAACGCGGCCGACCGCCGGAAGGGTGTGATCGCCAGCCGCCTGCTCCGAGTGAAGAGCAATCGCGAACTCGGGCGGCGCTACCAGCAGGCGTTCGTCCTCGAGGATGCGGCGTCCAACCAGCCGCTCGTCCGGACTGGGATCGATCCGGATCACGAGATCGTAATTGTCGTCCACCGGGTCGACCTTGCGGTCCTCGGCGATAATTTCGAGATCGACCTGCGGATAGGCGGTGACGAAGCTTGTAGCGAGCTTGGGCAGGAGCACATGCGCGAGGACGATCGGCGCGCTGACGCGAAGCTTGCCGGCGGGAATGGATGAACCACTTGCCACGGCCTGCTCGGCTTCAATGATCTCGGCAAGCGGGCCAAGCGTGCGTTCGTGCAGCGCGCGCCCTTCTCCTGTCAGGCGCAGCGTCCTTGATCCGCGGTCGATCAGTCGCACACCAAGGCTTGCCTCCAATTCAGACACTTTCCGCGAAAGGGTCGCCTTCGGTCTGCCGCTGGCGCGGCTCGCCCGCCCGAAACCACCATGCGTCGCAACCAGATTGAAATCGACAAGCCCAGGCAGATCCATGCGATGTTCCATTTGTGAGACGACGTGATCCAATAATGCCCTCTTATGTGCATTTTCGAAACAGTTAATTTGTCTCCAGCGACAACAAGCCGCCCCTATGCGATCAAGGAGATACGACATGACGATTTTGGTCACTGGCAGCACCGGAACCATCGGAACCCAAGTGCTCAGCTTTCTCGACGGGCATGGAGCCGACATCCGCGCGCTGACCCGGTCGCCTGAGAAGGCAGAGTTTCCGGCAGGCGTCACTGCGGTGAAGGGCGACCTCGCCGACATCGACAGCATCCGCGCGGCCCTGGAAGGTGTCAGCACACTCTTCCTCCTCGCTCCCAATGCGCCCGACGAACTGACCCAGGCGATGCTCGCGCTCAACGCTGCCCGCGAGGCCGGCGTGAAGGGGGTCGTCTATCTCTCCGTGTTCAAGGGCGAGGCCTATGCCGACGTTCCCCACTTCGCCAGCAAGATGACCGTCGAACGCATGATCGACGCCTATGACCTGCCCGTGACGATCCTGCGCCCGGCCTATTTCATCCAGAACGATATGCGGCAGAAGGACGCGCTACTCGGCGACGTATACGGCATGCCGGTCGGCGCCAAGGGAATCTCGATGGTCGATGTGCGGGACATCGGCGAAGCGGCTGCCAAGGAATTGCTCCGGCGCGAGCAGGCAGGCACGCCCCTTCCGCGCGAAATTTTCGAGTTGGTCGGGCCCGACATCCTCACTGGTGAGACGCTCGCGATGTTGTGGAGCGAAATCCTCGGTCGCCCGATCGCCTATGCCGGCGATGATCTGGAGGGGCTCGAACAGCGCCTCAAGAGTTTCGGTCCGGCCTGGCTCGCCTATGATATGAAGCTGATGATGCGTCGCTACCAGGAAGACGGCGCCATCGCGACCGACGAAGATCTCGCCCGCCTCACGGCACTGCTCGGCCACGCGCCGCGTTCATACCGTGACTTTGCTGAAACCGCCGCCGCCGGTTGGTCACAGGGCTGACTGGTAGACCCGCCGGTTTCGACCGGCGGGT
>NZ_BCYU01000002.1 GCF_001598355.1 Sphingomonas asaccharolytica NBRC 15499
GGCGCCGCCACATTCGAGGCCGCCCGCCTGTTGGACTGCCCCTCTCCCCGACCCTCTCCCCGGAGGGGAGAGGGAGCGTTGCGCTGCGCTGCCGTCTGCCAGCGTCGCTGCTCGGGCTCGTTGCGGGTGCGGGAATTGCCCGCCGCTCTCGGCGGCGTGCGATGTGCCCCGGCTGAAGGCGTGGGGCTCGAAAGCTCGCTGACCTGTTTGCGCGCCGGTTGCGGCAGATCGAGCCGGGTCGGATCCTTGCGGAATGAATCGATGTCGTGCGCGCGCACTTCGCCGATCGCCCCCATCGGCAAGTCGCCGAGCGCGAACGGACCGTAGCGCGTGCGGATCAACCGGCTGACCTCGAGGCCGAGATATTCGAGTACGCGACGCACTTCGCGATTCTTGCCCTCGGTCAGCTTGAGCTCGATCCAGAAGTTGGCGCCCGTGCGTCGCTCCATATTAGCGTCGATCGATCCGTAGCGGACGCCCTCGATCTCGACGCCATGGATCAGATCCTCGAGTTGTGACTGGGCGACGGTGCCATAAGCGCGGGCACGATAGACCCGTTCGACGCCGGTCGCCGGCAGCTCGAGCTGGCGCTTGAGCCCGCCATCGGTGGTCAGCAGCAAAAGGCCTTCTGTCGCGAGGTCGAGCCGGCCGACCGGGACCAGCCGCGGCAGTCCCTTGGGCAGGCGATCGTAGATCGTCGGACGACCCGCCGGATCGCGCTCTGTCACCAGCAGGCCCTTGGGCTTGTGATAGAGGAACAGCCGCGCGGCTTCCGCCTCGCGCACCGGATTGCCGTCGACCGTGACGCCGGCGAGCGAGGTCAGCAGAGTCGCGGGCGTTTCGACGACGACGCCATCGATCGCGATGCGCCCTTCGGCAATCATGCGCTCGACTTCGCGCCGCGAGGCGATTCCGGCGCGCGCCAACATTTTTGCGATCCGCTGATCGTCGGGAGTCTTGGAGGGAGGCATGGTCGCGCCAATATACTGATTGGCTGGGGAGCGGGGGAAAATTTACACCGTATCCGTTGCCGGGCGTTAAGCCACGCACACGTAACGACGCGCTGACGAAACGATCTGCGCGCGACTGGGTTGAACGATTATGGTGTTCGGACACGCAAAAAGAGTCATTACGCGCCTCCTCGTCTGCGAGGACGAGCCGCTGATCGCGTTCGATAATGAGCATGCGCTGATCGAACAGGGATTCGAGGTCGTCGCCACGGTCGATCGCGTCGCCGACGCCGTCGCGGTGCTGGCATCGGGTGTCGACGTCCACCTCGTTCTTGTCGATATAACCCTGGCCGATGGCAGTGGCATCGAGGTTGCGCGGGCGGCGCATGCCCGCGGAGTCGCGGTGGTCTTCGTCACCGGCGAATGTCCCGAAGGTGGCCGCGCCTTTGCCCGCGGCTGCCTCGCTAAACCCTATCGCCCGGCCGACCTGATCGCCGCGATCGCCGCGATCGACGGGCAGATCCAGGGGCGCCCGCGCCCGCGCCGCCTGCCGAGCGGCTTCTCGCTGTTCGATCAGGAAGCGGCCGCGTAGGCATAGAGTCGCGGAGACAGGGAAGGGTGCGATGGGCGTACTGACACGGACGCTGGCTGGTGCTGCTTTCCTGGCGGTCGCCACCGCCGCCTCTACCGCGAGTTCGCGCCCCGTAAGCGACAGCGATATCGCCAGCGGCGATTATGGCGGCGAGATGCTGATCGCCGTCGACCCGGCATCGCATGTCGTCCGCGGCTATTATCAATCGTCGACCGGCAACGGGCGATTCAACTGCATCTTCTATTTTTCCGGCAAGGTGAACGGCGCGATCCGCAGTTACTTTCCGGAAACTCCTGATGAGGTGGTCATGGGAACGCTGTCCCGCGAAAGTGACGGGAGTCTCAGCGTCCGGCTGGCGACGGAGCATGGCGGCTGTTGGAACGTCCAGCATTTCGCCGACAAGGACCAGCCCGCCGAATTCACTCTCCAGACGGCCTATCCCTGGGTATCGGTGGCCGTGATCAAGCGCGCCCGCGCCCATTTATACGATAGCCCGATCAGCAAGGCGCCGCGCAAAGCCTATGTCGTGAAGGGCGGTGGCGTCGGCATCCGCGCCAGCCGGCCAGGTTGGATCCAAGTCGATTTCCTCGGTGGCGGCAAAGCGGTGAGCGGCTGGATCAGGAGTTCGGACGTCTATCCGTTGTCCTGAGCCTTGCGGCACGCGGGTCGCTAAGGCTATTCGGCCGGCATGACCGAACCGCTCAGCACTGCCGCACCCTCGACCTACCGCATCCATGGCGCCACCGGCGAATGGGAAGTAATCATCGGACTCGAGGTGCACGCCCAGGTCACCTCGCAGGCCAAATTGTTCTCCGGCGCGGCGACCGAATTCGGCGCCGAACCCAATACCCAGGTGTCGCTGGTCGATGCGGCGATGCCTGGCATGCTGCCCGTGCCCAACCGCGAATGCATCCGCCAAGCGGTACGCACCGGCATGGCGATCGACGCCAAGATCAACAAATGGTCGCGGTTCGACCGCAAGAACTATTTCTACGCCGATCTGCCGCAGGGTTATCAGATCAGCCAGCTCTATCATCCGCTGGTCGGCGAAGGCTCGGTCGAGATCGAGCTGGAAGGCGAGGCCGAGGCGACCAAAAAGATCGGCGTCGAGCGCATCCATGTCGAGCAGGATGCCGGCAAGCTGATGCACGACCAGCATCCGACCCGGTCCTATGTCGACCTCAACCGCTCGGGCGTCGCGCTGATGGAGATCGTCAGCAAGCCCGACATGCGCTCGCCGGCCGAAGCGGGCGCCTATCTGACCAAGTTGCGTTCGATCCTGCGCTATGTCGGCTCGTGCGACGGCAATATGGACCAGGGGTCGATGCGCGCCGACGTCAACGTGTCGGTACGCAAGCCCGGCGAGGAGTTTGGCACGCGCACCGAAACCAAGAACGTCAACTCGATCCGCTTCGTGATGCAGGCGATCGAGCATGAGGCGTCGCGCCAGGTCGATGTGCTCGAATCGGGCGGCAAGATCGTCCAGGAGACACGGCTGTTCAATCCCGATACCGGCACGACACGCTCGATGCGGTCGAAGGAAGACGCGCACGATTACCGTTATTTCCCCGATCCCGACCTGCTGCCACTCGAGCTCGACGACGCGTTCCTCGAAGCGTGCCGCGCGAGCCTGCCCGAGCTGCCCGGCGCCAAGCGCGCGCGGTACGAGGGGCAGGGGATCACTCCTTATCAGGCCAATGTGCTGACCGCCGAGGTCGAGACCGCGCGCTGGTTCGATACGTTGCTCGACGAAGGCGCCAAGCCGGTGGCGGCGGCGAACTGGGTGTCGTCCGAATTGTTCGGCGCGCTCAACCGGCTGGGCAAGGACATCACCGAATCGCCGGTCACGCCAGGCCAGGCCGCGGAATTGCTCGCGTTGATCGCAGATGGCACCTTGTCGGGCACGCTCGCCAAACAGGTGTTCGAGGTGATGCTCGAGACCGGCGATGCTCCGGGCAAGATCGTCGAGGAACGCGGACTCAAGCAGACCAGCGACACCGGCGCGATCGAGGCGGTGATCGCCGATGTGCTGGCGAAGAATCCGAACCAGCTGGAGCAGTATCGCGGCGGCAAGGAAGCGTTGTTCGGCTTCTTCGTCGGCCAGACGATGAAGGCGATGCAGGGCAAGGCCAATCCGGGCGTGGTGAACGAGCTGCTGAAGAAGGCTTTGGGCTGAGCGGCCAAGGCGGGGCGGGCAGTTCGCTCGGCCCCGCCAGATAGGAAATTTTTCCCGGCCATCGGGCTTCCAATTGCCGCTGGAGCGCATGCGTCGGCTGCTTCCAACTGTCACCGCCTTGGGGCTGGTAAACACTGAAGACGATGCCGTCGTCGATGGCCGCGGCGTAGAGCGTCCCAATCTGCGTTCCGGCCTCTGTGCATAAGCTGGCGTCGAACCATTGCATGTCGGGGCTGGATGGCGTCGGATCGCGGAACGACCAGTGCCTGGTTGCCGCGAATTGCCGCAGCTCGCGGCGTAGGACTGGCCACTCGCGGACCGGGAGGCGCAGTTCGAACCCTGCGACCGGACCAAGCGACTCTCGCCCGTCGCGCATCGGATTGTGGCAGGAGCGATCGACGTACAGGCCGGGGACGGCCGTGCCGCCGAAGATCGCGCCGACTACCGCAACAGCGAGCAGCCCAAACCTCCAGCGTCGGGCGGCGGGTAATTCCTGTTCGGTCGTCAACCACTCGAGCAATCCCCAGGTCGTGAACGCCCCGACAATGCCTGCGACGCCGAAACCACTGAGGACGAGGATCAGACTGGAAACCGCGCCGATCCATCGGCCATTGGGCGAAATCGCATCGCTCAACACCGCGGAAATGGCCCAGGGTAGCAGCAACAGAGGAACGAATAATCCGGCGACAAGGCCGCCCTTGGCGACCGAGCGCCATGAAATGCGGCCTCGGCGCCGCAGAAAGCCGAGGATCGGTGCACCGCCGATCATGGCGATCACCATCGTCACACCCATGACGAACGGGAGCAATCGCAACAGGTCGGCGACGACTCCGATGATCACCGATACTGGTACCGCCGCAGCAAGAATGGCCAACGAGCCGCTGCAACCGGTCGGGTGGGGTGGTGGCGGCGCGACATTCATCGGCATAGCTCACGTAAGAAATAAAGAGATTACTTAAATACTGAAATATGGTGCTCGCACAACCCCAGGATGATCAATGCCGATCCGGTGTTGTCTCCAACCGTTGCGGCGGCGTGTTCGCCGCCATAGGCTGGACCGAGAGGAGTATCCCGATGCTGCGAATGATTCCCCTGACGTTGGGCCTGCTGGCCGCACCCGTGATGGCGCAGACGAGTCCGGCGCCCGCGCCGCAGCCTGCTCCGACCCCGGCGGTCGCGCCGACACCTGTGTCCGCCCTGCCACGCGTGCAGATCACGACGACTGTCGGCAGTTTCACGGTCGAGGTAGAGACGGCCAAGGCGCCGGTCACCGCCGCCAATTTCCTGCGCTATGTCGACCAGAAGAAGCTCGACGGAATCACTTTCTATCGCACGTGCAAGGTGGCCGATAAGTTCGGCTTCGTGCAGTTCGGGACCAATGGCGACCCGAAGCGGACGCTGCCGCCGATCAAGCACGAGCCGACCACGATCACCGGCCTCAAGCATCTCAACGGCACGCTCTCGACCGCGCGGCTGGCGCCGGGATCGGCGCGCGGCGACTTCACGATCAGCGTCGGCGACCAGCCGTCATTCGACGCCGACGCTACCAAGCCGGACGACGCCACCAAGACCAACCTCGGCTATGCCGCGTTTGGCCGCGTGGTGGACGGCATGGACGTGGTGCTCAAGATATTCGACGCCCCGATCGATCCGAACGCGACCGTGCGCGGATCGTTCAAGGGAGAAGTGCCGGCGGCGCCGGTGAAGGTGCTGAGCGCGCGCAGACTCCCCAAAGTGTGAGCTGCCACCCCGGTTCCGGTGCTACTTGTCCGGCCTTTACCGCCGTTTATGGTGCGCCTCGGGGGACGCGGCGATTCGCCGCATCCAAAAAGGGGGGGCGCATGAAAATGCATGATTTGGCCGCGGTCGCGGTCATGGTCGCGCTGCCGTTCGGCGGAACACCGGCAGCGGCACAGGAAAAGTCCGTCTATCTCGCCGATAGCGCGTCGCCATTCGGCGTCTCGACGGTGACCAATGCCGATGCGCAATCGGTGACGATGCCGAAACTGGACTATGTTTCGGATGGCACCGAGGCCGCGGATTTCGACAAATATTACGTCTTTCACCGCGCTGACACGGACTTTGCCACGGCTTATGGCGACATTGCCGAATGCGATAATTATGCGCGCGGCCTGCAGAGCGGGATGAGCAACGTGCAGGTGCCTTATCCCTATGCCGGGACTATGGCCGGCGCGCTTGGTGGTGCGATCGGCAGCGCGGTGGCGATGGCGATCTTCGGCTCGGCCGAAAAGCGCCGCCTGCGTCGGGTCAACATGCGCACGTGCATGAACTTCAAGGGCTATGATCGTTACGGTTTGCCCCGGGCGCTGTGGGACGATTTTAATTTCGAAGAAGGCCTGTCGGGCGTCAACGAGGAGAAGCGCCAGCATTACCTCAAGCAACAGGCCCTGGTCGCCTCGTCAGGCAAGCTGCAGGGAAAGGTGCTGGGGCTATGAAGATCTCACTGCTCAGTGCGCTGATCGCGCTGTCGCTAGCCGTTCCCGCCATTGCCAAGGAACAGGCGCCGGTCTTCGTCGAAACCGTCGCGGTCAAGGACAAGCCCGCCGTCGCACTAGACGCGACCAAAGCCTATGTCATGCTGCGGTCGGACATGGCTGTATCGCTCTATTTGATGAAGGTACCCACCGCCGACGATCAGGGGAGCTACGACAAGTTTCGCGCCGATGCGCTGGCCAAGGCGCATGAGAAATACGTCAAGAAGCAGGCGCAATATGATGCGGCGGTGAAGGATAGGGCGAGTGCGCCCAAAGGCTCGGCGCTGCCGCCATTGCCCGACAAGCCGATCGAGCCCACCGAAGCAAACTTCCAGTTCACGCCGTTCCCGTTGCTTGCCGGTGTCTCGATCGGCCCGATCAATCGTTTCGCCAAGGCAGAGGGCGGCCTATCGACCTATCTCCAGGAACTGACGCCGGGCGAATATCGCATCTACGGACCGCTCGCCATGGGCCCCAATGGCGCGATTGGCAGCTGTTTCTGCATGGGAAGCGTGGCCTTTGCCGCGAAGGCGGGGGAGATCGTCGATCTTGGTGTCATCGCGGCCAAGGCCAATCTGACGGTCAAGCGTCCGGAGGGCGATTCCTCGGCGCCCATTATATTGGACGGGCCGTTTCTGGTACCGGCCGGCGCCAGCGTGGCAGTCGATGCGCGACTCAGCGGTGCGCACATCGTGGCGGCCCGGTTCCGGCCAGTCGGCAAGCTGCCCAATTATTTCGGCGTGACGATCAACCGGATGCCGGTGATTCCGGGTGTGATGCGCTATGACCGCGATCGCATCGTCGATCTGACCGCCGCGAACTGACCGATCCGAAGAGTGAGGACGGCGGCGCGCTATTGCGCGTCGTCGTCCTGGTTTTTGGTCTCCCCGCCGGTTCCGGCATTGCCGGAGAACAGGCCGGGGGCGGTCAAGGCCTCAGGCTCCGGGCCGCCTTCGCCGCGTTCGACCGCGTCCTTGCGCGCTTCGACTTCCTGTTGGAGATCGCTGCGCGGGTCGCCTTTGCGGGCATCGCGTTCGCCGGCCGTCTCGGTCCGCGTATTGTGATCGGTCATCGGGATCATCCTTGCGGGTTGGCGGGGCCGGTGGGCTGTTCGCCGGGCGAGGGAATGTCGATATCCGGCATCGGCGGCGCGATTTCGGGCGGGGCAGGCGTCGGTTGCGCGGGCTGGCTAGGCTCGGGCGGAAATTCGGGCGGGGGTGTCTCGGGCGGTGGATTGGTGGCCATGGGAGGTTCCTTTCGCTCGATTAACGCCTTTATGACCCCGTCGGTTGCCAAGCGGGTTGCTCCCAGCCGGGCAGTTGCTATAGACGCCGCCGACCGGCGGTCCTCTGGCGGGCGTGGCGGAACTGGTAGACGCGCTGGATTTAGGTGCTAGTCCGCAATTGCAGACTATTCTGCAATCCGAGACAGTCCGCAACCGCAGACTTTAGCCATTTTCTGGGCTTAGCTCGGAACCGTAACGAAGTGGTCTCCCATCGTCCGTGGTGGGGGACCATTTTTCGTTCAACCGTTCGTCGCAAAAACGTTGGATTCTCAACGAGGCAGCGTTGACCGAGCGCACCGCCATGCCCATAAGGTCCGCATATGCTGACTGTCGGTTTCGTGCGACCGTTGGCACAATTGCCCAGTAAGGGCCGCCATAGAGCGAGGAGGAAGGACGCCAAATGGACTACACAAACGATCAGCTCAGCTTCCAGCAGTCCCTGGAGAACACTGCGGCTGAAGCCGGCGCCGAGCGCTACTGGGAGGACCAGCAGCACAAGGCGAACCGCGAAGGGTTCGAGCGCCGCGATGACGTGCAGAAGATCATCCGCGGGGCCATCCCACTGCTGTCCGCAGCGATCACGGGGTGGGTGGAGCACGCCAAGGCCCGGAAGGGACGACCCTCGGCGGCCCTTGCGCCCCTGTCGGAATTGGACGCCGACACCGTCGCATATCTCGCACTCAGCAAGACATTCAACACGGTCGCGCTCGGCAAGATGCTGTCGGCCACAGCTCTCGCGATCGGCCGGACAATCCAGGTCGAGATCGAGGCCGCGATGATCCAGGAGGCCGACCCTAAGGCAGCCCGCCGGTTCCTCAAGATGGCTGAGGGCGAGCCGCGGGAGAGCGTGAACCGCAAACGGCACGATCGCCTTAAGGAGCAGCTCGGGCTGGGTCTGACCTGGTCCCAGCGCACGGTCGCCCTGGTCGGGGGAACCGTCCTCAATCTGATCCTGACGACCCTGCCCGACATTTTCGAGCGATCGGTCCTCAACGATCACCGTGGGACCGTGCCGGTCGTGCTACTGACCGAGGCCGCCCAGGACCAGCTGGCAACGATGACCGAAGCTGCCGCCTGGCTCCATCCGATCCTCAAGCCCATGGTGGTCGAGCCCCGTCCATGGGTCCATTACGACACCGGTGCCTATCTGGACCTTCGGCTGAGCAAGACGGTGCCAATGGTCCGCACGTTCAACCGGGAGCACCAGCACTTGATCCGGGAGGCCATCAAGGCCGGCGAGATGGCCGAGGTCCTCGACGGGCTCAACGCGATCCAGGGAACGCGCTTTGCGATCGACCAGCGCGTCCTCAACGTCATCGAATGGTGCCGTTCGGAACGCCTCCAGCCTAACAAGAGCTTCCCGCTGGCCGCCATGCCCGAGCTGCCCAAGAAGACGCCGCGCGAGGAATGGGAGGCACTGACCCCCGAGGCCCGCTCAGCGCTCAGCCGGCGCCGCAAGGCCCTCCGCGACCTGCGAGGCTCCGCGGCTGTCGACGGGGGCCTGTTCGTCTCCGACACGGCCACCGCACAGCAACTGGCCGAGCATCCCTGCTTCTACCTACCGCACAGCATGGACTTCCGCGGGAGGGTCTACGCGGTGCCGCATTTCAACCCGCAGCGCTCGGACCACATCAAAGCCATGTTCCGCTTCGCCGACACTGTTCCGCTGGGCGGCGAGGGCGGCCGGTGGCTGATGATCCATCTGGCCAACTGCGGGGACTTCGAGAAGGTCAGCAAACGCCCGTTCGACGACCGGGTCCAGTGGGTTCGCGACAACGAGCAGGCCGTAATTGAAGCGGGCAGAGACCCCTTCGGGACCTATGATTGGTGGTCAACCGCGGACAGCCCGTTCTGCTTCCTCCAGGCCTGCATGGAATACGCTACCTGGGCGACCATCTGGAACTACTGCCCGGACTTTCCGTCCTGCATCTCGGTCGCGCTAGATGGGAGCTGCTCGGGCCTCCAGCACTATGCGGCCATGACGCGCTCGGCCGAGGAGGGCCATCACGTCAACCTGCTGCCCCGCGATGTTCCCGGCGACATTTATCAAGTGGTTGCCGATGGCGCCCGGCCGACCCTTGAGGCCTGCGCGACCCGTGGGGATTTGGACGCGACGACGATCTTGGCCAACGGCTTCGGCCGCGGCGAGGTGAAGCGGAACGTGATGACCTACTTCTACGGGAGCGGGAAATTTGGGATGCGCGATCAGCACATGGTCGACCTGATGCGGCCGCTGGCTGACGAAGTGGCGTTAGGCGAGCGTGTACACCACCCGTACTCGCTGCTGACTGAGCGGACCAACAAAGAGACCGGGGAGGTCACGCTGGTCCAAGACGGCGGCTTCACGTGCGCCCAGACCCTCGCGTCCCACGTCTACGCAGCGGTCACCCGCGTGGCGCCCAAGGCCGACGAGGCCGCCACGTGGTTCCAGCAGGTCGCGGCGACGCTCGCGCATGAGAGCCTCCCCGTCGTCTGGCGGACCCCAACGGGCCTTCCGGTCATCCAGCGGTACAGCGAGTTCACGTCGAAGCGGGTCAATATGTGGCTCTACGATCGCAAGGTCGCGGTGCCGACAGGGGACGCCAAGATCGACGAGGCGGGCAACGTACTGACCAGGATCGAATGCCTCATTCGCGAGGCGCCCACCAAGCGCATCGACAAGAAGAAGGCCCGCAGCGCCATCAGCCCGAACGTGGTTCACAGCCTCGACGCCTCGCACCTGGTCCGGACTGTAGTGATGGCGAAGCAGGAAGGGATCGAGCACTTCCAGCTCATCCACGACTCCTTCGCGACCCACGCCGGCAATACAGGTCGGTTCTTCCGCATCATCCGGGAAGCATTTGTCGACCTCTATACCGACTACTGCCCCTTCCGGGAGGTGGACCGCCATGCCCGCTCGGTCCTCAGCGAGGAAGGGCAGGCCAAGCTGCCGCCAATCCCCACCAAGGGCTCCCTGGACCTCTCCGCGGTCCTGCAGTCCGACTACGCGTTTGCTTAAAAGGTCTGCAACCGTGGAATATCCGCAAAAGCGGTATTAGTGCGACCATATGCACAACTGGCTTCGGTCAGCCCTCTGCACCTCCTCACGTTCCCTCCGGGGGTCGGCCTTATCAAGTCGACCTCCGGTTTCTTTTTCTCCACAATTGCGGACTGTCTGTGTTTGTCAGTTACCCGCCCCCTACGGAATACCATACGCCTTTATGGCAAAGACCCCCTCTATTACCGCGACGTTCGGCCCGCTGATCCTGTCGTTCCCGTGCCTCAACAAGCCCGACGAGAAGTATGACGTCTATACGGCCAACGGCACCGAGGACCCCAACTCCGACGCGATGAAGCAGGCCAAGGCGATCCTCGCCGACGCCCTCAAGCAATTCGGTCTGGACGTTGACGCGCACCTCCCGCTGAGCCGCGAAATGGTCAAGGACCCGAACGCGCCGGCTGGCACCAAGAAGCCAAAGAAGGTCCCGACCGGCAAGCTGATCCTGAAGTCGAAGAGCCAGCGGCCGCCCGCGATCGTCGATGCCAATGCGCGTCCGATCGACCCCAAGTCGGTCCAGATCGGCGGCGGCACCAAGGCCCTCGTTCAGGGCTTCCTCAAGCCGTACGACATGAACGGCAACGAAGGCATCTCCTTCACCCTTACCGGCGTCCAGATCATCGAACTGGTCGAGCGCGGCGGGTCCAGCGCCAAGTTTGAAGCTTGGAACGGCGAGGGCGGCTACTCCTATGACGGTGACGCCCCGGCTGCCGAGCTGAATATCGGCGACGACAGCGACGGCGACGACCAGGCGCAGGACGACGGTGGCATCCTCGACATTTAAGGGTCGAGTGAAGCTCCACGGCCGCTCTGGCCTCGAAGACAAGACGATGGAGGACCTCGCAGTGCGCGGGGTCCCCTATCGGTACGAGGAGGTCCGGGTTTCCTACGAGAAGCCCGCGAGCCGTCACAAATACACCCCCGATTTCATCCTGCCGAACGGCATCATCGTCGAGACCAAGGGCATCTTCGAGGTCGCCGATCGCCAGAAGCACGAGCTGGTCAAAGCCCAGCATCCCGGCCTCGACATCCGCTTCGTATTCAGTCGCTCAAAGTCGCCGATCCGCAAAGGATCTAAAACGACCTACGCCAGCTGGTGCGCGGGCCGCGGCATCCCCTTCTCCGACAAGGTCATCCCTCAGGCCTGGATCGACGAAGCCGACAACCCAGAGCGCCACGCCGCCATTGCGGCTGCCAGCGCCTAGCCCACCGAAAGAGAGAAATGGACGACCTGAATCGAGAGGTCCTCCGCGCGGAGCTTTCGCGCGACGAGGGCGACCGCCTAAAGCCCTACAAAGACACCGTGGGCTGTTGGTCCATCGGGACCGGCCGGAACCTTGATCGAGCGGACGGCGGCATAACCGCGGCCGAAACCGCTCTGCTCAAAATCACCCGCGCTTCGTGCCTCCAAAAAGGCATCACCGAGGCCCAGCGGGTCGTCCTACTCGACAACGACATCGACGCCGTGATGGCCGACCTGGACCGAGCGCTCCCCTGGTGGCGCAAACTCGACCCCGTTCGCCAGCGCGTGATGGTCAACCTCGGCTTTATGGGGATCGGCAATACCCAGCGCGGGCTGCTGAGCTTCCGCAACACGCTCGCAGCGATCCAGCAAGGCCGGTGGGATGACGCCGCCAATGGCCTGCTCGCTTCCAAGTACGCCCGCCAAGTCGGCGCCCGCGCAATCCGCCTAGCGGCATTGCTCCGCAATGGCCCCCGCAAGCTCTGAAAGGACCTTAATGAAGACGACCTACCTGACCCCCCGCGCCAAAGAGGTGCTCGACTACTTGCAAGCCAAGGGACGCACCACGCCCCGCGAGGCCCTGCTGGACCTCGACATCAACAGCGGGTCATTTACGCGCCGCATCACCGAGCTGCGGGACGCCGGCTACTCGATCGCGGTGACGACCAACCGGCACCCGATCACCCGCCGTCGCTACAACGTGTACACGTACTCGCCCCACGACTGATGGCAAAAGACCCCCTCGATCCGGGGACCATTGAGCTACCGCTCGATACCCCGGAGGCCTGCAGTCATACGGCGTATCTGGAGCGAAAGCGTGGTGACGCCAACTACCCCAATTGGACCTGCATGATTTGCCGAGCCTCCGTGCCCGAGCCGCAGGTCTGGGAGAACTTCTGATGCAATCCCGTACCGACAGCCTGATGGAGTCGCTGGTCAACATTGTGATCGGCCTCGTCATCTCGACGATCGCCAACCACTGGGTCCTCCCGGCGGTGCTGCATGTCTCGATGACGTTCGGTCAGAACTTTCTGATCAGCGCGATCTTCACGGCGATCTCGCTGGCCCGCTCGTACACCCTGCGCCGCCTCTTCAACGGCCGCTCCGTCTGGCAGGCTATCGCCGGCCTCTGGCGTGACCGTCCCGCGGTGACCGCATGACAACGCCCGGCGCCCTGAGCCCCGACGAGATCGCGCGGCGCAAGAAGATTCACGAAGACGCGATGGAGGCTTTCTATCGCCATCGCTCGGAGAGTCTCCGCGTGAACAACACCGTGACGGCCGATGGCCCGCCGCCTCCACCCCCGCCGCCGCCCCAGCCAGCCCTGCAACGCCGATCGTCGCGGCCCGGCATCCTCGGTTGGGTGGCTGACGCCTTTGAAAACGCCACAGGATGGCACTGAGGATCACATGGACGAACCCACGAAACCGAAGGCCGTAAAGGCCGCCCCTCCGACCCCCGAAGCAGCCCTCCAGGCCGCGGTCGGGGTGGTCGTAACCGCAGCCCGCGCCTTTGCGGCTGCCGAGCCGGCGAGCACCACACACAGCTTCACCTCTGGCGACTACCGCGTGCGGTTCCAGAGCGGAGAGCTGCTCGCGCTCCAGCGCCTATGATCCAGACGGGGTCGATCAACACCAGGTCGACCCCGTTTATTTTTCAGCCGGCTAAACGCTATCGAGAGACACCAGATTGGCCACGTGCTGGTTCTCCAGAGCGGCTATCAACGCTCCCGCTGCGGCTTCAATGTCAGCGGTCCATTTGACCCGAGAGCCGTCCGGAAAGTCGCCGTAGTGCGGTCCAGGCCCAGCCATCCACACGTTCCTCCCCCGCAGTTCGCGAGCGCTTCGAGCGGCGCGGGCCACGTCGAGGAAATGATTGCGGGCGTTCAGGCTTGCCACTTCGTACCAGGCCCAATGGGCCCTCTCCAGTTCAATGATATGCAGCTTGGCTGCCTCGTCTCTGAAATCTGCTGCTTGCAGGACATGGCAAAGGGAGCGGGCGGCATATAGTAGTTCGGGTATCCCCATAGCGCGAGGACTGGCTGATACCTGTTCCGGCGCAGCCACCGGGAGGCCCTTAGCGGCTGCCGCTGCTTCTCGCAGCCCGATCATCCGGCCAGCCAAAAAGATTCCGACTGCGAGTAGCAGGGCACCGACAACTGTCAGCTGACTACTCCACGGAACCAGACCGGCGTAGATCGCCGTAGGCGAGTAGGCGACCAACAGGGTCAGGAGACCAGCAATGGCGGCGACGGCAGAGACAATCCCGCTCACGAACCGCATGGTGCAGTCGCTTACTTTTCGACGGGCGGGTGGTCCCGCTCGTAGGCCCTAAGGTCCGCGGCCAACTCGCGAAGATCGAACGGTTCCCCGTTGCTCTGAAGCAGCTCCATGCCGGCGCCCCCCAGGCGCTCCTGCCCAGCCAGGGCACCCGACATCTCATAGAATACATCGGCAAAATCATCGAGCAGAGCGGCAATCTCGCTAGGTGTCCGAGCCATGGAAATCTCCTTTGGGCTCAGCCTAGCTGATGCCCGACCATCCCGTCCACTGACGTTTCCCACGGCCCCTGCAGGGCTTCCCTCCTTTCACCTGCAGGGGCCTTGAGAGCCGCCGGGGACACCCGCGGGCCGCCCAGGCCCAGTGTTATCCTGCACGGCCCCTACGCGGCCGGCGGTTCATTCCAAGCAGGCCCACGGACGCCACACCCCAGCCCGGTTCGAGCAGACCCCGGCCTGTCCCAGACGCGAGGGGGAGCTGGGGACCCGTGGGGCCTGCGCCCCAATTCCATCACATGGAGAACGCCTTGGCTGACCAGCCACGCGACGAGACTTCTTTCGTCGGGCACGAGCCATGCCCCGCCTGCGGCTCCCGCGACAACCTAGCTCGATACGCCTCCGGCCGCGGCCATTGCCACGGCTGCGGACACAACGAGTTCCCCGACGACTACGACGGCCCCCGGCGGCCGGCCAACACCAAGAGCAAGATGAGCCAACCCTACGAGCCGTACCAGGGAGACCTGGGCGACGAGACCTTTACACGCGCCTACGGGATCAAGACGGACATCCGCCGCGACATCGGCATCAGCCTAGTCCCGATGGGCGTTGAGCACCTCGGCGTAGACTACCCCCGCAAGCCCTGCGTCACCTTCGACTACCGGCTGCCCGACGGGACCCTCTGGGGTCAGAAAATCCGCTACAAGCTCCCCGAGGGCGCCGAGGACGGCAAGACCTTTCGGTTTCCCCACGCCAAGGGAAGCCAGGCGGCTCCAATGTACCTCATGCACAAGTGGGGGCAGGGGTCCGATCGCCGATCACTGACCATCTGGGAAGGGGAGGGCGACTGCGCCGCCTACTATCAGGTCACTGGCGGCAAGTACCCCTGCGTCTCGCTGCCCAACGGGGCCAAGGGCGCCGAGGACACAATCCGCGCCTGGTACGAATGGATCGACCAGTTCGATAAGATCGTGCTGGTCTTCGACGGCGACGCAACAGGCCGTGAATGGTCCAAGAGGGTCGCAGCGCTCCTGCCGCCCGGTAAGGCCTTCATCGGCGAGGTTCCAGGCCACAAGGACGCCCGCGAGGCCCTGCTGGCCGACGACACCAAGGCGGTGCAGCAGGCCTACTGGAACGCCACCGAGTTCAAGCCGGACGGCATCTTCACCGTTGCCGACCTGCGGGAGCAGGCGCTTGTCCTGCCAACGATTGGCATCCCCTGGAAAAGCCCAACGCTCACGAGCTGGACCTACGGGCGGCGCGAGGGGGAAGCCTATTACCTCGCGGCCGGAAACGCGGTTGGAAAGACCGACTTCTGCACCGAAAACATAGAGCACGACGTCAACGTCCTGCGACTGCCCACAGCGGTCATCTATATGGAGCAGCCGCCCGTCGAGACCGTCAAGCGCGTCGCCGGCAAGGCGGCCCATCGGCTCTTCCACCTTCCTCCCGATGAGGGCGGATACACCCAGGACGAACTGACGGCAGCGATCGACCGGCTGGCATCCTGCGACCACCTCGTCTTCGGCGGCAACTTCGCGGCCACGACTTGGGAGGACCTCAAGCAACGCCTGCGCTACCTCTCGGTGTCCAAGGGCATCAAATCCTTCTGGATCGACAACCTCACGGCCCTCGTGGACCCGGCGAACGAGCGGCAATCTGTCGAGACGATTGTCAAGGAACTGGCCCTGCTGATGCAGGAGCTGCGCACCTTCTGCGTCATGGTCTGCCATCTGCGAACCGCGGAGAACGGCCCGAGCCATGAGGAGGGCGGACAGGTCCGGCTGAGCCAGTTCAAGGGCAGCCGCGCAATCGGCGCCTTCGCCCACTACGCCTTCGGCCTGGAGCGCAACACGGTCCACGAGGACCCTGACATGCGCCTTTATACGCTGTTGCGCTGCGTGAAGGACCGCTTCACCGGCCGCGCTGGCGGCAACACGCTTTGGCTCAAATACAACCCCGAGGACGGCATGCTCGCGGAGAGCGACGCGCCCCCCGAGACTGCCTCCCACGGCTTCCAGCCCGTCGACACCGGCGGCCTCGACCTCTGATTTAGACACCCGGCGTCCAGCGAGACGCCCCAGGAACACCATGAAATTACCACCAACCGCCCGGTCTCAGGGGCGGTATGTCTTCGACTTGGAGACGAACGGGCTTCTGCCCGAAGTGACCCGTGTACACTGCGCGGTTCTCTACGACCTCGACACCGAAGAGGTCCTGGACTTTCGACCCCACGAGATCGGCAAGTTCCTAGAGCTGTACGTCAAGGCGACGCTCCTGGTCGGCCACAACGTGATCGGGTTCGACATCCCGGTCCTTCAGAAAATTTACGGTATCTCGCCGGCCCGCAGCTGCGACGTGATCGACACGATCGTGCTGGCCAAGCTGGTCTTCTCGGACATCAAGAGCATCGACTTCCCGCGGGCATCCGCCTGGAAGAAGTACCGCGAGGCTCGCGATCTCTACGAGACCGAGCGGGCCGCCCGGATTGAAGCCGGCGAAGTCGATCCTGGACCCTTCCCTTGGAAGACCCCCCACGAGTTCCCCGGCCAATTCGTCGGGGCGCACTCGCTGGAAGCGTGGGGCTACCGCATCGGTGCCGAGCGCAAGGGCGACTACGCCAAGGAGATGAAGGCTCAGGGGCTCGACCCGTGGGCTTCCTGGAATGAGGCGATGCACGCCTACATGATCCAGGACGCGGTCGTTAACGTCGGGGTCTACCGCTACCTGATGGCCGAGGCGCCCACGGCGCTCTCGATGCAGCTCGAAATGGACGTCCAGCGGCTCTGTTGCCGCATGGAGCGCAACGGCTGGCCGCTCAACGTGAAGGCAGCGCAGGCCCTCTACGCCCGGCTGTGCCAGCGCCGGCACGAGCTGGAAAAGCAGCTGGTTGAGGCCTTCCCGCCCTGGCGGGTCAGGCTCGAAGATTTCATCCCGAAGCGCGACAACAAGACCCGCGGCTACAAGGCCGGCGTTCCTGTCGAGCGCTGGGAAACCCGCGAGTTCAACCCGGCCAGCCGGGACCACATCGCAGACCGCCTGATCGACAAATACGGCTGGCGGCCCAGCGAGTTCACCGATGGCGGACAGCCGAAGGTCGATGACGACGTTCTGCAGCGCCTCCCGTTCCCCGAAGCCAAACTGCTCGCCGAATACTTCCTCATCCAGAAGCGGATTGGGCAGCTCGGGGAGGGCAACCAGGCCTGGCTCAAACAGGTCACCCCGAAAGGACGCATCCATGCACGGTATAACACAAATGGCGCTGTCACGGGCCGCGCGACTCACTCGAACCCCAACATCGCCCAGGTCCCGAGTGTGGGCGCGGAATACGGATGGGACTGTCGAGTTCTGTTCCACGTCCCCCGCGGCTGGACCCAGCTCGGAGCTGACCAGAGCGGCCTAGAGCTTCGCTGCCTCGGTAGCTTCCTCGCTGCCTTCGACGGGGGCGCCTACATCGAGGTCGTCCTCCACGGCGACGTCCACTGGGAGAACGCCAAGGCGCTGTTCGGCCTCGCCGACGACCTGGAGCGGGACCCCGATAATCCCCAGCACAAGAAGATGCGGGACGTCGCCAAGACGTTCATTTACGCCTTCCTGTACGGTGCCGGCGACGCCAAGCTTGGCTCGATCATCGGGAAGGGGGCGAAGGCAGGGGCTCAGCTCCGCGCCCGCTTCCTCAAGAAGTTCCCGGCGCTCGATCGCCTCATCAAGGCTGTTAAGGCCGCTGCGGCCAAGGGCTGGCTCAAAGGCCTAGACGGCCGCAAGCTTCCCGTCCGTAGCGATCACGCTGCCCTCAACACCCTCCTGCAGTCCGCGGGCGCTCTCGTGTGCAAGAGCTGGATCACCTTGGCCGAAAAGGCCCTGGTCGATGCCGGCTTCAAGCTCTCTGACGCGCTCCACGGTGACTGGGACCCTGAAGCAGACGTCGTGTTCCTTGGATGGATTCATGACGAACTGCAGGTCGCGGTCCGGCAGGGCCTGGAGGACCAAGTCTCTGCAATCCTCATCGAAACCGGCCGAAGGGCAGGCGAGCCATTCGTCTCCTGGAAGTGCCCCACCGACGTCGACGTCAAACCCGGTGCCAACTGGGCCGAATGTCACTGAAGACCCTCAACTGCTCCCGGTCCTTCGCAGGGCTTGGGAGCAGCCCTTTCTGACCCGCTCCGACTTCGCCCGGCAATCCGCCGACGAGGTCGCCATCGCTGCCTGTCGCGGTCTCCTGACCGTCCGACACGATCAGCATCACTGGGGCCGAGCATGGCGTATCACCGCCGCCGGCCTCTCCCTCCTGGAATGCCAGGAGTTCCCCAAGGGAGAAGACCAATGAAGTTCCCCCGTTTCTACAATCCGTTCAAGCTCATCCGCCAGCTGCGCGAACGCGCCGAAAACGCCGAGTGGGCGCTCGGGCGAGCCCATGAAGGCAACCGCCAGCTCTGCGCTTCGCGTGACACCTGGATCAAGGTGGCCCGTGAGTTCGGCGCCGAGATCGACCGCCACGAGCAGGCTGTGGCCGCGTTCATGGACGAACGCGCCGAGCTGAAACACACGATCGCCGCCGCTATCCGTGCCGGCGCCAAGCTGATGGGCATGTACCTTGTCGAGGCCGCCGGCCGCGTCGAGATCGAGCGCACCTCGCAAGAGCAGGCTGCGGAGACCGTCGAGACCGTCACGTACATCAAGCAGGTCGAAGCGGCCCTGGCTGCCGCCGGCATCACGGTGACGGACGCCGAAGCCGGACCGCAGGTCGTGGTCGAGGAAATCCTCTTCATGCGGGCTTGCGAAAACAGTCTCCCGCTCGGCCCCGGCATCCGGGCGCTTGCCCAGGCCGCGTAATGCGCCTGCTGCGGTTCCTTCACTTCGAGGGCATGCGAGCGGCCCTCAAGCACCTGCTGACCGCCAAGGACGGGGAAACCTACGCCCCGGCCAGGGTCTATTGGTGCTTGGGGTCCGTGCAGTTCCTCGTCCTCTCGGCTTGGTCGGTCATTGCCCACCAGCACGAGTTCAACGCCACCGACTTTGGCACCGGCTTCGCGGCCATCCTGACCGCGGGCGGCCTTGGCGTGTGGTTCACCCGGAAGACCGAGCCGGGACAGTAGCGCCCAAGGAGGGCGCAATCATGGACGACATCGAGACCATCTGCGCCAACTCCTTCCGGAACTTCCATACGAAGGGGTTTGACTACCTGTGCCTCAGCCGGACGCCCGAGCTGACCAGGAAGATCTACTTTTTCGACGGAGAGCTATCGCAGCTCCCCGAACTGGTGATGCCCCACGATCACCGCTACGCCTTCGTCACCACGGTCCTCTCGGGGGCCGTGCGGAACAAGACGTTCACTCCGCTGCCCGGCATCCGGCCCGAGCTGAAGGCCCTGGCGCCCCTCTACGATCGCTTCGAGTACCGCACGCCCCTTAACGGGGGCGACGGGTTCGCATGGGTCCGAGAGGAGCACGTCCGGGAGCACTCCGGCGGTGTGTACACGCGAGGCCGCCACTATCGGTCGGAACGCCATCACGTTCACACCCTCGACATTCGCTGCGAGGGAACCGTGATCATGCTGGAGCAGCTGGCCGACGAGGTGCCCATGGACGCCCCGACGAGCGCCTGGCGCCGTGCTGGCGACCGAACCCCACCGAACCTGGACGGCCTCTACGAACGCATGGCCCCGGACCATGCCCGGCTGCGGATCGGCCAGTTCCTCGACTTGATTGGAAACCGCTGACCGATGACCCGCTACGCCACTCGGCAGGGCCGGGCGGCCGGATGGGTCCCCTCGATCGAGCCGGACGATCACAACCAGATCGTGGACGCGCTTCTCCCGGACCTCGACGTCCCTGGAGGGCGCGGCCCCATCGCCACGGGCCTCTACGACCTGAAGGGGAACGAACTGTTCCGCCTGCCTGAGCCGCTCGGCTTCCATAATCCCCTGGAGCACTGAAATGTTCGCCATAACCACCAAGCTGCTCGGCTATCTGTCGGGCGGCCTGGGCGCAGCTGCGCTCGCTGCTTCCGCCTTTGCGGGACTGCAGACCTACCGGATGCACGCCGCCCATGAGCAGAACGCCACGCTGACTTCGGCGCTGGTGAAGGTCGAGGCCGCAGCGACCCTCGCGATCGGCGAGGCCAATGCTCGCGGCAAAGCCCTGACGGAACGCGACGGCATCATCAAGCTGCAGTCGGATTCGATCGACGGCCTCAAGAGCCAGAGCGACGCCGATCGCGCTGCCTACATCGCCAACATCCTCAAGGCCGAGGACGGCGCCAAGGGCGAGGAGGCTCGCGCGGCCGAGATCGTCAAACTGCCCGCGCCGGCCCCTGGAGACCGCTGCGAGGCGGCCCGTGCCCTCATCGAACAGGAGCTGCTGAATGTCCGCTAAGCTCTCCCGCTTGCTCGGCCTGGTAGCTGACGGCCCAGCGCTGATCGGTCGCCTCGCGTCCACGGCAAGGGTCTGGTGGTGCTTGCCGTTCCCTGCGCTCCCGCTCCTTGCCGGCTGTATGCACGCGGCCGCGCCCGAGCTGCCCAAGCTGGACCCAGCACCGCCGCCCCCGACGATCGCCAAAGTCGCCATCGCCGTGCCCTGCGCGGTCGAGCAGGTTCCCATGCCTGCCTACCCCGGCGACCTCGCCCGCAAAGGTGACGACGTGTACACGTTGGCTCGTCTCGCGATGGCAGACCGACGTGTCCGCATCGCCGAGCGCGATCGTCTCCGGGCAGCCAATTCCAACCCGTGCCCCGCGCACCTGGAGACACCCAAATGAACCAAGCTCAACTCAAGTACGCCCGCGCCCGCGCAGAGCGGGTATTCCGCGACCGCAAGGACGCCATCGTTGCGAAGCACACGACTCCGGCAGTCCGCTTGTCGACCGGCGAACAACTCGATGCGCTAAGGGCTGGTGCCTTCAAGATCGACAAGAAGGCTGGCCAACTCCGCTATGGCTGGGAGTACGGCGTCACTTTCACCGCTGAGCGGGATCAGAAGGTCAACCAGCCGGAGATCGACCGCGAGACTGCTGAGCTGACAGAGGCTTACCGCAAGCTCGAAGACGAGCTGGTCCTCGGCGACAACGAGCAAGCGCTCGTGCTGCTCCGCGCCTTCGAGGGGGCAGCGGAGGCCTGATGCTGCTCACGAACCGCGGCGGCCCGCAGGTCGCCTACCAGGTCCGCTACCAAGGCGGCCGAAAGCAGTTCGATCGCCTAGAAGGCAAGGACCCCGCCATTCACGCGAGGGCCTTCGCGGCCGAGCAGCGCACCAAAGGCGGCTGGGCCGAGCTGGCCCGCGTGACCACCGAGATCATCGAGAGGAAGCGCTGATGGGCAGGCTTTACACCCATTTCCCTTCGCGCCCTCTGGAGGAAATTGAGGAGGCCGAATTCGCAGAGGTCGAGGTCTCGCTGGTTCCGCCGCTGGCCCTGCCGGCTCCAGCCCGGGATCGGGAGGAATAGTGGGGGTAGTCCTTCTGATCTTCGCGATCCTGCTGGGCGCCGGCTGCCATCCACCTTTCACCATCCCCGAGCCGCCCCGCTGTCGCGTCGGGCAACGATAGGACCCGCATGACCACTCAGCTCCTTATCGACGCCGACTTCGTCCTCTACCGGGACTGTTCGGCCGTCGAGCGGGTCGCCAGCTTCACCAACGAGCAAGGCGACACCGTCGACATTCTCAATTGCTCCCGCGAGGAAGCGAAGGACAACTTCGTGGCCTCAGTCGAGGGCTACATGAAGAAGCTGTTTGCCGACGAGGCCGTGCTGGTCTTCTCAGGGACCAACAACTTCCGCCTCGACGTCTGGCCGCTCTACAAGGCCAACCGGGCCGCCAGCCGCAAGCCGCTTTCCTATTGGGAGATCGTCCGCGAATTGCGGGAGGAGGGGCGCTTCCGCGTCTACTCCGAGAACTGCCTGGAGGGTGACGACTATATCGGCATCCTGGCCACCAGGCCCTCGCCGGTCCGTCGCGTGATCGTGTCCGAAGACAAGGACATGAAGACGCTGCCGAACGTCGAAATCTGGCGCGGTGGCGACCTGGTCGAGACAGACGAGGAAAGCGCCGATCACTTCTGGCGCCTCCAGACCCTCATGGGCGACAGCACGGACGGTTATGCCGGCTGCCCAGGCATTGGGCCCAAGACGGCCGAAGCGGTCCTCGCGAAGCCCGGCGACCCCTGGGAGAACATCCTCGCCGCGTACCGCGAAGGCTGCCGCAAGAAGCCCGAGGCGCTGACGAAAGCCGGCGTGGAAACGCCCGAAGACCTGGCCCTACTTAATGCTCGCCTGGCCCGCATCCTGCGCCATGGCGACTGGGACACCCTCAAGCGCCGGCCGATCCTGTGGAACCCGCAGGGCGCCTAACTCGTGGACCCGACACGGGACGAATAGTTCCCAGGTCAGAAGACTAAATTCTTTCTAGTTTGCGGAAAACCGCCAGCTGCTGGAAGTATTTGGCATCCGATTGAAAGACGAGAGAATGAAAAATCTGCCAACCGTCGCGAAGCCGAAAGGCCGCATGACGGAGGCCGAAGCCCGCGTTGTCGGCGCCTCGGCGAACCGCATCGTCAACCTCCGGGGCCTGCAGGTCTCGGCGGCCTGCGTGAGCGGAAGCCTCACTGTCAACGCCAAGTCCGGCGCGGTCTCGCTGGTCCTCACGTCTCAGGACGTGGAGGCCTGCCTGGCCCTGCTGATCGAGCGCGAAGCCTGCCTGCTCACACAGTTCGACATCGAGCTGGAAGCCTAACCCCCAAAAGGAAACCCCATGGACGAATTAAACACGTTCCGTGGCACCGAGGTGCTGACGGACGAAGGGTACGACGCGCTCACCGTGACCAACATGGGGGACGGCGTGATTGCCCTGTCGCAGGTCGACGAAGAAGGCCAGCTCCACAACGTCATCATCAGCGAGAAGCAGGCCGCAGCGCTCCTCCCGTTCCTCCAGCAAGCGGTGGGCGGCCGATGATCGACACTACGCTACCTCTGGAGCTGGAGGACGGCACGCCCGCACAGTTTCATCATCTATCGGGCGAAGACCTCGCCGTCGATTTGCCGCCGGGTACGCGGGAACGGTTTGGCGATCCCCACGTCGATCACGGTACGCTGTTCCGCTCTAACGGGCGACCCGTGTACGCCCGCCGCCTGCCTCGTCTGCGGAATGTCGCTCCGGCCCCGATCGGACACAACGGCGGCCCGCCGCTAAACGAGCTTTCGCTCCCCGACGACGACGCAAAGCGTGGCGAGTACCCGATGGCCGATGGCCTGCTGGACTACTTCCCGAATGCTCTGGCCGAGGTCTCGAAAGTCTCGAAGATCGGCAACGACCAGCACAACCCCGGCGAGCCGATGCACTGGGCACGCGACAAGTCCACCGACCACCCGAACAAGATCATGCGGCACCTCGTGGACCGTGGGAAACTCGACGGGCGCGGCGTTCGCCATACCGCCCGCTTGGCCTGGCGTGCCCTCGCGTTACTCCAGGACGAACTGGAGGCCGCAGAAGGCCTGCCGAGATCGCGGGGGTCGAAATGATCCAGCATCTGAAAGCGTCAGCATTGCTGGCTGCCATCGGCGGCTTCTTGGCGCTATCGATCTACGCTCCGTGGCTGCCGGTTACGCTCCTGGTGATCGTACTGGCAGTGCTGGTCTACGGCCTGGCATACGCGGCGTTCAGTGCGGACGAAGGGGACACCCATGGGGTTTAGCCGCTTCGTCCCGATCGTCCTGCTGTCCCTCCTGGTCCTGTTGGTGTTCGGCCCGCCGATCGCGTGGGTCCTGGGGTGCCTGCTGGCCCTCGCCGGCACCTTTTCCACAGTCGTCGCCTTCTGGGCTTTGATCCTCTTCGCCGAGCGCTGGGTGGATGAGGGCTGGGAAGGGGCGTCCTACCTGGAAGCTCTTGAGCTGAGCCTCCGTGACATCGTGCTCGGCATCTGCCGGCTCGCCCACACCTGAAAGGAATGTCCGTGTTCCAGAATCTGTATCACCGCGCCATGGTGGCCTTCTACGGCCTGCTGGTGCCCACTGAAGACGCGATTGCCGGCGGCTTCAGCCGTCTGCAAAAGGGCATCTCGAAGGCCGAGGCTCGCGCTCAAGCGCACCTCACGGCCGAGATGAAACTCCGCGACGCCAGCTATGCCCGGCAAGAGGCTGCGCGGCGCCGTGAGATCGCCCAGCGCGATGCCAGCTACGGCCGCGACTCCGAGACCTTCTCGATCCTTGCCCGTGCTCAGCGCGTGTCAGGTCGCATCGCCGAGTTCCTCGCGTGACCGAAAGTCCCCTAGCCCCTCACCGGGCCGGGGGTTCTTTTTTCGACCACCGCCGCACGGCCGCAATGCGCCGATCGGCCGAGCTGGCCCAGACGATCCCGAGCGCCACAACGGCCACTGCAATCCACCCAAACAGACCCATGGGGAGCCTCCTATTCGCTGCCAGCGGCATAGGCCCAGGCAGTTACTGGAACGTTTCCGGCAAAGAGAAGGGGCCAAAGGTTTCCCCTCGACCCCTAAATGTCCTGGGCTGTCGCACCTGGCCCTACGCGGCCGCCAGCAGCTTCGTTAGATCGTCCTGGCTAACCGTTATCGACTGCACCCGGCCGTCGACCTCCTGGAACAGAACGAACATGCCACCGCCCATCCGTTCCGCGTGTCCCTCGTCCAAACCGATCCGCAGCGCATCTTCGGCGCCATCCGTCTCGACCCGCTCTTGCATCATGTACCTCAGCTCCTGCACTTCGACTCGACTCGGGTGTTCTTACTATGTTCCGAACGTGTAGGAAAATTCCTATGGTGTTTTGGAACAGGTTAACCTCGAAATTGAGCGACCCCACACCGGACCCACGCACGGCAGGGCCCCTGTTACCGGGGGGTGGAAACCTGCTTCACAGACAGGTCGGGGCTTTTAAGCCGAAGCTCTGGACATGGCGCACCGCCCCCGGATACATGATCCAGAGATGGACACGCCGCCAAGCGTGATCCGCAGGCCCTAGAGGCCCTCAGCGTCTTCCCGCGCCAACGGGGAGCCGCCTTATGTGAAGTCCGGGTTTCCACACCCATTGCCAGAATGCCCTATGTCGACTCGGCGATCAAGCTGGGATCGTTAAGAATTTCGCCCGATTCGGTGACGGCTCAATCGGCGCCGGCTTGCATCCTTTTGTTCCCTATGCGTTCTACTGGGGCCATGCGACTCCCGCCGACTCTCCGCGATCTCCACGCCAACGACTGGTCGCTCCGGGTTTGGTGCTTCAAGTGCGCGCGTGGCTCTGTGGTCGAGCCGCCGCCCTGGGAGGACTTCCAGGCCCGTGGGTGGCCGCTAGACCTGGAGAGGGCGGCCAGGCGCTTTCGGTGCCGGCTGTGCCGATCGTCCGCGTCGGTGATGTTGCTGCCGGCCTCAAAGCCGAAGCCGCCACCCCCGAAGCCCGAGGATGACGGCTGGTTTGCGATCCCGACGAACAGCCAGCTCGTCAGCCGGTTCTTTCATCTGACCCGTTCTATCTCTAAGAAGAAGCGAAATAGTCGACGTTGATACGCCAGGGGGGCCGGGTTGCTAATTTTTTTCCAAATCTTAGTGACTGTGCTTCTTTCGGGTCTTGTTTCAGGCATCCTGCTGTTCGCACTACAAGAGCGTCGAGAAAGGAACGCTCTGCTGCTCTCCAAAGCAGAAGCTGCCGTAGAGGCCTACGTTGCTTGGGCCGATAGTGTGTTGGCGTGGCCGCAGGCGCATTTCGACATTTTTACGCCTTACCTCGATCAAAGGGCGCCAGCCAGAGACAACCTTAAACGCGTCTGGACCGAAGCAAATAGGACCGGAGCGCGGGCCCAGATGCTGATCCATATCTACCTTCCGGAGCAAACAGGCGCGATCTCCTCGCTGATCTTGGCTTACCAGGCGTGGCTCGCAACATCCACGGAACTGCAAAACCAATCGCTACGAGGCGCCCCGCCGCCCGATAACCTCGGCGACATCATAGGTGCAGCGGGGACGGCTATTATTGCCGGAATCAAAACCGCCCAGCTCTATGGCGCAGCACGCAGCTTGGTCCACTCGCCGTTCCTCGTTGATCGCGCTCGATTTAGGAGGAAGGCGAAGGGGGTCGTCCAGGCTAACGTTGCACCACCCGCTAAGCAGAGCTGATACACCGGCTCCCGCATCGCTGACCCTACGCTTTGTGGTTCACCGCCGGCCTTACAGGGCGAGCGTTGGTTGTCTCGCCTCCGAGCCAAGTTTATCGATTAGGAAAATATGAGCCGGCGGCGTCGCCAGCAACTCGTTTTCAGGCACCGTCCGATCGAGCCAGTCCATCACCTGGTGGCGACGGATGATCGCGCCATGCCGCTCCTGATACCGAGAAACTTCTGGATTTGCGGCAACGGTGATGATGCGAAACGAAAGCGGCCAGTCTCCCATCGCTGGCTCCCAAATGCCGGCCAAGTAGAAGAAATTGCCGTCCTCTAGGTGCACGCGGTACTGCTTGCGGTCGACCTTCATATGAAACTCGGAGGCCGGAATCAGGCAGCGAAAGCCGGGAAAACTCTTTCCTTCAGATCTAACGAATCGATACTCAATTCCGTTGCCGAACCGCGGGTCGGAACCCCAATGCGCGTTGACCAATTCCTTTCTTCCAGGTTCGTTCGGTTTACATCGGATGATAGGCCGAAGACTGCCTTCGCGGGCGTCCGAGTCGAAGGGTGTAGCGGCGGAGTTCACGTTAAGAACATAATAGGAACGACGGCTAGACGCAAGGTGAAGGAACAGGGCTGCCCGCATGTGCAATGACTATCGCCAGGAAGTCGAGATCGCTTCGATCATGGAGGACTTCGACGACCTTGAAATAAACATCGAGACGCCGGAAGGCGTGCCCGAGGACGCGCCCCGCGCCGACATCAAAATGACTGACGTCGCGCCGATTGTGCGCACCGCAAACAGGGACCCAGGGAACCGCAGAGCGGTCGGTGAACTGGTCAATCGGCGCTGGAGCTGGCCCGGTGCGCGAGGCAAACCCGTCTACAACTTCCGCTCCGAGAGTCGCGCGTTCACGTCAGGCCGGTGCCTAATTGTCGCGGACGGTTTCTACGAGTTCACCGATCCGCTGCCTGGGGAGAAGCGTAAGACCAAGTGGCTCTTTACGCTGAAGGATCATCCCTGGTTCTGCATCGCGGGTATCTGGCGGGCGCACCCAGAGGTCGGCGAGGCATTCACCATGCTGACCATGGACGCGGGCGAAGACATCGCGCCCTACCATCACCGGCAGATCGTCCCGCTAGCCCCCGAGCAGTGGGCGGCCTGGCTCGATCCGACCGTGCCGGCGAAGGAGGTCCTGCGTTACCTGCCCGCCGGCAGCCTGCCCGCAGTGCGCGTATATCCGCCGGCTCAGCCAGAAGCCGCTTGAGCGCTCCGATTTGACGCGGCGCTGGCGTTGCGTGCCAGCAGCTCGGTCATATAGTCCGATAGGGCCTTTGCGGTGCCCAGGGCGTCGTCCCGGTCGCCCGTATAGCTGGCCGTCTGCTCGGCATGGTTTCGGCGATGCCAGTGGCTCCAGCTCGGCTGGGCTGCGGCAATGCTGTCGAGCTTATAGGAGACGCGATACTCCCCCTCGAACTTCGCGATTGTCATGTGCGGCAAGGCCCGCACGGCTGCGAATAATTCCTTGTCGGTCACTGCCGGGCTCCCTCAAGTGCCCTGGCGGCGTCGACGTGTTCCCGCAAGCGGCTAAAGACGTGATCGGTCAGGTTGATTGTCCGCCGGAGATCGGCGCGGCCGATGGCTTCCTCAATGTCGCAATCATGTGCGACCTGGAGGGCTCGGCCGTAGTTCTCGTGATAATGGAGGGGCTTGGCTCCGGCCGGGGCCGCGTGTACACTCGCGTCAACCTCAGCGGGCTTGAGCTGGCCTTCGGGCTTGCCGCTGTGGCCAGGGCTGCCGGTGTCGTGAGAAGCGCCGGACAGCCCGTCCGATTGTTGCTCGCACGCGCCGACTTTGTGGGCGTTAAGGAAGCCCAGGAGGCTGGCCTTGTCCACCGGCACTTCGGACAGCTCCCATGTTCCCCCCTCGGCTTTCGCTAGGGCCTTGGCGTCGTCCTGGGTTCCCGCCCAGGAGCCGCGAGTGGTGACGTAAAGTCGCATCAATCTATCTCCTTCGTGATGGCCTGGGGCCATCCTCGGGGCCGGCGTGTCGCGGGGATCGCCTGGCCCTCCGGTGGCCTCAGGCGCGGCTCGCTGGTGGGAGGTAGAAGCCGCCGGGGTCGGAGACGCCCGCAAGGTCCTTCGCCCGCAGCATCAGCTGCAACCAGGCGTCATCCACCGACACGTTGTTAGGCAGGGGCTGGCTCTGCACCTTTGCGGAGAACATCCGCATTTTGGCGTAGAGCCGCTTGCGCTTGGCGGCCGGGAAACCGGGCATTGCCGTGTCCACCGCGCGACGCTCGGCCGCTATCAGCTCCTCCAGCGTCATGATTGCACCAGCTCGCCGTCGCAGGTTGGCACGGGGCAGCTAAGGGTCTGCTGGACGCCACCCTCTAGGCCCAGATGCTTCGCCGTCACCCGAGCAGTCCAGCCGCAGCAATCGCAAGTGACCTTCAGATACCGCGTGGTCTGAGTCTTCTTGCCGCCCTCTAGCTGGGCCTGGTCGTCGAGCTGGGCACCCGGCAGCGGTCCGAGCTTCTCCAGGATCGCATCGGCCCATTCGTGCCAGCCAGGCCCCGCCACGGTCGCGGTCATCTTGCCGACGAGCCCCAGTGCCTGGGCAACCTTGCGGAACTTGGGGCCGTGCCCCTGGCCCTTGCCGAGCGCCGCATGCACAAGCTCATGGGTTAGGACGTCGGCAACGCGGGCGCTATCGCTCTGCAGGCTGGGCCGAATGAAGACCTCTACCGCGTGGTCCTGGCTGGCCTCGCTGTACCAGCATTCCCCGATGACCTTGGACCGGTTGCCCTTGGAGGGGAAACCCACCGAGACGCGGACGCGGTCGGGCAGGGGGGCGCCTGCGGCCTCGAACTGCGGCCGGGCCAGGTCCGTGAAGGCCAGAAGCCAGCCCTCGCGGGTCGTCACTGCAGGCGCAGCGAGGGGCGGGAGAACGGGGGCGTTCACGCTGCCACCTCCAGAGAGGCCGCACGGGCCAGCGTGAGCCGGTCCAGCGCCTCGCAGGCCTTGAGGTACTCGGGGTCATCGCAGAGGGCCCAGGCGTCAGCATTGAGGCCCCGCTCGGCGCTAATGCGCTCCCTGATCATCTGTTGACGCTGCCAGCGATCGAGCCCGACCTTGGCGAAGGCGGCGAGCACCTCCGGGGTGGTCTCGAAGTATGCCGCCAAGCCATATTGCAACACGTGCGCAAAGGCTTCGCCGCGAGTGCTGAAAGACCCAGGGAACGCGGCGCCGGCTAGGTGCACCTTGTACAGCCCGGACCGATCGGGAGCGATCGACGCGGCGGCGCCGGTGGCCGCGTGGGTCAGGTAGAGATCGCGGTTCCCGCAGGCTTGGAGAGACTGCGAGGCCCGGCGGACCTTCCAGCCGTGGCCTTTTGGCGCTTGCTGGCGCTCCACTGGCTTGGCCGGCACCGCTTCCGCATCGGCCGGCGGGTTCCTGAATGCCGAACCGTCAGCCGCCGCCCGGAAGCCGCGTTGCAGCTTCTCGATTAGGTCGATCATGCTTGAAGGCAGCGAGGTCGCCTTGAGCCCGTGATATGCGTTTACGCTCACCCAGGCACCACGGACGCCAGCAAGGGGCCTAGCGGCGTTATGCCAGTGGATCAGCGGCGCCTCGCTCCCGTTGGAGGCATCCAGCGATACGCTGGCCTCCAGGCCTTCCCCGGCTAGGTTGACAAAGAGGCAGCGCCCGAGGCCCTCGCGGACCTCCACGGCCACCCCGAGAGGCTCAAGGGCCTTGCGGATGTCGGCGGCCATTCGTTCCCGATCGGCCTTGCGGGTCAGGTAGATTACTTGGGTCAACATGGTGTTTTCCTTCTGCGGAATGTCAGTATTTGCGGACTATTTGGACGCGACTTCGCCGGCCCCGAAGAGCACAGCCAGGAACGCAGGGAGCCGATCGGCGCCTACGATGCTCAGTCGGTCCAGGTAGAGCCCACCGTCCGAGTTCAACCGGCCCATGAGGTTCACACCGTCCTTGACTACGTAGACGGGGGCCTCCCACTTGTTCACGCCTTCGGGAATGCGAATGTCCAGGAAGGGAAACGCCGCCGTGAGGGCAGCCGCATGGCGCTCCAGGTTTTCGCGATCGGTGTTCATGGTCGCCAGCTTCGCACGGGCAGCGGCAACGGACTCGGCGGCTGGATCGAGCACACGGCGCTTCAGGTCCGCCGCGAGCTTCTCGATGCCCTTGCCGGTGTCTGCCTTGGCCGCTGGCCACTCGACATCGTATAGCGTGCCGGTCAGGCGGGTGATCGTCGGGGCGCCGGTGTAGACGCGGATGCCACCCGCCTTCTGGTCATTGGCGGTAACCGTCACGACAAGGTCGTCCATCACAATGCGACCGATGCCCCACGAGCCCGGTTCGCACTCGCCCAGGGTGGCGCCCCAGGTCTCAGCAAGGGCCTTAGCGACCGCTGCGACGTCCACATACGGGTCGCGGCGGGTGTCTTCGGGGGTGACGATGAAGGGATTTGCGGGGGTGGTCATGGTCTCTTTTCCTTGGCGCTTCGATTTGCTATTTCGGAGAGGCCCCCTCCCGGTTCTCTTGCCGGTTCGGGGGTTGGCGCTAGAGCTTCCTAAGAAGCCCTAGGAGGGCGGCGGCTAGATTGAGCCCTACCGTCGCCCAGACCGCCCAGCGGATGATCCGCCTTTCGGTCCAATGACGCTTCATTGCGTCCCTCTCAGAGCCGGGAAGGTCCCGGTGACCAGATGCCGACTGTCAGCATCTGCGGACTATATTGCACACGTGTACACGGTCCGCAATAGCAGACTGTCAGAAAATGCAGTGCTCTTGCAGATTTCTCGGAGTGAGTCTTTCAGGCCACACCGGGACCGGCTAGGGTCGGCGTGACGGCAGCGGGAGAATTAAGCGATGGCGACCGAACAGATAGCGATGGGCGTAGAGCTGCTGGGCTTTGCGCAGGCGGCTAAAGACCGGGGACGGTCGGTCTTCCTCGTGCTCAAGTGTCACTCTGCGGCCCTTGACGTGAAGAAAGCCGAGGTCGTCGGGATCAACCTTGCGCGGGTTGAGCTTGATGTCCGCGAGGAGATCATTTGGTTCATCGCGTTGGATCAGATCGCGGCTGTTACCGTGAGGGACTGAAGGGCCTGCCGGTCCCACGGTCACACTTAACCGAATGGTTGAGTATCCCGGACCGCGACACTCCGGCCTGAATGTCTACCAGGCTCGGCAATGGCATGCCGCAATCGGCCGCAATCCCCCACAATCTTAGGCACGATGGGGGACGCGCGTGTTCCAGCATCCAGTGACAAACCGCAGATTCCTGCGGGTCTCGGCAGGGTGGGGGACGGCCGGAGTGGGGGAATAGCCCGCTTGGGTCCCTCCCGGCGACAGGACGGGAGCCCGTTCGGTTGTGGCAAATCATGGCTCGAAACTGGCGGCTTCGCTCGACGCGCCCTGCGGCCGCTCGGACCTCAGTAACGCCGCGGTTTCCCTGGAGAATCTTGCGGGATCATGCAGCCCGGCGGGGACGATTGCGGAGCCGGAACGACCACCCTATTATTTCTCGGGTCCCATTGGGTCCCATCCGGCCCATTCGGGACCCATATGTGTCAGCAAGGCTTCCCTATTTCCGAGGCCCGCTGCTCGATCGCTACGGGGTCCCTTTGGGTCCCTCCTGGTCATTTGGGCTCCCGCCATAACTCACTGATACTACGCGCTTTCCAGCAGAAGACCGCATTAGTGCGACCATAAGCACAACTGCCAGCATCTGCGGATTGTCTGCTGATGCCGACAGGTCCCTTAAAGCCCCTAAAGGGTCGATATAGGTAGTTCAGTAGAGTCGATATTGGAGACCCTTTAGGGACCCTAAGACTCCAAAGTCCCAACGATGCTCGCCTTGATGCGGGCCTTCCCGAAATCACCACCATAATCATCGGCGTCCGTTCCTCGGTCCGCCTATCGGCGCCTTGTGCGCCTGAGGAACCCTATGTCCCTTGAGACCGCCCAGTACATCCACCAACTCAACCCATCGAACCCGTCCGGCGCCGATCGGCTGAAGGAGGGTGACGACCACATTCGCATGCTCAAGGCCGTCCTGAAGGCGACCTTCCCCGGCATCACCGGTCCTCTCGGGACCAGCGTGACCCAGGACTTCCTCAACGGCCTCGCCGGCTCTCTGGTCCCGACCGGGGCCATCATGCTGTGGCACGGAGCCGCGACTGACTGTCCGGACGGCTGGGCTATCTGCGACGGCAGCTCAGCCCCCAAGAGCGACGGCACCGGCAACGTCACCACTCCGGACATGCGGAACCGCGTGCCTGTTGGTGCCTCGGCGACCCACGCGGTCACCACGCCGTTCGGCCAGACCAGCCAGACCGTCACATCCGCAGCGGCCGGCGGGCACACGCCGACTGGCAGCCTGCCAGGCCACACCCACGAGGCCGCCGGACTGACGGCCACCGCCGCTTCGTCTCCGGCCGGCGTCACTCTCAATTTTCACAACCAGACGACCTACGCGGGCGGCGGGTCCCAGACGGGCATCCACGACGCTACGATCTCCGATCCTGGCCACAGCCACGGAATCACCGTGAGCGGCCACACGGCCAGCTCTGGCGCAGCTACGATCTCACTAAACCCGGTCGATGCCCACAGCCATGCGGTGACGGTCGACGTCACCCAGCCGTCTCTCGCGGTCCACTTCATCATCAAGGTCTGACTTTGCCCACCATCCCGGTCCGCCGGCTCGGCGCCGCCGGGATCGTGACGGACATGAACCCCGCCGACCTTGAGGACCCAAGCGTCTTCACGGCCGGCGTCAACGTGCGCTTTCGCAACGGTCGCGTCTCCCGCGGCCCGATCCCTCGAACTGTCCACACGCTCGACTTCGAGCCCGGCCATGCCCTCGCGATTCCCCCGAGTTCCGGTGGGTACGACGAGGTCGTTATGGTCGCGGCAGATTTCTCCGCGGTGAAGCGCCTCAACGGCGACACGCTGGAGGATCTAACCCCGGCGGGGCAGGAGGCAGCCAGCGAGGGTACACCGATCACGAGCTGCTTCCTGGGCGGCGTGTCCTACATCAACCGCGACACCCACGCCCCGATCTACAAGGCCCCAGGCGACAGCGCGTACCAGACGCTGCCTGCATGGCCTGACGGCTATCGCTGCAAGGTCCTGCGTTCCTACAAGGACCAGCTGATCGCCCTCGGGGTGACGAAGGCCGGCGCCTACTACCCAACCATGGTCAAATGGTCGGACCTGTCGTCCTTCGGTGCCCCTCCGGGATCGTGGGACCCGACCAGCACCACCAACTCGGCCGGTGAGAACATCGTCAACGAGATGCAACACACGATCGTCGACGGGCTAGCCCTCCGAAACAGCTTCATCATCTACTGCACCAACTCGGTGTGGCAGATGGACTACGTCGGCGGCGACTTCATCTACCAGTTCACAAAGCTCTTCGATGAGAGCGGCGTAATCAGTCCCAACTGCGTGGTCCAAGTCGGTGGCCAGCACTTCGTGTTCGACCGCAACGACATTTACGTCCACGACGGCGTCCAGCCGCGCTCGATCGCCGACGCCAAGGTCCGAGAGTTCGTCTTCGACGCGCTAGACACGGCGCGATCCTACCTCTGCTTCGTCAGCCACGATGCGCGTCTCAGCGAGATTCGCTTCTGCTACCCATCGAGCGACCGCCTGGTGGGTTGGCACAATCCGACGACCGGGTGCAATCGCGCCGCCGTATTCAACTATGCCAACGGCACGTGGACCTTCTACGACCTTCCGAACGTCACTGGCGCCTGTCGGTCCGCGCTCATCTCCGGCAACAGCTGGGAGACGGACCAAGAGGTCCTTTGGGACGACGCGCAGGGCCTCTTCCTCTCCTCGGAGGGCGACGAGAGCCAGCATATGCTGTTCGCGGGCCGCTCCGACGCCTCAATGGGCCTTTCGGCCGCTCGGCTCTACGGTTTCGACCTTATCACCGGCGGCTCTCTGCCGCAGTCGATCGAGCCCGAGGCGGTCAAGCCGGCCTTCGTCGAACGTACAGGTCTCGACCTCGACAATCTTGGCAAGAATCTGACCCAGTACACCCATCTGCAGGCAATCTGGCCGCAGCTCAGCATTGAGAACCCGTCAGATGCCTATTGGCAGTTCGGGGCCAACGACTTGGTCAACACTGAGCCCACGTGGAGCGACGAGATGTCTTTCGATCCGCGATCGGAGGCGAAAATCGACATAAACGAGGCCGGCAAATACCTCGCATATCGCTTCGGTGTGCGCGGGACGGGCGACTTCCAGCTATCGGGCTTCGACGTCCAGCTGGTAATCCGCGGGAGGCGCTGATGATCGACGAAACCGCGCTAGCCGCGGTCCGCGACCGCATCAAGAAGCTCCTGCCATATCGTCGGCAAGTGAGGCCGGCAGCGCCAACCTCGTTTCCGCCTTTCGTCGACAACGAAATGCAACGGGTCAGCACGTCCACCTCGGACATCGTGGCGACCCTGCAGGCTCTCGACCCAATCTTGGCGGGGCTACCCGACCTGGGCGGCGGGGGGGTCGCCGAGGCCCCCGAAGACGGACAAACGTACGGCCGCAAGGACGGTGCCTGGTCCGAGATCGATGGCACTGTGGGCCCAGCGGGGCCGGAAGGTCCACAAGGTCCGGAAGGTCCACAAGGTCCACAAGGTCCGGAAGGTCCGGAAGGTCCCGAGGGTCCCGAGGGTCCCGAAGGTCCCGAAGGTCCCGAAGGTCCAGTAGGTCCAGCAGGTGCTAGCGGCTCCCTAACGCTAATCGACCAGGTTACTCTCGCGTCAGACGCTGCGTCCGTAGATTTTACGGCCATCCCGAACAGCTACACCGATCTAATGCTGATCGTACAGGCGCAGTCCTCGCTGTGTGGCGCTGCGAATATGCTGTCGATGCGCTTGAACGGGGATACCGGCAATAACTACGACTGGTACTGGACGGCTCGCTTCGGCTCCGGTGGTCCAGCCTTTGCTGCCACCAGTATGGTCCTTGGGGATATCCCCCCTACGGCCAGCTCCGGGACCGCGATTGGCTTAAGAGCGGCGACGGTAGAAATCTATGGATACGCCAGCGGCACCATACCGAAGCACGTCTCCGCGAATGGGATGCTGAGGTATGTTACTTCGTCTGGCTTCACACCTGACCTGTCCCACATCGACGCCGCCGGAACATGGCAGTTAACAGCCCCGGTCACGTCGCTCAGTCTCTTCGGAGCTAGCGGTAACCTGAAAGCAGGTACCGTCTGCACCCTGTACGGACGCGGCGGCTCGTAGTCATAACCTCTGTCTCGATCTCCGGGAGGACCTAATGGAAGTCCCGGAGTCGGACCACCAGCTCAAGGTGCCCGTCGTCCGCCGGCCCGTGTACACGTTGTACCTGGAGCAGGCGACGCCGCGGCACACCTTCATCCACTGCGACGTTCACGGCGTATGGACCCCGCGCGTCAAGCGCGACTTATGCTCCGATTGGCAGGCCCTTCGTGCTCTGCACGGCGGCCCCTTTTACGCCCTGCACGAGCCGGGCGACCGCAAGCATTCCAAGTTTCTCACCATGTTCGGCTTCCGCTGGGCTGCGTCGTTCACCGACCGCCGCGGGAACCGCATGGAAATACACACCTCTTAGGACTCCCATGGGCGACCTCTTCGGCGGCACCAGCAAGCAAACCACCAACCAGACGACGAACACGGGTCCGTCCCAGTTCCAGCTTCCATACCTCCAGAACGCGTTCAACAGCGCCCAAGGCGCCTACAACGCGAGTTCCGGCACACCGTATTACCAGGGCGAGACCTATGCCGGCATGTCGGACGACGCCAAGGCTGCCCTCTCATCACTGAAGGACTACGCGAGCGGCACCGGACTATCGACGGCCGGTACGCTCAGCTCCATCGGGTCCAACCTAGCGGGATATGCCGGCAAAGCCGGCGACACGCTCGACCAGTACCTTGCGACTGCCAACGAAGACCCGACGCAGGCGACGCTGTCCGCAGCCGGCCAATATGCGAACAACCCGTACCTCGATGCCCAAATCGATGCCAACGCCCGCGACGTAACGCGCAACCTCAACGAGAGCACACTACCCGCGATCGACCGCCAGGCCTCCGGGACCGGCAACATCAACAGCAGTCGAGCCGGCGTGGCCGAAGGCATCGCACGCCGCGGCGCCGAGGATCGTGTTGGCGACATCAGCGCCCAGCTGCGCGGCAACGCTTACAGCCAGGGCCTCTCCCTGGCCCTGCAGGACCGTTCCGAGAAGCTCGGAGCGCTCGGCAACGCCGCGTCAGCTTACTCGGGCCTGGCAGGGCAGGGCATTGGCGCTCTGCAAGCCGGAGCCCAGACGGGGTACGGTGCGTACAACCAAATCGCCCAGGCGGATGCCATGGACCAGGCCAACCGGCAAGGCCAGGATACCGCGAACTTCAATCAGTGGCAGGGCCAAGACCAACGCCCATGGGACCTGCTGAGCCGCTACTACAACATCGTCGGCGGCAATCAGTGGGGCCAGTCGGGCACCTCGTCGGGCACCACGACCACCAAGCAGAACAACGGACTGCTAACCAACCTCCTCGGCGTCGCCTCCACAGCCGCCGCCTTCATCTAAAGAAGCTCTCCCAATGTTGCCGCAATCTGCGTTCGACCAGCTAGTGGACGACTACAAGCGCCAGTATCCAAACGGCTACGTCCCCGACGCTCCGCCTGCCGCTGCTCCCGCGCCAGCCCCGATGGCTGCGCCGGCCGCTCCTCCGGTACAGGCCGCAGCCGGGCCCACGAGTCTTCCGGCCGCGCCGCCGTCCACGAAGGTCCCGGACCTCTGGGACAAAGCGCACCGCCGAGATACGCTTTTGGCGATCGGCACCGGCCTCCTGTCGGGCAGTAGCCTATGGGACGGCATCGGCAACGCCGGCAAGAACCTGTTTGGCCTCGATCGGGAGCTGCAGGCCCAGCGTCGCAAAGACGTTGCGTTTGGCGGCCCTGATGGTGCCTTTGAGGTCATCACCGACCCCACGACGGGTGAAAAGACCGTCCGCGAGGTTCCGCAGTTCCAGGACTATCTGGAGCGCAAGCGGACCAAGGCGAAGGACACTGCCGACATCAACGGCCGGGCCATGTATTCGCTCATGCAGCTCCCTGAGGACCAGCGGGCGCAGGCGTACGCCAGCATCCGAGCCAATCCGACCTATTACGGCGTCGACCCTTCGACCATGCCGGAGACCTACGACCCGAACTATGCCGCGATGACCTCTGGCATGGGCATGACTGTAAGCCAGGCTCTTACGCGCAAGAGGGCTGATGAAAGCGCCTCCGCACTCTCGGACTACCGGTCCCAGGTCCAGAACGATCGCGAACGGCGCACCGGAATTTACGCTGATCGGTCTGCCGCGACCACCCGCCAGGGTGATGCCCGACTGAGCCAAGGCGCCCAACGCATCGATATCTCCCGCACTAATGCGGCGCGGCGCAGCGCTGGAGGCGACAGCGACAAGTACGAATACCGCATCGGCCCCAACGGCCAAATCCAGAAGAGGCTGAAGCGATAATGGACCAAGACAACGACGGCTGGTCGGACGTTACCGACCCCCGAGAGATCAAGAAGCTAACGGGCGTCAAGGGCGTCCAGTCGATGCAGAAGCAAGCTCAGGGCGGTCCTGCCTCGGCCCAGGCCGGGGACGTGGATACGCCGGTTAAGCCCCCAACGGGGCAGGGGGCTCAAGCAGCATTCGCCAAGGTCGCTGCGGCTCGGACGATGCTAAAACAGCTCAACCGCGTCCGCTCCATGTACGATAAGAACATGACGGCTACCGGTCTCGCCGGCCTGCAGGATTACAACCCGTTCCGCCAAGAGAACCAAGAGTTCGACGGCGCCGTAGCGGCTATCCCGCTCCTGGCCCGCCAAGCTTTCCGCGTTGCCGGCTCCGGCGCCGATTCCGACCGCGAGCTGAAGCTCATCACCGACTCCCTGCCGAACCGGTGGGGCTTCATCGCCACCAACCGCGAACGCTTCAAGTCGCTCGATAACGTGCTGCGCGGCTTCATCACGAGCTACGGGCCGCTAGCGGGCTACAGCGGCGATCAAATCAAGCGCTTCTCCACGTCTGACACCTACGGCGCTCCCATGCCGCAGGCTCCTCCGGTTCGCCGGGCACCTCCGCCCGCGGCTGCGGGATGGAAGATCACCAGGAAATAGCAATGCCTCAGAAATACGAGGTCACCGGGCCTGATGGCGCCACCTACCTTGTAGAGGCGCCTGAAGGAGCGACTGAGGCCGACATCATCGGCCAGGTCCAGGCCGCAGCTGGCGGCACCAAGCCCCAGCGTATGTCTCCTGACGACGAGGCCGCCTATGTGGCCATGGCGCGGGACCCCAAAACGAAACCTGCAGACCTGCTAAAGTTCACGTCGGACCGGGGGTTCAACCTCAATCCTGCTGACGTCGACGCCTTTTACCGCGCCAAGTCGAAGAAGGGTGCCGAGGTCTCCGGCGGCATCCGCTACAACCTCCCAGCGGCCCCGCCCAAGCCCAAGAAGGATCGCCCGAATACCGGGCTCGAGAACACCAGCGCCACGGCCCAGGAGACTCTCGACGGTATCCTGCCCGGCTTCGGCCGAACCATGGCGGGCGTAGGCGGCGCGACGGGTAACACCATCGCAGCTCTTCTCGGACGTCGCGAATGGGACCCGATGGGTGCCTATGAGCACGAGTCTGGCCAATCTGACCTCGACCGTGGCCGCCTGGAGCAGGACAACCCTGCGCTGGCAAACACGGCCTATGGAACGGGCGTCGTGGGTGGCTTCCTGCTCCCTGAAGCTAAAGTCCTCAAGGGCGGCGGCATGCTCAAGGCTGCGGGCAACGGCGTCATCACCGGAGCTGGCTACGGTGCCTTGTCGGGGTTCATGAACCCTACCCGTGACGGTCGCCTGGCCAACGCAGAAAACGGCGCCATGTTCGGCGGCACCATCGGGGGCGTCGCGGCTCCTGCGGTTCGCGGCTTAGGCGCCATCGGCGGCGCCATCCGGCGCAACGTCCCTGGAGTCGACGAGGCTGCAACGTTCGTTGGCGACATCCCCCGTATGTTGTCTGGACGCGGTCGGACTCCCGGCAACGCTTCGGCCAATGCCCAGGCCGAGCGCATTCTCGGCGACCAGCTGCCCGGCAGCAACATCAGCACCGGCATGGGCGCCGGCGACGTTTCAGCAACCCCGGATGCCATCGCGGCCGAAGTGGCACGCAGGCAGTCCCATGGCGTCCCAGCCATGGCTGCAGACGTCACCGATAAGGGCCGACGCGTCACCGCATGGGCACTTAGCGGGAATGGTCCCATGGCCACTCGCGCCCGCAATACTCTGGCTCAGCGCCAGGCGCAGAGCGGGTCTCGTGTCCGTGCAGCGATCACGGGCGAGCTAGGTCCCGCAGTAGATCCGATTGCCGAAACGCAAGCGATCACCGAGCGGGCACGTGCGGCAGCTGGACCTGATTACCAAGCCGCCTACGCGCAAGGGTCCCCAGTGGTGATCACCGACGAACTATCGTCGTTGATGAGTCGCCCGGCTTTCCGGCAGGCGCTCCCGCAGGCCTACAATAACATCCTCAACCGCGGCGGCTCCCCGGAGGCCCTCGGCTTCCGCTTCATCCCGCATGGGACGGACGTAAGGCTGCCGCCGAACGCACCGCACGCTGTTACCCCCGAGGGCACTTTCGTGCTCGACCGGGCGCCGTCGTTCGAGGCGTTCGACCAGGTCGTGCGGACGTTGAACAAGGGTATCAAACGCAGCGACCTCACCGGCCGGCCGATCCTCGACAACGAGAGCGGCGGCATCAACGATGTCATGCAGAATCTCGACGGCTATCTGAAGCGCACGAACCCGGCATACGCCACCGCAAAGGGCAACTACGCGGACGAAATGGCCATCCGGGACGCGATGAATCGCGGCCAGGACATTGGCAAGCTCGGCGGTCCGGAAATATCCGAGCAGCTGCGCACGATGCCTCCTCATGCCCAAGAGGCATGGATGGCTGGAGCCCGTTCGTCGCTGGCTGACGACGCAATCAATGCGGGCCTGAAGCCCACGGCGAACGTGCCGCAGCGCATTCGCAGCCGCCTAGGCCTTTCCGGGGCTGGGGACCCAGCGCTGGGCGATACGCAGAAGCTACAGGCGATCGAGACGATGTCCGGCCGCCCTGGTGTGATCAATCGTCTCGACGATCGGCTGGAGAGCGAGGACCACGCATACAAGACGTTTGCCGAGACCTACGGCAACTCCAAGACTGCCGGCCGTCAGGCCATGGATGAGGCGATGTCGGGCGACAGCTCGGGCGCCGCGCTCAAGATCGGCCGCAAGCTCGCCACCGGCGATGTACTTGGCACGATCACTGACGTCCTGTTCCATGGCGGCTCTCGCGGCACCCTGCGGTTCAAGCGTGACGTCCAGGACCGGATTGCCGAGATCATGACCGCCACGAACCCCACGGACGTGCGCGGCCTGATGCAGGCGATTACCGATCGCGCCGAGAAGGACGACAACTTCCGGCGCCTTCTTAACCGTGCCGGTATCGGCCCCGCCAAGGTGGCCGCTCTGCAGGCCGCCGGCATGGACAACGCCGCGCCGCCGCTGGACGACAGCCAATACGACCCGCCGCAGGGCGTCGATTACGTCGACGGCCCCTGAGCAACTAACCGAAGCGCCGGGGGTGGATTTATCCGCTCCCGGTGACTTCCCAAGGATAGAACATGCCCACGAAGCCGACCGGTCGCCCCCGCGGCCGCCCGCCGGGTGTGAAGAACAAGCCCAAGTCAATCGAGGCGTTCGTGGTCGAGCAAATCAGCTCCCCGATCCCGCCGCCCCCGGCGCCGCCCAAGAAGGCCGCGCGGGGACCTTGGGCCAAAATGACCCCAGACGAGCGCAAGGCCTACAGCGCCAAGCTCGTCGCCGCCCGCAAGGGCAACCACCCGAACACCAACACCCCCGGCAAGCCCAGGGGCCTGACAGATAGCCAGTGGGCTGCGGTTCAGGCCGAGGCTGCCCGAGACGCAAAAAGGATCATCGCGAAGATGAAGGCAGCTGGTCAGCTCCCCGACGACCCACGGGCCGTCGAGGCCCTGGAGAAGGCCGTAAAGACGCTCCGCGAGTCGACGAGCGCCAAGGATGTGGCCGCTCTCGGCCGCCTGGTCCTCGACTTCACTAAGGCCAAGCCGGCCCAGAAGATCGAGGCGACCGTCCGGACCGCCGAAGACTTCCTAGACGAGATGGCAGAGGATGACGGAGCCTAAGACCGACGAGGTCGAGGCCCGCCGTAAGGCCACCCGAAAGCGCCTGTTGGAGGACTTCGAGTTCTACAGCCGCAAGGCGCTCAAAATCCGCACCAAGGACGCCAAGGTCGTCCCATTCAAGCTCAACCGGGCACAGCGCCGGCTGCTCGATGCCATCATCCAGCAATGGCAGGAAACCGGCCGCATCCGGGTCGTTATCCTGAAGGCACGCCAGCTCGGCTTCTCGACGCTGGTGGGCGGCTTCCTATATTGGTGGCTCAGCCAGCACCGTGCGACCAAGGGCATCGTCGTTACCCACCACGGGGACGCCACCCGCGCACTCTTCGACATGACGAAGCGCTATCATCTGAGCGTCCCCGACTTCTTGCGGCCCGCAACGGAACGGGCGAACGCCAAGGAGCTGAAGTTCTCCCGGCTCGATAGCGGCTACATGGTCGCGACGGCCGGCGCGGACACCATCGGCCGCGGCGAGACGCTGCAGGCCGCCCACCTTTCGGAGGTGGGCCTGTGGCCTAAGCTGAAAGCCAAGACGATCATGAACGGCCTGTTGCAGGCGGTCCCTGAAGAGGACGACACTTTCGTGTTCGTCGAGAGCACCGCTCGCGGCATGTCCGGGCCGTTCTACGAGGCCTGGAAGGCAGCCGAAGACGGCACCTCCGGCTTCCTGGCGTACTTCGCCCCCTGGTTTGAGGACGAAAAGTACCGCGGGCAGGTCCCTGACGGCTTCGAGCGCACGCTCGACGAGATCGAATACTGCGCCAAGGTCGCCGCGAAATACGGCGAGGACCTGGACGATGCCCAGCTCGTCTTTAGGAGGCAGAAAATCGCATTGGACGGCCCCGATCTGTTTAAGCAGGAATACCCGACGTTCCCGGAGGACGCCTTCCTGACCTCAGGCGCCCCGGTCTTCAACCTCGCTAAGCTGGCGGCCCGTGCCGAGCAGCTGCCCGAGATTAAGCACCGGATGGACTATGACCCGATCGAGCATGCCATTCTGCCCAACCCACGAGGACGGCTCCTGCTGTTCCGCGAGATCGAGCCGACGATGGAATACACCATCGGCGCGGACGTCTCGAAGGGGACCGGCGGAGAACAGGAGGGGTCGGAAGGGGACTGGTCGGTTGCGCAGGTCCTCGACAGGCACAAGCGGCAGGTCGCTGTTTGGCGGGGAAAGGTCGAGCCCGACTACCTGGCTGTCATCCTCTACCACCTCGGGCACCTCTTCAACGAAGCCCGCATGGGCATCGAGTTCAACAACCACGGCATCCTGCCCAATACGCTGCTCTACAAAACGGGCGTGCTGATCGGCGGGGAGCTGAAGACCTATCCGAATCTCTACACCCGTGAAGTCTACGACAAGCAGACCGAAGAGATGAGGGAAGAGCTGGGCTTCTACACCGACGTGAAGACCCGCCCGCTCATCATCGACGAGCTGCGCAAGGACGTCCGCGACGAGACCATTCTCCTCAACGATCCCACGACGATCGACGAGATGACCACTTTCGTCGCCGATCCCAAGAGCGGCAAAATCGAGGCCGAGGTGGGCTGCCACGACGACACCGTCATGGCGCTCGCCATCGCCAACCACATCCATGAAGGCTGCTGGACGCCGATCGCGTCCACCGATGACCTCTATTTCGAGATGATTTAGGAACCCCATGAAACTGAAGCCCCGCGTCCTCTCCGATGAGGACCTGGTGGGCGCGTGCGTCGCGAGGGCGGAACGTAGCTCCTCCTTCGTCGACAGCAACCTCAAGGCCGAGCGCCGCGAGGTCACGATGTACTACCAGGGCAAGAAGCCCTTTCCGCTCCGCGAGGGTGGCAGCAAGTTCGTCAGCCAGGACGTCTACGAGAGCGTCGAAGCGATCAAGGCCCAGCTGACCGAGGCGTATAGCGCCGGCAACAACATCGTGTCGTTCGCGCCCCAAAACGCTGACGACGTCGCCCTGGCCGAGCAGGCCACTGCTTATTGTGACTACGTGTTCTTCCGGCTCAACAAGGGCCTGGAGATTCACAACGGGGTCATCCACGACTCCGCCATCAATCGCCTCGGCATCGCGAAGGTCTACTGGGACAAGCGTGAGACATGCACGGGCTACACCTTCGACGGTGCAAGCCCTGAGGATGCCAACCAGCTAATCCAGGACCCGCAGGTCCGATTGACCTCCAAGCCTAAGGCGACAGTCGACCCCGCAACCAGCGCCGTCACGGTGTCCGGCGAGTTCGATCGTTGCGAGGACTCCAGCCAGATCGTCATCGACGTCATCCCTCCGGAAGAGTTCCTCGTCGATAGCCGGTTCCCCGACCGGTATAAGGCGCATCGCTCCCGCATGACGCTCGGCGAGCTGGTAGAGAACGGATACGACCCCGACATCGTGTACGGGATCACCGGCGACGAAGATGACCTCGCGCTCGACGAAGAGCGGCTGCTCCGCGACGATGACACGGTCGTAACGGGCCTGGATAACGACTCCGAGGACGAAGCCGGCCGCCTGGTCACTGTCCACGAGAGCTATATCCGCATCGACGCGGAGGGCACCGGCCGCCAGCAGCTCTGGAAAGTCGTTCACGTCGGGACCACCCTGCTCGACAAGCAGAAGGTCTCGGACCATCCCTTCGTCACATATTCGATGCTGCCCGAGCCACACAGCTTCTACGGCGGCAACTTCGCATCCCGCACGATCCAGCACGCGAACACGAAGACCACTCTGACCCGCGCGATCATCGAGCAGGCAGTGGAGGCGACCAATCCCAGATGGCAGGTTGCCCGAGGCGGCGTCGCTAACCCCCGCGAACTGATCGACAACCGCCGCGGCGGCATCGTCAACGTTCGTGACGTCGGCACTTCGGTGGCCCCGCTTCCGTCGACGCCGATCAACCCATTCGTCCTCCAGACGATCGGCATGGTCGACCAGACGCGCGAGGACACCACCGGCATCTCGCGGCTTTCCCAAGGCCTCGACAAGAAGGCTTTGTCCCACCAGAACAGCGCTGGCCTCGTCGAGCAGCTGACCAGCAACAGCCAGGTCCGGAGCAAGGTCATGGCGCGGCATTACGCCGTCCAGTTCCTCGCGCCGTTGTTCCTGAAAATCTATGCGATCGGGATCGAGCACGACCGGGACCGCATCCTGTCGATTGCCGGCAACTTCGTCGAGATCACGCCGCAAAAATGGCGGAGCCGTACGGACGTCACGGTCGACATGACCCTGGGGTACGACGAGCGCGATCAGCAGGCCCAGGAGCTGCTGTCCTTCGACAAGTACATGATCGAGCAACGCAGCCGCCTCTATGGCGAGCAGCAGCAGTACAACGTGCTGCGCAAGGTGCTTCTCGTGAAAGGCCACAAGAACGTCCAGGACTTCCTGGTCGATCCGAAGACCCTTCAGCCGCCCGCGCCCGATCCGAAGATGCAAGCCGAGGTGGCAAAGATCACTAAGGAGACCGAGGTCCTGGAAAGGGAGACCGCGCTTAAGGAGCAGAACGCCCAGCACAAGGTCTCCATGGATACCTTCGAGGCCCGCCTGAAGCAGCAGTTCCAGGCCGCGGACATCGACCTGAAGGGCCGCGACGCGGACCGGAAGGACCACGAGACGGCAAACCGCATCGACATCGCCCAGGCCGAGCTGGAGCTGGCAATCCACCAGACCCAAGTCGCGCCGCCGGCCAACGAGAAGGCTTCGGCCATCATCAGCCCGAACGGCTAAGGAGACCATGTCCGAAGTGCTACTCAGCGCCGAGGAGCAGGAAATCGTTGAAGAGGGGGACGCCGCGCGTGTCCTCCTCGACGACCCTGCATTCCTCCGCGCGATCGAAGCCGTCCGCCGCGAATGCGCCGACGCGATCCTACAGTCCGACCCGTCCGCCAAGCAGGAGAGGGAGGACGCCTACAACCTTTCGAGGGGCCTATCCGCCGTCACGCAGCGGCTGGTGGACCTCCAGGCCCGCGGGGAGTCCATCCTCGCTCAGGCCGAAACCCAGACCGTGCATCTCGACCAGGATAACCCCGTCGAGCCGGCCGACTACTGAAAGTACCTACCAACTTGTCTATCCCCACGGACGACAGCAACACCAGCATGACCGAGGACGCCGCGGTTGCGGCCCTCATCGACAGCTTCGAGCCGGCCCGTAAAGGCCCAGCTGCGAAGGGTGTCGGGAAGCCCGCCCCCGAAGACGCCGACCCGGACGAAGACGCTACCGTCGACGACCAGGACGAGGGCGAGGATGAAGACGGCGCCGAAGACTCCGATAACGAGTCCGACGATGACGACCAGGATGCCGCTGAAGACAGCCAGGACGACGAGGAAGCCGAAGACGAAGAGGACGACAAGTCCGGCGGGGCCGCTGAGGCTGCCGATGACCAAGTCGTCAAGGTGACTGTCAACGGCGAGACCCAAGAGTTCACCGTCGCGAGCCTCAAGCGTCTCGCCGGCCAAGAGGCCTCGCTGACCCGCAAGAGCCAGGAAGCCGATCTCGTCGGCGGCCGAGCTGCTGCGGCTCTCCAAGCGGCGATAGAAGCTTCGATGGAAGACCTCCAGCCGTATGCGGATGTCGACTGGCTTACCCTCCAGAACGAAATGGACCCCGAAGAGTTCGCCTGGCACCGCAAGAATGCCGCGCGGGCCGAGGGCCGCCACCGCAAGTTGATGGAGCAGGCCCAGGGCTTCGAGCAGGTCATGCAGCAGCGCAAGCAGGCCGATACGATCCGCCGGGCCGAAGAGGCCAGCGCTGTCCTCGCGAAGGACATGCCCGGCTGGGGTGACCAGCTCTATGGCGACATCATCAAGTATGGAGCGAGCCAGGGGCTCGACGAGGCTGACGTGGCCAACATCGTCGACGCCAACGTCATCAAGCTCCTCCACAAGGCGATGCTCCACGACCGCGGCCAGCAGGCAGCGGCCAAGAAGGTCACCGCTGCCCCCACCAAGGTCATCAAGCCCGGCTCGCGCGACGAAGCGCCGGCTAAGGCGGCAACCGTGAAGAAAGCCGTGGCTCGCCTGAGCAAGACCGGCAGCGACGCGGACGCGATGGCCGTTCTGATGGGCCGCTGGGCGTAAGCCCCGGTCCTCACCCCAACCCAACACCCACATAGAAGACCCAGAAAACACCCATGGCTACTTTCAAGACCTACGACTCGGTCGGCGCCAAGGAAGACGTCAGCGACGTCATCTCCATGCTCAACAAGCATGAAACCCCCTTCACCAGCTCGCTAAGCAGCCGCACGGTCTCGCAGAAGACCTACGAGTGGCAGGAAGACGAGCAGGAGGGCGGCCAGGACAACGCCCAGGTCGAAGGCTTCGACGCTACCGAGGAGGACTGCACGACCACCGAGATGCGGTCGAACACCACGCAGATTTTCTCGCGCACCATCAAACTGTCGGGCTCGGTCCAGGCGACCGACCACTATGGCCGCAAGGATGAGCTGGCCCGCCAGATCGTCAAGAAGGGCAAGGCCCTGAAGCTCGACCGCGAGCGTGCGTGCGTGGGCGTCGACCAGGCTTCGGTCCTCGGCTCCAACACGGTCGCCCGCCGGCATGCTTCGGTAAGCAAGCTGATCGACGCCGGAAACATCATCGCGAACGACGCTGTTGGCGCTCCGCTGAAGGAGACCACGCTCCGTACCGCGATCAAGAAGAACTATGACGAGGGCGGCAGCGCTCGTCGGTTCATGGTCGCTCCGTATGTTGCCGAGCAAACCGCCGAGTTCGCCGGCAACGCCACGCGCACTCGCCAGGTTACCGACAAGGCGGCCACCGAGATCGTGCACGTCGTGGACGTGTACACCACGGCGCTCGGCACGCTCACCGTCGAGACGAACCGCGAGATGAAGGTCGATTTCGGCCTGCTCTGGAACCCCGAGAACTGGAAGAGCGTCGTCCTCAAGGGCCGCGGCTGGTTCCGCGAGACCCTCGCCAAGACGGGCGACAACACGAAGATCATGCTGGCCGGCGAGTACGGTCTCCAGCACGACAACTTCAAGGCGTCGGTGCTCGTTACCGGCATCAGCGAGTAATCGCCGATTGAGACCCTCGGCCCTTAAACGGGGCCGGGGGTTTCCCTTTCCTCTAACCGAACACCGAATGACCACACCGTTTCGCTTCATCACCGCAGATGAAGACTTCGTACCCGATACTGTCGACGATGATTTCCGGATGACCGGTACGATCGTGTCGACCCAGAACATCCCGCAGAGCTTCTTGGACAAGGTCGCCAGTAAGCGTGACCTCCAGGACAAGCAGACCTTCTCGCAGCTCACGCGCGGCGACGAGATCGAGAAAATCCATCTCGCCCGTATCCCGGTCGCGGTAGTCAGCAAGTGGCATCGCGAGGGGTTCGACCTGTTCCATCTGATCGACTCCGGCGATCCCAACGCCAGCGCCATCATCCTCGCCAAGCTCCGAGCTGACGACATGGCGGCCTTCCAGACCACCTCAAAGAATTTCTGATCCAATGAGCTTCGGCAAACTCAAACGAGCGCTTCAGAGCCTCATCAACCGCAAAGACCTGACGGACGACCTTGCCGGAGACTTCATCAACCGCGCCGTCGACGAGATCGAGCGTCAGCTCCGCATCGGCCCCATGGAGGCCCTTCTCGAAGCTTCGAGCTGGGACGGCACAGCCAACAGCATCACGATCCCGCCCAACTACCTGCAGCTGATCGACATATTCACGGACGGCGGGACCCTGCGGCTGGTCGACAAGGACGCGTTCTTCTGCGCCTCCACCACAGGCCGGCCCCTTGTCTTCATGAAGACCGGCGCGAGCTGGCTGGTGAAGCCCAAGCCGGCCGCGGGAACGACCGTATTCGTCCAATATTACGCTGAGAGCCCGCCGCTCCAGGTCGACACCGATGAAAACGTCTGGACCAAAGCGTGCTTCAGCGCCGTCCTCTACACCGCAGCCTCCCTCGCTGCTGATCACTTCCAGATGGAGGACCAGTACGTCCAGCGCTTCGACGGCAAGGCTCAGGCCTTGGTGACGGCGATCGACGGCCAAAACTGGGACGAGAAGTGGAACGTGCCGCTCGCGATTGGCGCCCCCAAAGACATCGGAGAGTATTGACCATGGGCGACTTCACCAGCGCCTCCTTCTACGGCCAGAGCCAGCAGGACCTGCGCGGACCCAAAGGCGACCAAGGCGACAAGGGCGACCAGGGAGACCTGGGCCCCCGCGGCGAACAGGGCCTCGACGCCTACCAAGTGTGGCTCTCGCTGGGCCATAGCGGCACCGAAGCGGAGTTCATCTCGTCCCTTACCGGCCCATCCGGCCGTGACGGGAAGGATAGCGCGTACCGCTATGGCTCGTTTGCCGTCGTCGGCATCCAACCAGGCGAGATTCTCCTCGATCATGACGTGATCGAAGCCCACACGCTCGGGGCTGACTTCGTCGGGTCAAGAGTTTCCTGTGACCTCCCACCGGACGACGACTGGATCGCTAAGGTCCTGAAGAACGACGTCCAGATCGGGACGATTACGGTTTCGGCTCCGGACGGTTTCGTCACGCTCGCCACCGCGGGACATGCCCCTGTGGCGGTAGCTGTCGGCGACGTTGTTTCGGTTGCCGCCCCGGATATCCCGGACGCCTCGATTGGCCGCGTCCGCTTCACTTTCTTTGGAACACTCCCGTAATGCCCACTTATTTCGCCGGGTCCACGTTGGACGCGTTTGTGCCCTCCCTGACGAACTGCACGGACGACGCCTCCGTTGTCTATGTGAGCCCCGGCGGCTTTGCAGACGCATACGTTACTGATCCCGCAGACGGCATTAGGAAGGGAGTTTCGAGGCTCTGGAGCCACGCTCACTCCGTATCTGGTGCATTTGCTGCCGCCCCGGTGCTTTACTCCTGGTTCAATCAGAGCGGCGTGGAGGTGGTACGGTTTGCCAGCGTCGCCGGAGGCTATCAGCTCCAATATTTCAACGCCGGCTCATGGGTTGGCGTTGGGGAACCGATGGGCGGCGGTTCAGGCACATACGACTTTCTTATCTACATCCACCCCACTGCCGGGAGGCTCGCGTGGTTCTTTAACCAAAACCTCGCTGTTGATGTACGCGCCCTAGACACTTCGCCCATCGGTAACGTGGCAAGGATGCGCCTAGGAATCCTGCAAGGATACGTCGGCAACACGGCCCACAGCGGCGTGCTCCTGGCGTCATACAACACAATCGGGCACACGGTCCGACGCCGTGCCCCCACCGCTAACGGGACCCGCATGACATGGTCTGGAAGCTACGCGGACGTTGACGACGCCGCGACGGACGATAGCGACGCCATCTCTGCATCAAACGTCGGGGACGTGGCGACCTTCACCGGACCAGTGTTCACTCCCACCAGCGCCGGCAATGTCATCAAAGCTGTTGGCGTGGCCGCCCGCATCCGTAACGACGGCGATGTCATTCCGACCAACGCCAAGGTGTTGTTGTCGGTAGGCGGGGAGGATCAGTTAGCCCCCACAAACATGCCGATCACTGCAGGATTTCAAGGCTCCGTCGCGATGTTCGATAAGGACCCAGGAACCGGCCTCCCGTGGTCCGATATTTCGCGGGTCAACGGCGAGTTCGGGCTCGTTGCTACGGAATAGCCCAGCGTGACCACATACGTTGCGAAAGCCGGGGAGTACCTCGTCGAAGGCGCCCCCGGCGTCACCGTGGTTTCCAAACTGGGCCACTACATCGTCGAGGGCACCGAGAAGCGCGTCATTGCCAGCAAATTGGCACAGTACGTCGTGGAGGGCCCGCCGATTATCATTCCCGCGGCCCCGCGGCGCCGACAACTCACAATGACCTAGGTTCATGGACACCAACAACAGCAACACCGGACTCATCCTGGACCTGCGCGACCGCATGGCACGGATTGAGACCAAACTAGACGCCCACCACGATGCCCATACGGTCATCGACAAGCGCTTGGACAAGGTTGAGGCCGCCGTATCGGACCTCGACGACCGAATCACCGCGAATCGCAGCGACATTGACGCAGGTAAGGCGAAAGTCGCCACCCTGGGCGCAGTGGGCGGCGGCGTAATCGCGGTCGCAACGATGCTCGGCGACCACCTTTGGTCGCTCTTTAGGCTCCACTAAACACTTCGGACCCTCCCTCGCGGAGGGTTCTTTTTTCGTTACACTTGCATTTCTAGAACATTTCGGTAACGGGGAACTGTCCGCTATTGCGGACGTTACCTAATTGCAGACTTTCCACACTCGGTATGGAGACAGACATGTCCCGCGATGAAACCCAACAGAAGGCGCTACGACGCCTCAATCGCTTGATGGCTACACTTCGAGGTACGATCGGGGAGACGATCCCCCTGCAAATCGCCCACACGTTTATCCTCGTCGCTCAGAATGAGGGCAAGGGTGTGAGCGAGTTGGCCGAACTGGCCGGGGCAAGCAAAGGGACGATGAGTCGTCACCTGTTGGACCTCTCGGACAAGCTCAGGAGCGGGGAGGATGGCTACGGGCTGCTCCAGCGCACGCAGGACCCAAGCAACCTCCGAACCGTCATCTACACGCTCACCGCAAAGGGCAAGCTGCTCCGAGACAACCTCGTGGGCATCCTGGAGGACTGACATGGCGATCTATCCCGACAAGAAGAATGGCAAGCTGACTGGTCGCTTCCGGGTCGAGCTGCAGCGGGGAGGCGAGCGCTACAGGAAGCGCTGGGACACGTATGCCGAGGCAGAGGGAGACGAGATGGCAGTCCAGGCCGCCTGGGCAGCCGGAGAGGCCACGCCGGCCCCTGGAGAGGCCCCAGGGGCTCCCACGGTCCATACGTTCGACTCGGTGATCCCGCTGGCTAAGGGGACCCTTTGGGACGGCAAGTCCACCGAGGATACCTGCTGGGCCCATATCGAGTGGTGCGCCAATCTGCTTTGCCGCAAGACCCGCCTGGACGCGGTGGACACGCACAGCATCGATAGAGTCGTGAAGGCTCTCAAAGCCGAGAAGAAGGCCGCCGGGACGATCAACCGATACCTGTCGCACCTCCGGACGTTTCTTATGTGGTCGAAGAGCCGCAAATACCGCACGCTGCCTGTAGCCGGCGATGACGGGATAACGTTCGATTGGCAGGACGAAGCCGAGGGCCGTATTCGGTGGATCACGTTCGAGGAAGAGAAGCAGCTTGAAGCCTTTCTGGTCCACACCGAGCGCGAAGACCCCGACCATGCGGCCGCTGCTGCCGCAGTCTGGGACCTGATCGACATCGCGATCGAGACTGGCTGCCGGCGCGACGAAATGTTGACCGCGGAGCTGGCACAGATTAACGGCCTTCGCTTGCATCTCTGGGAGACCAAGACGGACACTCCCAGGACCGTACCCCTAACTCAACGGGTCAGAGACAAGCTTGTGAGCCTTATTGCGCAAGGACGGATGCCTACGCGACGCGGTCTGCGATCGTGGTGGAACCGTGCGCGGGTACACATGGGCCTGGAGAACGATGACGACTTCGTATTCCATGCGTGCCGCCATACCTGCGCTACTCGTCAGGTTGATGCCGGCGTGAACGTCTTTGTCATCAAAGAATGGATGGGCCACAAACGCATCGAAACAACCCTTCGGTACGCACATGTAAAGCCCCAGAACCTTGAGGACGCATTGGTGAGGGTGGGGGATTACCGCCGCGCAGCCAATGAAAACTCGCAGATTTCTGCGGAAAATTCGCTCCCCACCCTGCACCCCACCGGTGTGGGAATGGGGGTAAACTTGCAACCAACCGGGATGGCCGCCTAAGGCAATATCAATGACTTGGCCATGCGGGCGTGGCGGAACTGGTAGACGCGCTGGATTTAGGTTCCAGTATCGCAAGATGTGGGGGTTCGAGTCCCTTCGCCCGCACCAGTCCCCGCGCCTTTGGGGCGGGGTGGCCACCAAATGATTTTCCGGAAAGATGAAGGCCTGAAATGCAGACTGTCGAGACGTTGAACGAAGGGCTCAAGCGCGCCTACACGCTGACGATCACCGCCAAGGAGATCGACGCCAAGGTCGACGCCGAGGTGAAGCGCGTGGCCCCGCAGGTCCGCATGCCCGGCTTCCGGCCCGGCAAGGTGCCCGCCAATTTGGTCCGCAAGATGCACGGCGAGGCGCTGACCCAGGACGCGCTCAATGCCGCGATCCAGGAAGGTATCCAGACCCTGATCGGCAAGGAAAAGCTGCGTCCGGCGATGCAGCCCTCGGTCAAGCTCGAGAACGACTATGAGAAGGGCAAGGATGCCGAGCTCAAGGTCGAACTCGAAATCCTGCCCGACGTGCCGACGCCCGCGATCGACGCGATCAAGCTTGACCGCCTGACGGTTCCGGCCGGCGAGGAAGAGATCCAGGCGCAACTCGAGAAGTTCGCCGCGCAGCAGAAGAATTGGGAAGACACCAAGGACGGCTACAAGGCCAAGCAGGGCGATCTCGTCACGCTCGACTTCGTCGGCAAGGACAAGAAGGGCGTCGCGTTCGAGGGCGGTACCGGCACCGACATGGCGGTCGAGATCGGCTCCGGCCGGCTCATCCCCGGGTTCGAGGATCAGGTCGTCGGCGTGAAGGCGGGCGACGAGAAGACCATCAAGGTCACGTTCCCCGAGGATTATCCCGCCGAGGAGCTGAAGGGCCAGCCGGCGACGTTCGACCTGACCGTCAAGTCGGTGAAGACCGCGGGCGAGACCAACATCGACGACAGCCTGGCCAAGTCGCTCGGCCTCAACGATCTCGAGCAGCTCAAGGGCCTGCTCAAGGGCCAGATCGAGCAGGAGCTCAACGGCCTGACTCGCACCCACATGAAGCGCAAGCTGCTCGACCAGCTCGCCGCGGGCCATGATTTCCCGGTGCCGCCGTCGATGGTCGCTGCCGAGTTCGACCAGATCTGGGAGCAGCTCAAGCACGAAGCGACGCACGAGCCCGATCCCGAGGCCGCGCTGGCCGAGATGGAGGCCGAGCGCGACGATTACCAGGCGATTGCCGAGCGCCGCGTGCGCCTCGGCCTGTTGCTGTCGGAAATCGGCCAGGCCAATGGCATCGAGGTCACCAACCAGGAAATGAGCCGGCTGATCAGCCAGGCCGCGGCGCAATATGCCCCGCAGGACCAGCAGCGCTTCGTCGAATATATCCGCAACGAGCCGATGGCCGCTGCCCAGCTGCGCGCGCCCCTCTATGAGGACAAGGTCGTCGACTTCCTGTTCTCGACCGCGGACGTCACCGACCGCGAAGTGACTCGCGCCCAGCTCGAGGAAGCGATCGAGTCGGAAGACGGCTTCGCGACCGGCACGCATCATCACGACCACGACAATCACAAGCCCAAGGCGAAGAAGGCTGCCGCCAAGAAGGCGCCGGCCGCCAAGGCGGACAAGGCCGATAAGGCTGACGACGCCAAGGCTGAGGAGCCGGTGAAGAAGGCAGCGACCAAGAAGGCGTCGTCCAAGACCGACGAAAAGGTCGAGGCACCCGCCGACGAGCTGAAGGCCGAGGAACCGGTCAAGAAGGCCGCGACCAAGAAGGCTCCGGCCGCCAAGGCGGAACCCGCCGAGGAAGCGCCCGCCAAGAAGCCGGCGGCGAAGAAGGCTCCGGCGAAGAAGTGACATTGTTATCCCTCTCCCCTTGTGGGAGTTTGGGGTCGGCCCTGCCCCCCGGCAGGACCTAAACAATACGGGGTATTGTTTACCCCAAACTGGTTGCGAGACTTGGGTCGCGCCCTTGCGCGGCCTTAGTCGAAGCTGGGTGAGGGATAGGCGGTCGCTCTCGCGACCGCGCGAAGCTGCGCTTCGCTTCCCCTCATCCAACTACGACTAGCGAGCAAGCTCGCAAGTCTCCGTATCCTTCTCCCACAAGGGGAGAAGGTTTGGGGGCGCGAATGACCGAACCACGTATCGCAGTCCTGCTACCCTGCTATAACGAGGAAGCCGCGATCGCGCAGACGGTCGCGGGGTTCCGCGCGGCGCTGCCGACCGCGACGATCTACGTCTACGACAACAATTCGAAGGACCGCACGGTCGAGGTCGCGCGCGCGGCCGGCGCGGTCGTGCGGTCGGAGCGGATGCAGGGCAAGGGCAATGTCGTCCGCCGCATGTTCGCCGATGTCGATGCCGACATCTATGTGATGGCCGATGGCGACGCGACCTATGATGCCGAGGCCGCCCCGCAGCTCGTCCAGCGGCTGATCGACGAGCAACTCGACATGGTGGTCGGCAGCCGGGTGACCCAGCACGACGCCGCCTATCGCCGTGGGCACGTCATGGGCAACAAGTTGCTGACCGGCATGCTGGCCAAATTGTTCGGCCGGAGTTTCACTGATATTCTATCGGGTTACCGAGTATTCTCGCGACGGTTCGTGAAGAGTTTCCCGGTCCTGTCTGGCGGATTCGAGATCGAGACCGAGATCAGCGTCCACGCGCTCGAACTGCGCATGCCGGTCGGCGAGGTCGAGACGCGCTATTTTGCGCGGCCGGAGGGATCGGCGTCGAAACTGTCGACCTATTCGGACGGCTTCCGCATCCTCAACACGATCGTGACGCTCTACCGGATCGAGCGACCGCTGCTGTTCTTCGGCGCGATCGGCGGCCTGCTCGCGTTCTTGGCGCTGGTGCTCGGTATCCCGCTGGCGATCACATACTACCATACGCATCTGGTGCCGCGTCTGCCGACGGCGATCATGGCGACAGGCCTGATCATTCTGGCGGCGTTGTGCTTCTTCGCAGGGTTGATCCTCGACACCGTGGTGCGTGGACGGCGCGAGGTGCGGCGATTGGCCTATCTGGGGCATCCTGCGCCGGGCGACTGAGCCCGCCACCCCTGGATGCCTCATTCGCTGGCGCATCATACGATCCAAGGAATCGCAACGATTACTGCAAAATAGAATACTAAACCGATATTGAACGCTGTTGGATCGTCCCGCCGCCGGAGCAGGCCCGCCTTAGTAGGCAGGACTCCCCGATACGCGCCCAATCCGAGCAGTGAGAGCATTACCCCATAAAAGATGAACTTCGCGGGTGTCATTGCAGCCTATCCCAAGGTCCTCGGAATAGAATCGCTCGATCTGGCACCGGAGTAATACGGCACTTCTCGCTGATCTCCGCAATCGAGACATAAACGAACATCGTCACTAAGCGTCAGAAGTCGCTGATCCCGAACCGCGCGACGCCCTGATTATGCCCGGTGGATCGAGCACGCTGATATCGAGATCGAGCGGCTGGCCGATCCAGTGCGCCAGCGTGGTGTGATCCGCCAGATCGTCGTCGGTCAGCGGATGGACCAGGGCGCGTAGGCCGGTCGTTTCGATCGCGCGCGAGACCACAGTGCCGGCGCTGCCGGAGAAATGGATCTCGAACTGCGCGATCGGATGCGGGCCGACCGGGCCGTCGGTCATCCGTCCGATGAACAGGATCGGCGCGACGTCGTCGACCATCATGTCGGCGAAGGTTGCGCGCAACTTTTCGGCTGCGGCGCGTTCGGACGCGTCATAATAGATGTGCGCGTGCCATGGCGCATTGTCGTTCATGGCACGATCCCCAGCCGAATCAGGCTTTCGCCCGATGCTACGATAGCCTCTTCGTTCGATCGGAATTGCCAGCCGAGTTGCTCGCGGGCCTTGGCGTTGCTCGCCGCGGAGCGGATGCCGAGGCGCGGCGCCGCCTCGCGCGCCAGCGGGTTGAACAGCGCGATCAGCCGGATCAGCCAGTCGGGCATCTGACGCAGTTTCGCCTTCGCCGCTTTCTCACCCATTCCCTGCTGCAGGATCACCGACATGTCGTAGATCGACACCGGATCGCCAGCGACCGCCAGGAAGCGTTCGCCGTTCGCCTCAGGCGCCGTCATCGCCTTGATTTGCATCCCCGCCACGTCGCGCACGTCGACTACACCGAAATAGAGCCGCGGCGCGCCGGGCAGCCCGCCTTCGAGCATGCGCTTGATGATCTCGATCGAGGTCGACAGATCCTCATTGAGCACCGGGCCGAAGATGCCGACCGGGTTGACCACCGCGAGTTCGAGGCCGTTGCCTTCGCGCTCGATAAAATCCCAGGCCGCGCGCTCGGCCAGCGTCTTGGATTTCATATAAGGCTGGACCGCAGGACCATCCACGTTGGTCCAGTCCGCTTCGGTATAAGCCGCGGCCTGGTCGCCATGACCGTAACCGATCGCCGCGAAGGACGAGGTCAGGACGACGCGCTTGACGCCGGCGTCGCGGGCGGCGCGCAGGACCCTGAGCGTGCCGTCGACCGCGGGGCGGATCAGGTCGTTCTCGTCCTTGGGCTGGGCCAGCGGGAAGGGGGAGGCGACGTGCTGGACATAGTCGCAACCCGTGACCGCCTGAGCCCAGCCCTCATCCTGGTTGAGATCGGCGGCGACGAAGCTCAGTCGATCGAGATTCTTGGCTCCGGCCTGGGCGAGCGTATCGCGCACCGCCTGTTCCTTGCTCAGCGACCGCACGGTCGTCCGCACGTCATGCCCCGCCTCGAGCAATTGCAGGATGACGTGCCCGCCGACGAAACCCGACCCGCCCGTGACCAGAATCGCGCTCATCGCGTCCCCTCTTTCTTGTGCAATAGACGTGGGCCCGCCGCGATGGCGATGCAAGACGCGGAAAATCGCAACCGGCCCCCGTTCACCATTGCGCCCCCTTGCGCCCCGCCGGGCGAGCGCCGATGTAGGGCGCAAGCTAGGCATAAGGACCCGAGAGAATTAACATGCACAATCCGTTCGAAACCGGCCAATTCGCTCCTCCCGGCTTCCGCGTCGACCCCGTGACCGGCGGCCTCGTGCCGATCGTCATCGAGCAGTCGAACCGCGGCGAGCGCAGCTTCGACATCTATTCGCGACTGCTGCGCGAGCGGATCATCTTCCTGGTCGGCCCGGTCGAGGACCATATGGCCTCGCTGATCACCGCGCAGTTGCTGTTCCTCGAATCGGAAAATCCGAAGAAGGACATCTACATGTACATCAACTCGCCGGGCGGCGTCGTCACGGCGGGCATGGCGATCCACGACACGATGCAGTACATCCGTCCGCGCGTCGGCACGGTGTGCATCGGCCAGGCAGCCTCGATGGGCAGCTTCCTGCTCGCGGCGGGCGAGCCCGGCATGCGGGTCGCGCTGACCAATGCGCGGATCATGATCCACCAGCCGTCGGGTGGTGCCCAGGGCATGGCGTCGGATATCGAGATCCAGGCCAAGGAAATCCTGCGCATCCGCGAGCGGATGAACAGCCTCTATTCCAAATATACCGGCCAGCCGCTCGACGTGATCGAGCGTTCGATGGACCGCGACAAGTTCCTGGAAGCCGATGAGGCCAAGGAATTCGGTCTGGTCGACGAAGTGTTCGACAAGCGTCCGGCGCCCGCCGACGATCAGGCGCAGGCGGCTTGAGGTTGAAGCGGGGGCGGGGGGATGTTCGTTCCTTTGCCCTTGCTGATCGTGGCGGGACTGGTTTTCCTGGTCCTGCTGGTGATGGCGGCGCGGTCGCTCGGACGATTTGATGGCGGCACCGCGACCGCGCGTGCAGCGGGTGGCGGTTCCAGCCGGGCAAAAGCTGGAATTATCGAGCGAAACGCGAGTAGAGGTCGAACGATTGCTGGCCAAGGGTCAGGTGATCAATGCTATCAAATTGGTCCGCGAAGCGACTGGTTCGGGACTGAAAGAGGCCAAGGACGCGGTCGACGAAATGCGGCGATCCGTCCTGCCGTCACGGTAACGCGGTTAAGGCGACGTGATTTTTATTGTGGGTTTACGGTGGTGCGCTAACATATGCGCCCGAAAACGGTACGCGCCCGTATCCGCGCGTGACGAGGTGATTGAATGCCAAAGTTAGATGGCGGCGATTCGAAGAGTACGCTTTATTGCTCGTTCTGCGGGAAATCGCAGCACGAGGTGAGGAAGCTCATCGCCGGCCCGACCGTGTTTATCTGCGACGAGTGCGTGGAGCTGTGCAACGACATCATCCGTGAGGAAACGAAGTCGGCATTGGTCTCCAAGAAGGACGGTGGCGTCCCCACGCCGCAGGAAATCTGCGACGTGCTCGACGATTACGTGATCGGCCAGAAACAGGCCAAGCGCGTGCTCTCGGTCGCGGTGCACAATCATTACAAGCGGCTCAACCACGGCGCCAAGGGCGCCGATGTCGAGCTCGCCAAGTCGAACATCCTGCTCGTCGGTCCGACCGGGTGCGGCAAGACGTTGCTCGCGCAGACACTAGCGCGAATCCTCGACGTGCCGTTCACCATGGCCGATGCGACCACGCTGACCGAAGCCGGCTATGTCGGTGAGGATGTCGAGAACATCATCCTCAAGCTGCTCCAGGCATCCGACTACAATGTCGAGCGGGCGCAGCGTGGGATCGTTTACATCGACGAGATCGACAAGATCAGCCGCAAGGCGGAAAATCCGTCGATCACGCGCGACGTGTCGGGCGAAGGCGTGCAGCAGGCGCTGCTCAAGCTGATGGAAGGCACGACCGCGAGCGTTCCGCCGCAGGGCGGCCGCAAGCATCCGCAGCAGGAATTCCTCCAGGTCGACACGACCAACATCCTGTTCATCTGCGGCGGCGCCTTCTCCGGCCTGGAAAAGATCATCGGCGATCGCCTGCAGGGCAAGTCGATCGGATTCGGCGCGCATGTCGCCGCGCCCGACGAGCGCCGCACCGGCGAAGTGCTGAAGTCGGTCGAGCCCGAGGATCTGCTCAAGTTTGGCCTGATCCCCGAATTCGTCGGCCGCTTGCCGGTGATCGCTACCTTGGAGGATCTCGACGAGCCGGCGCTGGTCAAGATCCTGTCCGAGCCGAAGAACGCCTTGGTCAAACAGTATCAGAAGCTGTTCGACATGGAGGACGTGAAGCTGGGCTTCACCGACGACGCGCTGTCGACGGTCGCGCGCAAGGCGATCGACCGCAAGACTGGCGCGCGTGGACTGCGCTCGATCCTGGAGGGCATTTTGCTCGACACGATGTTCGACCTGCCCGGCATGGACGGCGTCGACGAAGTGATGATCGACAAGGACGTGGTAGAGGGCCGCAAGGACCCGATCCGCGTCTATGCCAAGAAGGAAAAGGAAAAGGCCGGCGACGCCGCCTGATCCGGGTTTTCAAGCGTGATAAGAGATACGGGCGCCGATCGTTTCGACCGGCGCCCGTTTTCGTTGGAGGGGTAATGCTCGACCTGAGACCGAATTGCGAATGCTGCGACCGCGATCTGCCGGCCGACAGTCCTGACGCACGCATCTGTACGTTCGAATGCACGTTCTGCGCGGAATGCGTCGATGGCGTGCTCGGCGGCGTCTGTCCCAATTGCGGCGGTAATTTCGTGCCGCGGCCGATCCGTCCGGCGGCATTGCTCGAACGCAATCCAGCCTCGACCCAACGCGTGCTCAAGCCCGAAGGCTGCAAGGCGGCATGATCCGCGTGGCGACGAGGGCCGATCGCGACGCGATCGCGGTGACGCTCGCGCGGGCCTTCGCCGACGATCCGGCGACGTCGTACATCTTTCCCGATCCGGCCGAGCGCGCGAAGCGGTTGCCGCGCATGTTCCGGCTGATCTTCGACGAGGATGCCGGCGGCATGCCGCTGGTGACCGGGAGCGGGGAAGCAGCGACCTTGTGGCGGCGGCCGGGCCAGGCCGAGATCGGCAAGCTCGAGATGCTCAAGCAATTGTTCCCGTTGATCGGCGCCTTCGGGTCGTCGCTGGTGCGGGCGATGCGTGTAGGCGATGCGATCGACGCGCATCATCCATCGGGGACCTATTGGTATCTGCACATCGCCGGCGTCGACCCCGCGCATCAGGGCAAGGGGCTGGGCTCGGCCTCGATCCGCCAGGGGCTCGCCAAGGCGCGGGAGGATGGCGTGCCGGCGTTCCTCGAAACCGCGACGCCGCGCAATGTCAGCCTCTATCAGTCGCTCGGATTCGAAGTGATCGACGAATGGCACGTGCCCAAGGGCGGGCCCAAGTTTTGGTCGATGTTGAATCCGAGGCCGTAGGAAGCCCGCATTTACCGTCATCCCCGCGAAAGCGGGGACCCAGCTCCAACGCTCTCCTCCATACAGCCGGTCGTAGTTGCGGATACTGCCGGAGCTGGGTCCCCGCTGTCGCGGGGATGACGGAGGAGGGCGGTCAGAAAACCCCCGGCACGAACCTTTTCACCCTCGCGGCATACTCATCATACGCTGCCCCAAACTGCGTCCTCAGCAGCCGCTCCTCGTGCGCGACGCGCATCCATGTCCCCAGCGCGTAGAGCGGCACGCCGACGACCAGGTTGCGGGTGTGGCCGAAGGCGATCGCCATCGCGATCATGAACCCGAACAAAGCGACATAGATCGGGTTGCGCACGACCGCGAACGGGCCGGTCTGGACGAGCGTGTGGTCGGTCAGCGTGCGGGCAACCAATGCCCAGTTCTTGCCCATCGCGTGCGAGGAGGCATGGAACAACCATACGGCACCCAGCATCAGCGCAAGGACCACGATCGCCTCGATGATCGCCTTGGCCGACAGCGGATCGAGTTCGACGCGGACGGGGCCAAAGCCCGAAACGCCGATGCCGATTCCCTGGACGACGATCCAGAGCCAGGTAATCGAGGCGCGTTGCGACAAGGGTGTGGTGCCGACCTTTGTCGCCCGATGCCGCGCCGCCATCAGCGCGATGAAGAACGCGAAGAAGCCGAGCATCATCGCGGCGATCCCGGGCAGGGCGACCGCGTCGTTGGGAAAAGCGTGTTGCATCGGGTTTGTATGCTCCAGCCGTATTATTCTAACAACACACTTACTGCTTCAACTTGAGCCCTGCCCGATAATCCTCAACCGCGCGCGATCGTTTCAACACGCGGGCATAAGGGTCGACCACGACATGCGCGCCGGCGGGTACGTCGATCGTTGCGGTGCCGTCGGGCATGTCGACCTTCATCAGCTTATCGTCGACCAGCACCTCGATCGGCATCGGGAAGGGGAGTTTGTCGGGAGTCAGCCAGAACAGGTTGAGTTTGTCGCCGCTGCGCGCCTCGACCAGTTCGGGCAGATCGGCCTTGCGCAGATAGATGTCGAAGAACCAGTCGAGGTTCTTGCCGGTGACCTTCCTGACATTGTCCTCATAGTCGCGGGTCGAGCCGAAGCGCGGCGTGAAGTTGCCGGGTTTGGGATCGGGGCGGCCATAAACTTCGAGCCGGGTCACGTCCCAGAATTGTTTGTCGCCGATCAGCCAGCGCAGGGTGTGGAGCATCCACGCGCCTTTGTAATAGATATCGCTGCCCGGACCGCCCTTGCTCGTCTCGTACACCTCTTCCTCGGTGATCCAGCGGCCGCGGGTGATCGGCACGGCGTTGATGATTTTGTTGCGCTGATCGTCCAGCATCGTCGCATAGCGGGCATAGCCCTCGCGCCACAGGCCATAGGCCGGCTGCATATACTCGCCATAGCCTTCGTGGATCCAGTAATCGTCCCAATTGGCGGCGGTCACCTGGTTGCCGAACCATTCGTGGCTGAATTCGTGCTGGAACAGCCAATCGAAGCCCTCGGGCGCCTTTTTATAGGCGTTGCCATAGGCGTTGATTGTCTGGTGCTCCATGCCGAGATGCGGCGTCTCGACCACGCCGACCTTTTCGTCGCCGAACGGGTAGGGGCCGACATTGCTTTCGAAGAAATCGAGCGTCGGGGCGAATTCGGCGAACAGCTTCTTCGCCTGTTCCTCCTCGCCCGGCAGATACCAGTAGAACATCGGAATCGTGTTGCCGAAACGGCTCTTATAGTCGGCGGAGATCACTTCGTAGGGCGCGACGTTGAGCGCGATCGCATAGGTGTTGGGATGCTTGATCTCCCAGTTCCACGTCTCGCGTCCGTCGGCCCCGGTATCGACGCCCTTGAACACGCCGTTGGACGGCGCCTTCAGCCCCTTGGGAATGGTGATGTGGAGCGCGACCTTGCCCGGTTCGCCTTCGGGAAAGTCGAAGCACGGCCACAATATGTCGCAGCCATAGCCCTCGCTCGTGGTGGCGAACCACAACCGGCCGTCCTTGGTCTTCGACCAGACCACGCCGTCGTCCCATGGCGCGTTGACCGCAACATGCGGCACGCCGCCATAGGCGATCGTCGCGGTGATGCGCTCGCCCGCCGCATAGGTGCGCGGAAGCTTGATCGTCAGGCGGCCATCGGGGTTCGACCAGGCGCTCGCCGGCAGTTTCTGGCCGTCGATCGCGATCGCGCTCGGTCCGAGATTCTTGTCGAGATCGATGACCAATTTGTCGGCTGGCGCTTTGGGGGTGAAACTCTCCACCGCTACCGCCTTGAGTTGCTCGGTGTCCGGAAGGACCTCGAACGACAGATCGGCGGCGTCGAATTGCAGCTTGGCCTGGTCGGGATCGACCTGCCCGCCCGACCGCTGGGTCTGCGCGGTCAGCGGCGGTTCACCTTTTTTTGGTAAGCTTGCGATGCCCGCGGTGGCGACGGTCAGGCTTATCCCCACCAATAAGGGGACGAACAGGCGTGGGAGATTGATGGAACGCTCACGCTTCCCATATAGAAAGACAAAAGCGTCCCGGTTGGGCGCCCCCGGAGTATCCATGACTACCCAATCCTTCCCCGTATTGCCGCTGCGCGACATCGTGGTGTTTCCCCATATGATCGTGCCGCTGTTCGTCGGCCGCGACAAGTCGGTTGCCGCGCTGGAAAGCGCGATGGCCGCTGACAAGGAGATTTTCCTGGTCGCGCAGCTCGACCCCGCGCAGGACGACCCGCAGCGCGACGACCTGTACGACATGGGCGTCGTCGCGACGATCCTGCAATTGCTCAAGCTGCCCGACGGCACCGTCCGCGTGCTGGTCGAGGGCAAGGCGCGCGCCACGCTGACGGCATTGTCGGGCGGCGGCGATCACCTCACTGCCGAGATCGAGCGGATCGAGGAGGAGCCCGTAAAGGGCGTCGAGATCCAGGCGCTGATGCGCTCGGTGGTCGATCAGTTCGAATCCTATTCGAAGCTCAACCGCAAGCTGCCGGCGGAGACCGCGGTGCAGCTGAGCGAGATCGAGGAGCCGTCGCGGCTGGCCGATTCGATCGCCGGCAATATCGCGATCAAGGTCGCCGAGAAGCAGGCGTTGCTGGTCGAGCTCGACCAGTCGAAGCGGCTCGAGATGGTCTATGCCTTCATGGAAGGCGAGCTCGGCGTGTTGCAGGTCGAGAAGAAGATCAAGTCGCGGGTCAAGCGCCAGATGGAGAAGACCCAGCGCGAATATTATCTCAACGAGCAGTTGAAGGCGATCCAGCGCGAGTTGGGCAACGAGGCCGACGAGGGCGATGGCGATGAGATCGCCGAGCTGACCCAGAAGATCGCCACGCTCAAGCTGAGCAAGGAGGCGCGCACCAAGGCGACCGCCGAGCTCAAGAAGCTCAAGACGATGGCGCCGATGTCGGCGGAAGCGACCGTCGTGCGCAATTATCTCGACGTGCTGCTCGGCTTGCCCTGGGGCAAGAAGTCCAAGCTCAAGAAAGATATTGCGGCGGCGCAAGCGGTGCTCGACGAGGACCATTACGCGCTCGAGAAGGTCAAGGACCGGATCATCGAATATCTCGCGGTCCAGGCGCGCACCAACAAGCTCAAGGGCCCGATCCTGTGCCTGGTCGGTCCTCCCGGCGTCGGCAAGACCAGCCTGGGCAAATCGATCGCCAAGGCGACCGGGCGCGAGTTCATCCGCCAGTCGCTGGGCGGCGTGCGCGACGAGGCCGAGATTCGCGGCCATCGCCGGACCTATATCGGCTCGTTGCCGGGTAAGATCGTGTCGAACCTGAAAAAGGCCGGCGCGTCGAACCCGCTGTTCCTGCTCGATGAGATCGACAAGCTCGGCCAGGACTTCCGCGGCGATCCCGCTTCGGCGCTGCTCGAGGTGCTCGACCCCGAACAGAACAGCAAGTTCAACGACCATTATCTCGAGATCGACATCGATCTGTCGGACGTGATGTTCGTCACCACCGCGAACACCCTGAACCTGCCGCAGCCGCTGCTCGACCGCATGGAGATCATCCGGCTCGAAGGCTATACCGAGGATGAGAAGGTCGAGATTGCCGAGCGGCATCTGATCGCCAAGCAGGTCGAGGCGCACGGGCTCAAGGACGGCGAATTCACGCTGACCAATGAAGGCCTGCGCGCGCTGATCCAGCGCTATACGCGGGAAGCCGGCGTTCGCACGCTCGAGCGCGAGATCGCCAAGCTGGCGAGGAAGGCGTTGCGCCAGATTCTCGAAGGCAAGGTCGAGAGCGTGACGATCACGCCCGACAATCTCCATGAGTTCGCGGGCGTGCTGAAATATCGCCATGGCCTCTCCGAGACCGAAAACCAGATCGGTGCGGTCACCGGACTCGCCTGGACAGAAGTCGGCGGCGAATTGCTGACGATCGAGAGCGTCACCGTGCAGGGCAAGGGCATGGTCAAGACGACCGGTACGCTGGGCGATGTGATGAAGGAAAGCGTCCAGGCAGCAATGAGCTTCGTCCAGGCGCGGGCGCCGTCTTATGGCATCAAGCCCAGCCTGTTCGCGCGCAAGGACATCCACATCCATCTGCCCGAAGGGGCCGTGCCCAAGGACGGTCCGTCGGCCGGTATCGGTCTGGTAACCTCGATCGTCTCGACCATGACCGGCGTGCCGGTGCGGCGGGAGATTGCGATGACCGGCGAGGTCACCTTGCGCGGCCGTGTGCTGCCGATCGGCGGCTTGAAGGAAAAGCTGCTCGCGGCATTGCGCGGCGGGATCGAGACTGTGCTGATCCCCAAGGACAATGAGAAGGATCTCGTCGAGATTCCGGCGAATATCCGCAAAGGGCTCAAGATCATCCCGGTCGAGCATGTCGACGAAGTGCTGCGGCTGGCACTGACCCAGCCGCTCGAGGCGATCGACTGGACCGAGGCCGACGAACTGGCGGCGCAACCGCCGGCGAGCATCGCCCAGGCAGGAGAGCTGCCGCATTAATCGTTTGCAGCTTCGCTGAGACGGTGCCGGCCCGCTCTCCCACCCGGCCGCCCATATCATACCCTATTGGGCGGCCGGGTGGGGGAGCGGGCCGGCACCGCAACCGTTTCAGCCCTGCTGAAACCAAGTGATGCGTGCTGAAACGGGACGCGACGAAACGATCCGCCGCAAATTCGATCGTTACGGTCGGGGTTGCGGCGGATTTGTTTTGACTCGTTCGCCCGGAGCAGCGTTACTGCGCGCCCGGCCTCGGGCCGCGAGTCTTATTCCAGTAGCAAATGCGTAACGCACTCTAAACGGGGGTTTCGAGGACGATGAACAAGCAGGAGCTGATCAGCGCCGTTGCCGACACGGCAGGCCTCAGCAAAGGCGATGCCAGCAAGGCCGTGGAGGCCGTGTTCGACGTGATCGGCGGCGCGCTCAAGAAAGGCGACGAGGTTCGCCTGGTCGGTTTCGGCACTTTCTCGGTCTCGAAGCGCAAGGCATCGACCGGCCGCAATCCCCGCACCGGCGAGCCGATGACGATCAAGGCATCGACCCAGCCCAAGTTTAAGGCCGGCAAGGGCCTGAAGGATTCAGTCAACTGATCCCGGCCGGCCCTTTCGGGGGCTGGACAAGATCGAACGTATCGTCTTAAGGCGATGACAACGGGGCGGCGTTAAACGTCGCCCCCTTCCTTTTGCGATGCCGGGATCGGCTCGCGATCGGGCGCGTAGCTCAGCGGTAGAGCACACCCTTCACACGGGTGGGGTCACAGGTTCAATCCCTGTCGCGCCCACCATGTTTTCAAGCACCTGGCTGAAGACGTGGATCTAGCCCATGAAAAGAGCGGCTCCCGATAGCCTCGTACTCCCAGCGCAACACCAGGTAGCGAATGCGCGTCCGCGGACCCTAGTGCCTCTCGTCGGCACGCGCCCTCAACCGCGAGACCAACGCCCGGCTTCCCTTTTATCGAAACGATGGAAATCTTGAGCGACGGGGGAGCCCGGAAACCTGACCGCGCGCGCCGGGGTCCTGGGCATGATATTATCTAACTGCATAGTGAATGTTGACACTCGAATTTAGAGGGTGCCAAAATGACTCCATCGGCGGGCGGTCGAAGGGAGAGTAGGATGAGGCGTGCCAAGAAGACACGGTACCCGGGGTCAGGCTTGATCGGGTCTGGACGGTTCCGAATTGCCTGGACGGTGGCGGCGTGCGCAGCCACCGGGTTGCAAATGGCTTCCGCCGTGGCGGCGCCTGGGGCGGCATCAAATATCCCCGATTACGCCAGCCCGGCGGCATGGCTGTGCCGTCCTGGCCAGTCCGGCGACGCATGCGCCCGCTCCAACCAAGACGCCGTCATTCTGCGCGCGGACGGTTCGACCTTGGTGGAGCGCTTTCGCGCCAATGGAAAAGCGCCGATCGACTGCTTCTACGTCTATCCTACGATATCGCGTGATACCGGCGGCAACGCCTCGATCAAGGTCGAGCAGGAAGAAATCGCCGTCATCAACCAGCAATTCGCTCGCTTCGGCGCGGTCTGCCGGCGCTTCGCACCCTTATACCGGCAGGTGACGCTTTCGGCGCTTCATGCCACTCTTCGGGGCACGCCCATCCCCAGCGACCGGCAGATGGCCTATAACGACATCAAGCACGCCTGGGACTATTATCTTGCACACGACAATCACGGCCGCGGCGTCGTGCTCATCGGCCACTCGCAGGGGTCGGGCATCCTCGCTCAGCTGGTCAAGAACGAGATCGACGGGAAGCCGATTCAGCGCCAGATCGTATCGGTGATCCTCGCCGGCTATCGGTTACAGGTTCCGGTCGGCAAGGACGTCGGCGGCGATTTCAAGGCGATTCCGCTTTGCCGCGCGGTTGGGCAGACCGGTTGCGCGATCAATTTTGCGTCGTTCCGGGCCGACAGCCCGCCGCCGGCCGACGGCAAGCTATTCGGTGCTTCGGCGGGACCGGGACTAGAGGCGGCGTGCGTCAACCCGGCAGCGCTGGGCGGCGGCAAGGCATCGCTACACGCCTATCTCGGTGCTGGAGCCGAGATGGTGACCGCGAGCGGTGAGCAGCAGGGTCCGTGGACCAATCCGCCCAAGCCGATCAACGAGCCTTTCGTCGAGGTGCCGGGTCTGCTCAGCGCCGAGTGCCGCAGCGAGGGAAATCACAATTTCCTGGCGATCATCATCAATCCCGCGCCATCGGGCAAGCGCACCAACGTGATCGTCGGCGATGTCATTATCGACGGACGCAAGCTGCCGGACTGGGGATTGCACCGCATCGATATGAACCTGACGATGGGCAACTTGATCGATGTCGTCAGGGTTCAGACCAAGAGCTATCTTGCCACGAAACGCTAACCGGCTCGTCCGAGAACGATTCTCAAGGCCTCCCCACCGGGCGGGCGCTCCGTCGTCCGCCCATTTTCCGTCGCCCCGCACCCGTTCGATCAATTCCGGCGGCGCACGGATCAATCCACGGAGAAATTCGCGGGCACCAAAGTCTGCGAAGCAGGTAGTGCGGTGGCGCCGGCTCTGAAAGACTAAGGTGAAAAGCGCTTTGCGTTCCGCTCGCAAATTTACTAGCTAACGAGATAGTGAATAAGGAGCAGAGCATGCAATTGCGAGATCGTGTCGCCGTCGTCACCGGTGCGGGAGGCGGTCTGGGCAAGGCTCATGCGCTACTGTTGGCCAGGCTCGGCGCCAAGGTGGTCGTAAACGATATGAATGCGGCGAATGCGGATCAGGTTGCCGCCGAGATTGTCGCCAGCGGCGGCGACGCGATGGGTTTCGGTGCTTCGGTGACGGACGAACAGTCCGTCGCTGAGATGGTGGCAGCGGTCCTTACGCGTTGGGGCAGGCTCGACATCCTGGTCAACAATGCGGGTATTCTGCGCGACAAGTCTTTCGCCAAGATGGATCTCGCCGATTTTCGTCTGGTTGTCGACGTCCACCTCATGGGAGCGGCGATCTGCACCAAGGCGGTTTGGGACATCATGCGCGATCAGCAGTACGGGCGTATCGTGATGACAACATCGTCCTCAGGCCTGTACGGCAATTTCGGCCAGGCAAATTATGGCGCAGCCAAGATGGCGCTGGTAGGTCTGATGCAGACGCTCGCCCTCGAGGGTGAGAAATACGGCATTCGCGTCAACTGCCTCGCGCCGACGGCCGCCACGCAAATGACCGAAAGCGTGCTCTCGCCGGGAGCGCTTACACAATTGTCCCCCGATCTGGTCAGCCCCGGCCTGTTCGCATTGGTGCGGGAGGAGGCGCCCACGCGCGCCATTCTGTGTGCCGGTGCCGGCCATTTCGCTCGGGCCAACGTCACCCTCACTCAGGGCGCATATATCGGCAACGGCTCCGAGGCAGCCGATCGAGTTGTCGCCGTCTGGGACGATATCAGCGATCGCGCCGGAGAGGTCGTACCGGGTTACGGTTTTGCCCAGGCCGAGCGCGAGCTTGCCAGTGCCGGTCATGATCTACCGACTATGGCCGTGCAACATTGATGCTCGGTCATCACGCGGAACGCATGAATGCTTTTTATGGGCTGGTTGCATCACCATCGCCGCGCTCGGAACTTGACGCGTCCCCAGCTAAACTGAAAGGACCCTGTTTGGGCTAAAGGAAACAAGGGGTGACCCAGGTAAAATCATCGTCCCCGGACGGCGGGAGCGGTCGGCCTGTTTCGAATGTCGGTCGGGCGAAGCGCAAACCGAGCACCAAGGCCGAGCAGCGCGCCGAGACGATCGAGCAAATTCTCGATACCGCGGAATATCTCTTTTCGCGTCACGGCCTTTACGGCGTAACCTTGAAGGACGTCGCCAAGCAGGTCGGCGTCCATCACACGCTGCTCCATTATTATTTCGCCGACAAACGTGCCCTGTTCGACGCGGTCTTCGCCCGCCGCGCCGAGGTCACCAGCGAGCGGCGCATGAAGGTACTGGACGACTACGAGGACAAGACCGCCGGGCGGCCGACGGTCGAGGGTGCGCTGCACGCTTTTCTCGATACCGACCTCGACTTGTACATCGAAGGCGGGGAGGGGTGGAAGAACTACGCTGCTTTGGGTGCTCAGGTCGCCAATACGCCCGAATGGGGCGCGGAGTTGATGGACCAGCATTTCGATCCGGTCGTGCTGCGTCTGATCGACCTGTTAAAGCGCGCGTTGCCCGATTGCGAAGAGGACGACATCTTCTGGGGCTATCACTTCGTGACCGGCGCGTTGATGTTGACGCTGGCCCGGACCGGACGGATCGACAAGCTGTCACATGGCTTGTGCCGGTCGGACGACTTCGTGGCGGTGAAGAAGCGCATGGCGACGTTCATGGCCGGCGGATTTCGCGCGGTTTGCTCCGAACGCAAAGCCGCGCGAGACAATATCGGGTAACATTTCCCAAATTGCGTGGCGGACAAGTGGCTTGCGTCCGCCGCGAGAGAGCGAGACGCGCTTCACTCAAGTCGGCCTGAAAAACCATCGGCCGTTCGGAACCATCATGCCTCATGGCAGCAGCCTTGGTGGGCCGACTCGACATTGCTCCACGTACGCCTACGAAATCGCGAATCCTTGGCGCCGCTTGCGATTATTTTTGGCCGGAATGAGGCCGAGAATGCCGCTCTACTGGCAATCCAATGATATTCACTCACGAGTTAAATAGTTATTGCGTTTCGTCCGATCGGGCATCATGATCCCGTCATCGCGCCGTAGAGCGCGGCTGTTTGGAGGAGGGTGTTCGATGCTAAGGGCAGTTCTGTTGTGCAGTGTCGCGTTCGTCATTCTGCCGTCAGTGGCGCAGGCTCAATCGGCGCCGGCAGCACCTTCGTCCCCTCAGAATTCAGGCGGTGTCGACCGGCCGGCGGCGGGGCAGGATTCGGCTGCTACGCCAGCGGCGCCCGAGAACGATATTATCGTGACAGGGTCGCGCATTACCGCGAACGGATTTCAACAGCCGACTCCGGTAACGGTCGTCGGCCAAGCCGAAATCAATCGGCAAGCTCCCACCACGATTGCGAGCTATCTCAATCAACTGCCATCGTTCGGTAATGCCACGTCGGCGAAGAATCCGGCGATCAATGTTGCGGGTGGCGGAGCGGAATTCGTCAACCTGCGCAATCTCGGGGCGACGCGAACGCTCGTCCTGCTAGACAATCGGCGCGTAGTGGAATCGACCACCGCCGGCGGCGTCGATACCGTCACTTTGCCGTTCGGCCTCATCAAACGGGTCGAGGTCGTCACCGGAGGCGCATCGGCCGCTTGGGGTTCGGACGCGGTCGCCGGTGTCGTGAATTTCGTTCTCGATCGCGATTACCAGGGCCTGGGCCTGAACGTCGAAAGCGGCGTTTCAGATCGCGGGGACGCCGGTTACGTCAAGGCGAACGTGACGGCGGGCCAAAGCTTCGCGGGCGGCAAGGGCCATATCGTCGCCGAGTTCGACTATCTCAACCAGCCAAACGGAGTCGATTTGGTCGACCGCGACTTCTTCAAGAGCAGGGCGGTGGTCAACAATCCGGCCTACACTCCGACCAACGGCCAGCCGCGTCAGATAACCGTCAGCAACGCGGCCACATCGAATGTGTCACCCGGCGGCGTGTTCGTCGGATCCGGGCCCGGGCAAGCCAATTCCGGGGTGCTCCGCGGCATCCAGTTCCTGCCGGATGGTACGCTGGCACCCTATAATTTCGGCAACCAGTCCGGCCTCGTCCAATATGGTGGCGATGTTGACAGAACGGTGGGACTCGCTCGCTCGATCTCGACGCCTCTGAACTACGCCAACTTCTTCGGGCACCTGGACTATGACGTGCTGCCCGGGGTTAAAGCCTATGTCGAAGGGTTCTACGGCAGGACCAATTATAACGAAAACGGCTACCTGAACTATATGCGCCAGGGCAACATCCAGATCCGTGCAGACAATGCCTATCTTCCTACGACGATCCGTGATCAGTTGCTCGCCGCGGGGCAGCAATATGCGCTGCTTGGCAAGGATACGGTCGATTTTGGTCCGCCGACGTCGCGCAACAATCGCGATGTCTGGCGAGCAACTGTCGGCGCGGATGGAGAAGTAGGCGCGACGTGGAAGTGGCACGCTTATTACACCCACGGCCAATCACTGACCAACCTCTATGCCGACAACGACACGATCATCGGCAATTTCAACAACGCCGTGGACGCGGTCCGCGATCCGGCAACGAACAACATCGTCTGCCGCTCGACGTTGACTAACCCCAATAACGGTTGCGTGCCGCTCAATCTCTTCGGGGTCGGCGTGGCGTCGCCGGCGGCAATCGCCTACACGCATGGCACCGCCTACCAGCGTTCGATCGTGAAGCTCGACGTCGTATCGGTGGACGCTTCCGGGACGCTTTTTAAGCTTCCCGCGGGTGACGTGTCGGTTGCCTTTGGCGGCGACTACATCCGCAACGAAGCATCGTCGACCCAGGATGCCCTGGCGCTGGCTCGCGCTTATGCCGTGCAGAATTTCCAACCCTTCTACGGCAAGCGCCACGTCAAGGAAGCGTTCGTAGAAACGGTGATACCGATCCTGAAAGACGTCCCGCTGGCCCAGAAACTGGAAATTAACGCCGCCGGACGCATCACCGACTATAGCACCAGCGGCAGCGTCAAGACCTGGAAGGTCGGCATCTCGGACCAGGTCTTCAGGGATTTGCGGATCCGCGGTACATTGTCCCACGACATCCGCGCGCCGACCCTCACCGATCTGTTCTCAGGTGGTGTCCTCACCCAACAGCCGGTCTTCGACTCCGCGACGAACAAGACCTATCCGCAATATACCAACGCCAAGGGCAATCCCGCCCTTCGGCCCGAAGAGGCAGATACGGCTACAGCCGGGATCATTTTCAGCCCGAGCTTTATTCCCGGGCTGCAACTCTCGGTCGATTATTATCGCATCAACCTGAAGGGCGCGATTTCCTCGGTCAGTGCTGCTCAGGAGCTGGTATTCTGCAACAGCGGCCAGGCCCAATATTGCCAGTATGTCCACCGCGATGCGACCCAGGCGATCCTTTCGATCGACACGGTGCCGGTGAACGTCGCGAGCCTCAAGACGCAGGGCTGGGACTTCGAGGTCGATTATCGGCACCGGGTCGGTCCCGGCCTGTTCAGCTTCCGCGGACTGGCGTCGTACGTACCGGTATTCACGCAGGTCGACGCGGTTGGCAACGTGACCAACCTGGCGGGCCAGATCGGGGACCTCAACCCGGGCGAACCGAAATGGAAGGCCAATGCCTACGCCACCTATGAGCAGGGCCCGTTCTCGCTCACGCTGAACGCACGCTATGTCGGACCGGGGAAACTCCAGACCAATTGGGTCAGCAGCGTCGATGTCGACAACAATTCGGTCAAGAGCTTCCTGACGTTCGGCCTGACCGGCGTCGTCAAACTTGATGGAAAGGGTGCCTACACCCTGACCTTCGGCATCGACAATTTGTTCGACCGCGACCCGGTCGACTTGCCGGTAATTCCCGCCACCGTGCAATATTCGGCGCCGGGCTTGGGCGGACGGTTCGACCTGTATGATCCGCTCGGGCGTAGTTTCCGCATAGGCGTGCGGACGAAGTTCTAAGGCCGAGCGAGGTACAAGGGGGCGGGAGGGGGCATACCGTGCCGGTGGTGCCGCCTCCCGTAATACGCCGCGACGACCGGAAAGCGTGGCGATGAAGAATTTTCTGCTCTTCTCGACCGCCTCGGTATTCTCCGTTGGATGGGCCTCCACCTAGGAAACGACGGGTGCGCTTAGGAGGTGAACATGCCTGAACTCGAGAAGCCGCGCCGCCTCTTCCACCGCAAGGCGCGAGTATGAGCGTTCTCGCAACGAGCCGTAGAACAAGAGAATATGCGGCGGCGGCTGATCGTCGCCAAGTCCGAGCCCAGGTCGTGGTATCGCGAATGCCGGATCGAGCGCGGGCAGGTGACGGGGATCGGACAGAATGCGGACGCGACTCATGCGTGCGCCCGCCCCGCGAAGAGCGCACTGCCCAGCAGGAAGGCCGCGATCGCGCCGACCAGTTGCGCTGCGACGAACCCCGGAACACAGGCCGGGGCAATTCCGGCGAAGCTGTCGCTCAGCGACCGGGCGATAGTGATCGCCGGATTGGCGAAGCTGGTCGAGGAAGTGAACCAGTAAGCGGCGCTGATATAGAGCGCGACGCTTGCGGGAACGGAAGCAGGCCGCATCCGCACGGTTCCCAGGATCGTCAGGATGAGCCCGAAGGTGGCGATCGCTTCGCCCGTCAGTTGGCCCGGTCCGGCACGGACCTTCGTCGACAGTTCGAGGATCGGCAAGTCGAACATCAGGTGCGCGACCCACACGCCCAGGATACCGCCCCCAAGCTGAGCCGCGACAAAGGCCGTTGCCACACGGCTGCTGATCTCGCCGCGCAGTCGCATGACCAAGGTTACGGCCGGATTGAAGTGCGCTCCCGAAACCGGCCCGAACATCGTGATCAGCACGAAGAGGATGGCACCGGTCGCGATCGTGTTGCCGAGTAATGCGATCGCGACGTTCCCGCCCGCTAGCCGTTCGCCCATGACGCCCGAGCCAATGACCGTCGCGAACAGGAGAAAGCTGCCGAGTGCCTCGGCGAGAATAGCCCGCCGCGTCACGACGAGTGAGTGCGGTGGCCGGCGGTGTTGACGACCAGTTCGCCGTCTTCCTTGGCGAAGGGGCCGCGCTGCGGCGTCGGCAGGATGTCGAGAACGGCTTCGGAGGGCCGGCACAGGCGCACGCCAAGCGGAGAAACCACGAGCGGGCGATTGATCAGGATCGGATGGTCGATCATCGCGTCGATCAGCGTGTCGTCCGACAGGCTATCGTCGCCAAGACCGAGTTCGACATAAGGCGTGCCCTTCTCGCGCAACAGCTGGCGAGGCGTCAGTCCGGCGCGCTCGATCAGTTGCGACAGCAGCGCGCGCGAGGGCGGCGTCTTGAGATACTCGATGACGTGCGGCTCGATGCCGGCGTTGCGGATCATCGCCAGCGTGTTGCGCGAGGTGCCGCAGTCGGGATTGTGGTAGATGATGATGTCGGTCACGATTTCATCTCGTTGGCAACGGCTTCGATTGTCGCACCCGTCGCGCCGCAGCGACCGCGCAGGAGCGTATCGGCCAGCGACGCACAGATTTCGGGCGATCCGCCGCAGCAATCTTCCATCAGATATTCCAGCAACGCCGTCATGGCCTCGTATCTTGCCGAATAGATGACCGAGCGTCCGTCGCGCACGCTGTCGATCAGGCCTGCATGGCTAAGGATGGTCAAGTTGGCCGACAGGGTGTTGGGCGGCACGTCCAGCCGGCGTGCGATCTGGCCGGCCGGAATACCCTCATGCCCCGTCTGCACCAGCATGCGGAACACGGACAAACGCCCCTCATGCGCGAGGGCGGAGAGGGCGGTCACGGCAGTCTTCATTTCCATATTTCTGAGATATCGGAAATGATGAGAGAGGGGAAGGCAGAATATGGCCAACGGCGAGAGCCGCGCAAAAAAAGGCGGCCTCCATTCGGAAGCCGCCTTTCCCCTTTTTATCCTGATCTTGCGATCAGAACTTCGCGCTGAGCTCGAAGCCCCAGGTCCGCGGCGAGTTCAGATTGCCGTAGTCGCCCAGGATGCCGCCATAATTGGTCGAAACCAGCGTGGACCCGTTATAGTTAAGGACCGGCGTCGAGTTCGCTGCCGAGCGGCGATAGACATAGGTGTGATCGAGCAGGTTGCGCGCCCACACGGAGAGCGTGACCTTGTTGCTCGCGTTGATGGCGATGTCGGTCAGCGCGAGTCGGCCGTTGACGACGAAGCTCGGGTCGGTCTTCGTCGGCTCGAGCTGGAAGCTGTACTGGCTGCTCGCATAATTGGCATCGAGATGGAGGCTGACCGCCGTATCCCCCTTGCCGATCGGTACCGAATAATCGATCGAGCCCGAGGCGGCATTCTTCGGCGTGTAGACGATGTACAACTGCTGCGGCAGACCGCCGGTGATCGAGTTCACCGCGCTCGGCGCCTTCCAATACGTGTAGGCATAGGACGCCGCGAGCGTCAGCCCGGCGACCGGCCGCACCGTCAGATCGGCTTCGATGCCGCGGATCTTGCTCTTACCCGCATTCTGGGTCTGCTCGATATGCGAGCCATTGGTCGGGCTGCTGCCATTGGTATCGAACAGATCGAAGTCGAACTGCGTATTCTTGCGGTCCATGATGTACCCGGCCAGGTTCAGGCGAACGCGGTGGTCGAGGAACTCCATCTTGGCGCCGATTTCATACGACTTGACCGATTCCGGGCCGAAGGCGTTGAAGCTCTGCGACCGATCGTTGGCGCCGCCAGCGCGGAAGCCGGTCGAGTATTTAGCGTAGAAATGGACATCCTTCGTCGCGTCGAACGCCACGTTGAACATCGGATCGAAGCGGCTGATGCTATTCGAGAAAGTGAAGGGTGACGCGACCGTCGTAACGCTCGGGTTCGCCAGGTTGGACTTGTTGTTCACGACGTAGAGCTGTCCATGACGCTTGTCCTTGGTCCAGCGACCGCCGGCCGTGAAGTGCAGGAAGTCCGCGCCTTGCGGTGTGTAGGTCAGATTGCCGAACACCGAATAATTGTGGTCGTACGCTTCGCTCGCGCGGGTGATGAACTGGCAGCTGTTGGTGAATTGCGGGACGGTCGCCGCCAGCGTGTTGATGCACGACGAGTCATAAGGCTGATAGCCCGAATTGGCCGACGTGATGGTTCCGGGAGTGATTGGGCTGCGGATCGTATAGGCCGTGCCATCGGCGTTCCACTGATTGCTCAGCGGGGTCGCTGCATATTCGGTCGCGTGTTCGGTGTAATAATAGGCGCCGACCACATAATCGAACCCGTTCGAGCTACCGACGGCCTGCAATTCCTGGCTGAACTGATGCTGGCGGAAGAACGACAGGCTGTAGCGGCTGAACGTTCCGGTCGTGTTGAGTGCCGTGGGATTGGCCGTGTTCAGGACAAACGGCGAGAACGAGCTGCGCTCCGGCCCGCCGGAGTTATCCCACTGATCGGTCTCGACCCCGCGCCATGCGGTGATCGAGCGCAGTTCGAGCCAGGGCGCTGCCACGTACTTCAGGTTGGCCGAAACGCCGTGCGTGATGTCGACGCTCGGCTGCTGCGGCACGCCGACATCGGCAACGGTCTGGCGCTCCGGATGCACGCCGACGAGCGGCGCCTTAGGTGCGATGCAGAGCGGCTTCGGCGGCACCGCCGCCGCCTGAGCCGCGGTGATGGTGCCGCCGCAAGCGATCGGCGTGGCCGCGCCCGTGCCCGGAATGAAAAGCGACGTCCCGAGGACACCGGTCTGCGGGTTGGTATAGGTGCCGACGGTGTAGTTGTACGGATTGTAGTTCAGCAGCTGGCTGAAGTTCGGCGTGTTCTCATCCTTGGCATAATCATAAGCGATGTCGGCGGTGAAACCCTGGAACGGGGTCCAGCGAGCCGCGGCGCGACCGCCCTTGCGATCGTAATAGTTCCAGCCGGTGGAACCGGCGAGCGGATCCTTCACGGTCGGATCCTGGTGTTGGTAGACGCCATCGAGCTTGATCGCGATGTTGTAGAAGGCCGGCAAATCAACATGGATTTCCCCGGTGCGGCTGCCATAATTGCCCACGCCACCTTCGATACGGCCGCCAAGCTCACCGGTCGGGGCCTTGCTCACCAGCGAGAGCGCGCCGCCCTCGGTGTTACGGCCGAACAGCGTGCCCTGCGGGCCCTTGAGTACTTCGATCCGCTCGATGTCGAACAAAGCGGCGTTGAGGCCCTGCGTCTTCCCGAGCGCGACACCGTCGATATAGACGCCGACGCCGCCGTCACGCGCGGTCTGGTTCTGGTCATAGGGTACGATGCCGCGGATACCGATGGTCAGCGCCGACTGGCGCGCTTCGAACGTGGCGACGCGCAGCGACGGAACCGAGCCGTCGGCCAGGTTGAACAGGCTGAGGACATGGCGCTCGGTCAGCGCCTGGCTGTCGAGCACGCTGATCGAGATCGGCGTCTTCTGGAGGTTGGTCGTACGCTTGGTCGCGGTGACGACGATGTCGGCCAGGCCGTCCGGATTGGCGGTCTGGTCGGTCGGCGCGGCGGCGGGTGCAGCAGCGGCGTCCTGCGGCGCGGCCGCAGGGGCCGGCGTCTTCGGGTCTTCGGCGGCAAAAGCCGGCGTGGCGGTAACCGCGATCAGCGCGCTGGCCAGCAGCGTGCTCCGCAAGGTCGAGATCCCCATTTAAATAGCTCCACTGGGTAAGGCGGCGGCTCTGTGCCGTCCGTCCGTTCATGACGATCGTTCAGCGAGTCGGTGATTCCCGCCCGCCACGTCGTCGCAGAGGCCCCTATGGGTGGATTGCGTCGGCGCAGTTGCACTTGCGTGACTCAGTCATGGCGATTTGATGAAAGTCTTGTGACGGTCCTAAAATGTCACGACGCCCAGCCCCAGGGGCGTTCGCGAAACCACTTGGTAATGACGTACTTGCTGCCCGCCCGAACTTTCATCCCCTGATGGATGGTGCTCGGATTGGGGCTGCCGTCCGGGCGCAGATTATTCCAGCACAGCAATTTGCCGGTTTCCGGCTGGACGATCTTGTCGATCGTCTTGAACCGCGTCGCGCCGCCGGCATCGGGCTCGTTGAGATAGAGCATTGCGGTCCAGGTACGGTTGCCGGCGACCAACGTGTAGGTGTGGAAGTCGACGCCATCGGGCTCGAAATAATCGGTGTGCGCCTTGAACTCCTGACCCACCGCGTAACGCTGGCCCTGGATCGGCTCGCCATGCTTGGGGTCGAGGCCGATGAAATCGATGATCAGCCGTTCGAGCTCGGCGACGATCGGAATCGTCGGGTCGAGGTCGCAGGTTTCGCTCGTGCGAAAAGCCGCGTCGCCATTATAATCGGAGACTGTCGAGGGTCGCCGCTGCGTGTCGATCAGCGCGATCAGCGCCCGGCACAGATCGGGCGTGACGAAGCCGCGCCGGTGGAACAGCGTGAGCTTGGGGCTGGGGGTGCGCTGCACGCCGGGTTGCGCCATGATATGGGCGATGACGGGCTCGGAGGGGTGGCCCGAGCCGAGATTGGCTGGCACCGAAGCATCTGCGGACGACATGGTCGCGAGCCTAACCAAATCATCCGGCGTCGTCAGCCTTGACCTGCACCGGTCGGTGCCGCTAGGGGCGCGCGTTCTACGGCGATCGTAGTTCAATTGGTTAGAGCGTCGGCTTGTGATGCCGGATGTTGCGGGTTCAAGTCCCGTCGGTCGCCCCATTTTTCCAGCCATTTCGCGCCCGTGGCGCATTCGGGCTGGTCATCGCCGCTCTAGAAGAATATTACGCGGCTTCGTAATTTTCTTTGCCACGCCGGAGCCAGCATGACTTCCGTTTGGGACCTTCCCGATTTCGACGACCATGAGGGCGTCCATCTGTTTCGCGACCCCGAAGCCGGACTGACCGCGATCATCGCCGTGCATTCGACCCATCTCGGCCCGGCGGCGGGCGGCGTACGCTTCTGGCATTATGCCGACGCCAATCGCGCGATCACCGACTCGCTCAGGCTGTCGCGCGGGATGAGCTATAAGAATGCCATGGCGGGCCTGCCGCTGGGCGGCGGTAAGGGCGTCGTGCTGGCGTCGACGCCGGGCGAGGCGATCAGCCCCGCGCAACTCGAGGCGTTTGGCGCCGCGGTCGAGTCGCTCGGCGGCCGCTACGTGACGGCCGAGGATGTCGGCATGTCCGAAGCGAGCATGAAAATCATCGCGACGCGCACCAAACACGTGTCGGGCCTGCCGGTCGCGGCGGGCGGGGCGGGCGGCGATCCCGGTCCGTTCACCGCGAGCGGTGTCTATCAAGGTGTCGGGGCGGCGGCGAAGCGTGGGCTGGGCGTCGATTCGATGGCGGGCGTGCACGTCGCGATCCAGGGCGTCGGCAGCGTCGGCGGCGGACTGGCGAAGCTGCTGGCGGCGGACGGGGCCAAGCTGACGCTGGCCGACGTCAACGGCGACAAGGCAAAGGCGCTGGCCGCCGAATTGGGCGCGGCGACCGTGCCTACTGAGGAAATCCTGTCGATCGAGGCCGATGTCGTCAGCCCCAATGCGCTGGGCGCGATCCTGACCGCCGAGACGATCGCCGCGCTCAACACCAAGGTGATCGCCGGCGGCGCCAACAACCAGCTCGCGACGCGCGAGGACGGCTCGCGGCTTCACGCGCGCGGCGTGCTCTATGCGCCCGATTACGTGATCAACGCCGGCGGCATCATCAATGTCGGCCTCGAATATCTCGGCCAAGGCGACCGCGCCGAGGTCGAGGCGCGCATCGCGCGGATTCCCGAGCGACTGATCGAGGTGTGGGACGAAAGCGACCGCACGGGCGAACCGGCTTCGGACGTGGCCGACACTATCGCCCGGAGGCTGATCGGGCGGGGGTAAGTGCGCCACCCCGCTATTTGGCGGACGGCGGCAACACCTTGTTCCAAGGATCGCGCGCACCGCGTTTCTGGCCATAGTCGATCAGGCACCGCATATATTTTGGGTGGAACTGGATCGGCTTGCTTGCCGCATCGGCAGCCGAGGCGGCGGCGCAGGTCCGGCCGTCATAAACCCATTGATCGGGATCGCCCGTCATCACGCTAAGTTTCTCGTTCGAGATGAACGCCATGCGCAGCGTACCGTTGTCGACCGCCCATTGCTCGGCGTCGCCGACCGACAGACGATAAACCTGGTTTTCCATCATATCGACCGCGCGCAGGCCGAAGCTTGCAACCGACCATTGGCTGATCCGCTGACCCTTGTCGTCCAGCCAGGGCCCGCCATACAGCGCGCCATTGACGATCACCGTCATGTCGGTTGAGCCATCGGATTTGGCGACGCTGCGAAGCTGGTCGAAGAACACCCCGAACCGCGCGCCACCGTCCATGAACATGTCGGCCTGCGGTGAGCCCGCGATGTTGAGCGACACCGGCGGGACGCCGGGCGGCACGGTCGATGAGGCAATCAGCGAATCGATATAGCACGGGATCATTCTGTCGACGGCGCCGGCATCGACGGCTTGCCGGTCGACCGCTTGCTTCGCCATTTCAGTCAGATCGACCGCATAGCCATAACCGTCATCGAGGTCGGTGATTCCAACGAACAGCGAGCGACCCTTCCTTGCTTCGGCGGCCACCGCGACGATCGTGTCATGAGTGATCAGCGCCTGCAACAAGTCGTGCAGTGGGCCGAATGTCGCGATCGATCCCTTGGTCACCGCGCGAAGCGGCGAGCCGACCTTCATCAGGTCGCCTTCCTTCTGGATCGCATAAGCCAGCGCGAGATCGTGAAGGTTCGACTGACCCGGTTTCGCAAGGTCAGGGCTGAGCGACATATAGGCCGGCAATGCGGTTCGGTCGGCCGGCTCGGGCTGGTTCGCCAGGAAGATCAGGGTGCTTTGCAGCGAGCCGGTGCTGACGCCAGTTACCACCTGATAGTCCGGGACACGGGGAAGCCCCAGAAAGAAGCCGGCGCCGAACGCGCCATGCTGCCCGCCGCCGCTGAGCACGAGCACCTGGCGCGGGCCGTTCGGCGCGCTCTGGGGTGCCCTCAGCCGACTCAGCAAGACCTCGCCGAATTCACGTGGCGCGCGATTCTCGGTCAGGAACGCGTGCGGGTCCTGCGGGCTGGGCAGCAAGCGATAGGCGATGACGGCGCAGCCCGGCGGCGCGATCGGACGAAGCTGCCCGCATCCCGCGAGCAACAGCACCGACATGACGAGCGCGGCCAATCTGATCATCGAACATCCCCGACCGCGATGATGTGATCAAATGCCGGTTGAAACAATGGCCATCGGGCGACCGGGACAGACAATCGCAACCGAACTGGATGTTTCTGCGGTTCAGTCCGGGACGATTGAATGGTCAAGGACGCTGGTCTGCGCGGCGTCGCCGGCGGACGCGGCTCCAGGATGCCGTCATGTCCAACTGACAGGTGACGCGGCGCGAATCTTGCCCTATTCGCCTCGTCCATCGTGGCCAGCCTTCATGCCCTTGCGAATCCCGCGCGTTTTCTGCGCCTGGCACGTCCGCTGACGCCGGCCTTCTTGCTGTCGGGCGTGCTGCTGACCCTGTTCGGCTGCTGGGCCGGGCTGACCCAGACGCCGCCCGACTATCTGCAGGGCGACAGCGTGCGGATCCTCTACATCCACGTGCCGACCGCCTGGTTGGGGATGGGCGGATGGAGCGGGATCGCGATTGCCAGCCTGTCCTATCTCGTCTGGCGGCATCCGCTGGCACGGATCGCCGCGCGCGCGATTGCCTTGCCCGGCGCGGTGTTCGCGTTCCTGTGCCTCGCTACCGGATCGATCTGGGGGCGGCCGACCTGGGGTACCTGGTGGGAATGGGACGGGCGGCTGACCAGCATGTTGCTGCTGTTCTTCGTCTATCTCGCTTATATGGCGCTGGCGCGTGCCGATGCCGATCGTGGCGGGGACGGGCGGTTGCCGGCAATCTATGGCATCGCCGGCACCGTGCTGTTGCCGATCATCCGCTATTCGGTGGTGTGGTGGAATACGCTGCATCAGGGCGAAAGCATCGGGCTGACCAGCTCGACGGTTGATTCCTCGATGCTCTGGCCGCTCTGGTTCACGCTGTCGGGCTTCACGTTCCTGTTCGCGGGTATCGTGCTGATGCGGATGCGCGCGATGCTGGCACGCGAGCGGCGCGAGGCGCGGATGCGGAGGATGGCGGCATGAACCAGTGGCTGTTCGTCGCCGCGGCTTATGGCGTCACACTCGGCGCGACGATCGCGCTGCTCGGGTGGAGCTATGTCGCGATGCGTGCCGCGGAGCGCGATCCCAAGTGAAGCCAAAACATCAACGATTATGGCTCGCGGGGCTGGCGGTCCTGGCGATCGCAGGGGCAAGCGGGCTGGCTTTGTCGGGTCTCAAGGACCAGGCGTCGTTCTTCTACGCGCCGTCCGACGTCAAGAAACAGGGGCTCCCGCTGGGCAAGGCGGTGCGGCTGGGCGGCCTGGTCGAGGCCGGGTCGATCAAGCGCGCTGCCGATGGCGTGACGCTCGACTTCGTCGTGACCGATGGCGCCGCCACCACGCCGGTGAGCTTCAAGGGCATCGCGCCCGACCTGTTCCGCGAGAAATCGGGGGTGGTGGCCGAAGGGCAGTTCCAGCCCGACGGCGGTTTCGTCGCGACCAATCTGCTCGCCAAGCATGATGAGAAATACCAGCCGCCCGAACTCGCGGGCAAGCTGCACGAGACGAGGTCGCTGAAGCAATGATCGCCGAAGGGGGACTGGCCGCGCTCTGGCTGGCCGCCGTCATGGCGGTGCTGCAATTGGTGCTCGCGTCGAGCGCGGTGATCGGCGGGCGCGACGAGATGGCGCGCGCGGTGCGCCCGGTGGCGATCGCCCAGGGGCTGCTGACCGCACTTGCGATGCTGTGTCTGATCCTGGTGTTCGTCCAGTCCGACATGTCGGTGCTGCTGGTCGCCGAGAACAGCCATTCGCTCAAGCCGATGATCTACAAGATCGCCGGCGCCTGGGGAAACCACGAAGGATCGATGCTGCTCTGGGTGACGATCCTGGGGCTGGCCGGCGCGGCGGTGGCGATCTTCGAGCGCCGGCTCGATCAACGAACGCTCAACGCGACGATCGGGGCGCAGGCGCTGATCGCGATGGGGTTCTATGCCTTCCTGCTGTTCGCCTCCAACCCGTTCGCGCGGCTGTTTCCGTCGCCGCCTGACGGTAACGGCCTCAACCCGTTGCTCCAGGATCCCGGTTTGGCGTTCCACCCGCCAACCTTGTACGTCGGCTATGTCGGCATCTCGGTCGCCTTTTCGTTCGCGGTCGGGGCGCTGGTCACGCGCGATGTCGGTACGGCCTTTGCCCGCGCGATGCGTCCCTGGGTGCTCGGCGCGTGGATCTTCCTGACCATCGGTATCACCGCCGGCAGCTATTGGGCTTATTACGAGCTCGGCTGGGGCGGCTGGTGGTTCTGGGATCCGGTCGAGAATGCCAGCCTGATGCCGTGGCTGGCGGCGACCGCCTTGCTCCATTCGGTGTCGGTATTGGCGACGCGCGATGGCTTGCGCGCCTGGACGATCATGCTGGCGGTGGTCGCCTTTTCGATGAGCATGATCGGGACCTTCCTGGTGCGCTCGGGCATCCTGACCAGCGTGCATGCCTTTGCCGTCGACCCGAAGCGCGGCGCGTTCCTGCTGGCGTTGCTGGCGATCTATATCGGTGGCGCGCTGACGCTGTTCGCGGCGCGGATCGGCACCGTGCGGCAAGGCAATACCTTTGCTGTGGTCAGCCGCGAGGGCGCGCTGGTGGTCAATAACCTGCTCTTGTCGGTGATCCTGGGGATCGTGCTGATCGGCACGCTCTATCCGCTCGCCGCGGCCGGCTGGGGCGTGCAATTGTCGGTCGGCAAGCCGTTCTTCGACAAGACCGTGGGGCCGGTGGCGCTGGCGCTGGTCGTGTTCATCGCGATCGGGCCGCTGCTGCGCTGGCGGCGCGACGAGACGCAGGCGCTGCTCAAGCGAATGACCTGGCCAGTGGCGGCATCGTGCGCCGCGCTGATCGTGCTGGTGCCATTCGCCTGGGGTGCGGGTATCCTGCCGCTGGCGGCGCTGGTGCTGGCCGCGGGACTCGCGGTGGCGAGCGTCGCGCCGTTATGGGGGCGTAATCTGCGTCGCACGCCGCTCTTCACCTGGGGCATGGCGGTCGCGCATCTGGGCGTCGCGGTGAGCCTGGCCGGGATGGCGAGCGATAGCGCCTTCACCAAGGAGACCCTGGCAGTATTGCGCCAGGGCGAGACGCGCGCGGTCGGGCCGTATCTGGTGACGATGACCGGCATCCGTCCGGTGGTCGGACCCAATTGGTCGGCGGTCGCCGCCGATCTCAGCATCCGCCGCGGCGAGGGCGCACCGTTCATCCTGTCGCCGGAGTCGCGCTTCTTCGCCAGCCCGCCGACATCGACCAGCGAAAGCGCGATCGCGACGCGCCTTGATGGCCAGCTCTATACCGTGCTCGGTCAGCCCGACGGCAAGGGCGGGTGGCAGGTCCGCTTGTGGTGGAAGCCGTTCGTGACCTTGATCTGGCTGGGCGGGGGCCTGATCGGCCTGGGCGGCGCTTTGTCGTTCATCGGTCGGATCCGCCGCCGCAAGCGCGCGGTGTATGATGAATATGAGGAGGCGGTGGCGTGAGGCGCGTGCTGCTCTGGCTGCCGCTCGTTTTGTTTGCCGGGTTGTTCGGGCTGGTCGCGCTCGGGTTGTTCAAGCCGGCGGACCGTACCGTTCGCTCGGCGATGGTCGACAAGCCGCTGCCCGATTTCGCGCTGCCGGCGATGTTGCCGGACAAGCCGGGGGTCGCGCGTACCGGCTTCGGCGGCGGCAAGCCGCGCCTGATCAACGTCTTCGCCAGTTGGTGCGTGCCCTGCATCGCCGAGGCGCCCGAGCTGATGAAGCTGAAGGCTGCCGGCGTGCCGATCGACGGCGTCGCGATCAACGACACGCCCGAGGCGGTGCAGAAGTTCCTCGACCGCAACGGCGATCCCTTTCAGCGGATCGGCAACGACAAGGCCAGCCAGGTGCAGATCGCCTTGGGCTCGTCCGGCGTGCCGGAGACGTTCCTGATCGACGGGCGCGGCCGGATCGTGCGGCAATATGTCAGCAACTTGCAGTCGGATCAGGTCGACGACATCCTCAAGGCGTGGCGGGGGATGCGATGAGCCTTCCTCGTTCTGCAACCCTGCGATCCGCCCTAATCCGTCATCCCGGCCTTGTGCCGGGATCCGCCAAGCGGCAGGCCACAGCGTACGAGATCGTAAGACAGGCCTTGCGGCCCGGCAGACCCCGGCACAAGGCCGGGGTGACGGTGGTGGTTTTGGCGTTGTTGGCAAGCTTCGCAACACCGGCCATGGCCCAACAGGCTCCGCTCGCCGACACGCAGCTCAGCGATCCCGCGCAGGAGGCGCAGGCCAAGGCGTTGATGGAGACGATCCGCTGCGTCGAATGCCAGGGCCAGGCGATCTCCGACAGCAATGCCGATATCGCCGCCAACATGCGCTCGCTGATCCGCGAACGGATCAAGGCCGGCGAGAGCCCGGAGCAGGTGCGTGCCTGGCTGATCCAGCGCTACGGCGATTATATCAGTTATGACCCGCCCCTGGGTGGCGCGACCTGGCCGCTCTGGGCGGCACCGTTCGTGCTGCTCGTGATCGGAATCGCGATCGCGCGGTCGAGCTTCAGGAGGAAGCGCTGATGGGCTGGATCATGCTCGCGCTGATCGGGCTGACCACGGCGGCCCTACTTGCCGTACTTCGCCTGCCGCGATTGCTATGGCCGCTGGCCGGCGCGGCGTTGATGCTGGGGGCGGCGGGCTATGCCTGGCAAGGACAGCCTGACCTAGCGGCGCAGCCCGTCGCGGCCGATGCGGTCAAGCTGCCGCTGAGCTTCGAGTACAAGAAGTTACGCGACACCTTCTTTGGCCGCTTCGGCGGCGAGTCGATGTATTTCGGCATTTCGGACGTGGCGCTGGCCAATGGCGATCCCGATTTCGCCGCGCGCGCTCTGACCGGCGGTGTCGATTATGCGCCGAAGAACGCGGCGATGTGGAGCGAACTCGGTAACGTGATCGCGCTGCATGATCGCGGCGTGGTGTCGCCGGCGGCACTGCTGGCGTATCGCCGCGCGATGATGCTGGCGCCGGATAATCCGGGGCCGCCCCTGTTCCTCGGCCTCGCTTATGTTCGCGCCGGAGAGTTCGCGAAGGCGAGACCGCTTTGGAAGCACGCGCTGGATTTGACGCCCAAGAATGCCAGTTATCGCGACGAGATCGCGCGCCGGCTGGCTCTGCTCGACACTCTGCTCGCCGAAATCTCTCGCGAACAATCCGCCCCGCACTGAACACGGGGCGGATCGTCGGAGGGGATCTCCGGCCTGATCAGGCGTGCCAGGCCTCGAACGGGAGGTCGAGCGCGTCGGCCACCGCTTCGTGCGTGATCTTGCCCTTATACACGTTGAGACCATTGGCGAGGTGCGGATCGGCCTTCATCGCTCCCTCGGCGCCGAGCTTGGCAAGCTTGAGCGCGAAGGGCAGGGTGGCGTTGTTGAGCGCGAAGGCGCTGGTCCGCGCCACCGCGCCGGGCATGTTGGCGACGCAATAATGGATCACGCCGTCGACCTCGAACACCGGATCCTCGTGCGTTGTGGCATGGCTGGTCTCGAAGCAGCCGCCCTGATCGATCGCAATGTCGACCAGCACCGAGCCGCGCTTCATCGTCTTGACCATCTCGCGCGTGACCAGCTTGGGCGCCGCCGCGCCCGGAACCAGCACCGCGCCGATCACCAGATGCGCATTCTTCACCGCCTGGGCGATTGCCTGCTTCGACGCATATTGCGTCTTGATCTGGCTGGAGAAGAACATGTCGAGTTCGGCCAGACGGTCGTTATTGATGTCATAGATGGTGACGTCGGCGCGCATGCCGACCGCCATCTGCGCCGCGTTGATGCCCGACACGCCGCCGCCGAGGATCGCGACCTTGGCCGGCGCTACGCCGGGAACGCCGCCGAGCAATACGCCACGGCCGCCCTGTTCCTTTTCGAGATAGTGCGCGCCGACCTGGACCGACATGCGGCCGGCGACTTCGGACATCGGCTTCAGGAGCGGCAGGCCGCCGCGCGCCGCGGTCACCGTCTCATAAGCGATACAGGTCGCGCCCGACTTCATCAGGCCTTCGGCCTGCGGCTTGTCGGCGGCGAGATGGAGGTAGGTGAACAACACGTGCCGCGGCTCAAGCATCGCCACTTCCTGCGGCTGCGGCTCCTTGACCTTCACGATCATGTCCGATTCGGCGAACACGGTCTTGGCGTCGGGCACGATGCGCGCGCCGGCGTCGATATAGGCCTGATCCTCGAAATCGATGCCCATGCCGGCCTTGGTCTCGACGATGACCTCGTGACCGGCGGCGTGGAGCTCGGCGACCGACGAGGGGGTCAGACCGACGCGATATTCGTGATTCTTGATTTCCTTGGGAACACCGACTCGCATGCGAACTCTCCTGAAAGGGCTTGGCACGCAAATAGCGCCGAAAAGCCGAGAGAGGTTCGCAAGTTTTTTGACAGGCGCGACCCCTGGCAGGATATGTTTGCGTGATTATATTCCCATGAGAGAAAAATGCTCGACCATCTCGATCGCAAGATCCTCAAACAACTCGTCGTCAATTCGGACCTGACAAGTGCGGAACTCGGCGAGGCGGTAGGCCTGTCGGGAAGCGCGGCGCATCGCCGCGTCGGTAGCTTGCGCGACCGCGGGCTGATCGCGGGGTTTCGCGCGGTGCTGTCGCATGAGGCGCGGGGGCATCCCGCGGTGGTCATGGTCAACGTCACGCTCCGCGATCAGCGGCAGGAGACGATGGCGGCATTCGAGGCAGAGATTAGCGAATGTCCGGAAGTACGCGATTGTTTCCTGATGAGCGGCGAGGCCGATTACATGCTCCATGTCGAGGTGACCCGCGACGACAGTTTCGAGCGGATCCACCGCGAGACACTGTCTCGCCTGCCCGGCGTGACGCGGCTGGCGTCGCATTTCGTCATCCGCGAGGTCATCCGTCGCCCGTGAGCGACCGACTGACCCATAACGAGCCCCATAAACGGCTATCGCATCCAATGCGTCGTTGCGAGCGTTCCTCTGCGATGCTAGGGCGCCGCCACCGTAAACAGGGGCTTCATACGGTCATCATGACCTTTCGTGCGAACGCGCGGCGACTGCCGTGAGCGCGGACACTCCTTCTATCGCAGTAACCGACGGGCACGCCGATGACGCGCACGCCGGCCACGCGCATGCGCACGGCAATGACGGGCTGATCAAGCTCGCCGTCGGTGCGATCGGCATCGTGTTCGGTGATATCGGCACCAGCCCACTTTACGCCTTCCGCGAGACGTTCGCCGGGCATCACAAGCTCAGCCTCGACCATGCGCATATCATGGGCGTCACCAGCCTGATGTTCTGGTCGATGATGGTGGTGGTGACGATCAAGTACGTTGCGATCATCATGCGCGCCGACAATAAGGGGGAGGGCGGCAGCCTGGCGCTGCTCGCGCTCATTTCCAGCAAGGCGCAGACCAAAAGATGGACCGCGGGGATCGTCCTGCTCGGCGTGTTCGCGACGTCGCTCTTCTACGGCGATTCGATGATCACCCCGGCAGTGTCGGTGCTGTCGGCGGTCGAGGGTCTGGCGGTGGCGCAGCCGGGCATGGCGCATTTCGTCCTGCCGATCGCGATCGCGATCCTGATCTTCCTGTTCGCGATCCAGCAGAGCGGCACCGCCAAGGTGGGGCTGTTCTTCGGCCCGATCATGCTGTTCTATTTCCTGACGATCGCCCTGCTCGGCGCGCTCAGCATCGCCAAGACGCCCGAAGTGCTGTGGGCCTTCTCGCCGACTTATGCCGTCGAATTCTTCCTGCTCGATCCCGTCCGCGCTTTTCTCGCATTGGGGTCGGTGGTGCTCGCGGTGACCGGTGCCGAGGCGCTCTATGCCGATATGGGGCATTTCGGGCGCAAGCCGATCGGCATGTCGTGGCTATGTTTCGTGCTCCCGGCCTTGATCCTCAATTATATGGGGCAGGCGGCGCTGCTGACGCGCGACGGGACGCAGGCGCTGGAAAGCCCGTTCTATCTGCTGGCGCCGGTCTGGCTACAGCTGCCGCTCGTCATCTTGGCCACCGCCGCTGCGGTGATCGCCTCGCAGGCGGTGATCTCGGGCGCCTTCTCGGTGACGCAACAGGCGATCCAGCTCGGCTTCGTCCCGCGTCTCAGGATCGAGCATACCAGCGCCGCGACCGCCGGACAGATCTATATCCCGCTGATCAACTGGATGCTGATGACGATGGTCATCATCCTGGTGCTGTTCTTCCGCACCTCGTCGAACCTGACCAGCGCCTATGGCATCGCCGTCACGGGCGCGATGACGATCGATACCTGCCTGTTGTCGGTCGTGCTGTTCAGGCTGTGGCATTGGCCGAAATGGGCGGCGATCCCGCTGCTCGGGCTCTTCTTCCTGGTCGACGGCGCCTATTTGACCGCCAACCTCACCAAGATCCCGGACGGCGGCTGGTTCCCGCTCCTGGTCGGGCTGATCGTCTTCACCATCCTGACGACCTGGGCCAAGGGACGGCAGCTGATGATGGCGCGACTGCGCGAGGCCGCAATGCCGATCAAGGTATTCATCTCGTCGGCCGCCACTTCGGCGACCCGGGTGCCCGGCACTGCCGTGTTCATGACCTCGACTGCCGACGGCGTACCGCACGCGCTGCTCCACAACCTCAAGCACAACAAAGTGCTGCACGAGCGCATCATCCTGCTGACGGTCAAGATCGCCGACGTGCCGTTCGTGCGTCAGGCCGAGCGGGTGAAACTCGATCATCTTGGCCATGGCTTCCACCGCCTGGTGCTGCGCTACGGCTTCATGGAAGAGCCCGACGTGCCGGCGGCATTGGCCTTGGTCACCGGGTGCGGCGACAAGTTCAAGATGATGGACACCAGCTTCTTCCTCGCTCGGCAGACATTGTTGCCGTCGAGCAAGCCCGGCATGGCGATCTGGCGCGAAAAGCTGTTCGCCTGGATGCTCCGCAACGCCGAAAGCGCGATGGAATTCTTCCGCCTGCCGACCAATCGCGTGGTCGAGGTGGGGAGCCAGGTCGAAATCTGAGCGGCATAGTGACCGCGCCGGCACCCGCGCCGATCATCGTCACGGCGGTGATCGGGCGCGAAGACCAGGCGTGGCTCGACGCGCAGCGCCGCGCGCATTTTCCGCCCGAGCGCAATCTGCTCCCTGCCCATCTGACCATGTTCCACCATCTGCCGCCGTCGCTGGCGGACGAAGTGCGGCAGCGACTCGGCGAACTGGCGCGGGAAGGGGCGCCGGCCGCGCGGATCTCCGGACTGGTCTCGCTCGGCCGCGGCGTTGCCTACCGCATCGACTCCACCGAGCTGGAGGATTACCGCGCCTGGCTCGTCGATTGCTGGGCGGACGTGTTGACGCCGCAGGACCGCGCGCCGTGGCGCCCGCATGTCACGATCCAGAACAAGGTTGAGCCGGCAGAAGCGAGGGCCTTGCTCGACCGGATCAAGCGCGACTTCCGACCTCGGTCGCTCGCGATCGCGGGTTTCGCCAGCTGGTATTATCGCGGCGGCCCTTGGGAGAAGCTCTCGCGCCACATGGTCGCTTGACCGCATCGGGAGCGCTACTTATAGGCCGCCGCTCGCGGCAATGCGGGCCTTTCGGGGCGGAGTAGCTCAGCTGGTTAGAGCACGGGAATCATAATCCTGGGGTCGGGGGTTCAAGTCCCTCCTCCGCTACCATTTGGATCATCCTGCCGGATGATTTGGCGATGGCGGCGCGGCCGTCGATACAGTTATACCCTTTGCCCTTTCAGGACCACGGTATGCGCGAGGAAGCGCTACTGTCCGTCTCGATGCGCGCTCGACAAATGCGAGCCGCCCTCTTGGCCGTGCCGTTGGGCGCAGGTGGATCAACTTCCGGAATTCGGACCTTTCCCGGCCGTCGGTGGACGATCGTCACGCGAGCGTTGACGGGCAGCGTTGCCGCAGCGTGCGTTTGATCGTGCATGAAAGGCGAGCCCGACTCACCGCCTTAATCAGATTGCCCAAACACTATCATCGGTCCCCTGGAAACGCCTCAGCGCGCAAAAACTTCGTATAATCCCACACTGTGGGAGTAGTACGCAATATTTGGTCTTTACAGCCCGGGGCAATCTGTCGGACAATCTGATTGCGCGTGATGGCGCGAATGGGAGGTGATGCGAGCCTCGCGATGTTTCGCTCTGGAGGGGGCGGCTCAGCGGTCGACGGCGCATCCGAAATGAAAAGAGGGGCGGCTCACCGAAGCTGCCCTCATCGGGAGAGGGAGATGGGGATGAAATTCAAGAGCATTGGTCGCAGCCGTGCGCGGATTCTGCGGCCCTCGCTTCTGGCGTTGGCCACCGCGTCGGCGTCGATCGGCTTTTCCGGCGCTGCCTACGCGCAAGCGACGCCGCCGGTCGATTCCGCTGTCGACAAGCAACCTGAAAAGGCGGCGCCCAGCGACCAGGACACGAGCGTCCCCAACGATATCGTTGTCACCAGCTATCGCGCCTCGCTCGAAAGCGCGATCGACAGCAAGCGCAGCTCGGTCAATATCGTCGATGTCATCAAGGCCGACGACATGGCCAGCTTTCCCGATGCCAATCTGGCGGAGTCTATCCAGCGCATTCCCGGCGTCTCGATCACGAGAGACGGCGGTGAAGGACGAAACGTGACCGTTCGCGGGCTTGGCGGCGATTTCGTCCGCACCTTGCTCAACGGGATCGAGGCCTATTCCGCGACCACCGGATCGACCTTGGGCCAGGTTGCCGGGATCAACCGTACGCGCGGCTTCGATTTCTCCACCTTCGCGTCCGAATTGTTCAGCGGCGTCACCGTTAGCAAGTCGCAATCGGCAGACATGGACGAAGGATCGCTGGCCGCGACGATCGATCTTCAAACGGCCCACCCGTTCGACAAGAAAGGCTTTCGTCTCGCGGTGTCGGGGCAGGGCGCCTATTACGATAACAACAAGACGTTCGCTCCGCGTATTGCCGGATTGATCAGCGACACGTTCGGCGATTTCGGCGCGCTCGTATCGGTCGCCTACAGCACCCGGAAAGCGCAGGAAGACGGCTATAGCGACACGTCGCAATCGGACTATTCGGACGCGCTCAACGGCTTTTGCGGGCGGGCGACCGACGATCCCAACCAGCCTGGTAGTCAGGTGGTTAATACACCAATTCCGTTCGTGAACCCGCTGTCCGGAACGGGCAATCGACCGGCCAACCAGTGTTTCTCCGGCCTGCCGTCAAACGACGAAGCCTATTCCAAGGTTAATCAGCCGAACGTCTTCCTGCCGAGAAATCCTGGGCTGGGACGGTTCACGCTCGACCAGAAACGGCTCGGCATCACGGTCGCGCTACAGTACAAACCATCCGAGAAAACGCAGATCACGCTGGACGGCGTCTATTCGCAATTCGATCAGAATCGCAAAGACTTCGCGCTGTCGCTGGCGTCCAATAACCGCAACGTCAACCAAGCGAGCGCGGCATTTCCCTTGTTTGCAGGGCGCGTCGATTCGCAGCTGATCGATGTCAATGTCGATCCGACGGGTCAAGTCGACTACATGAAGATCAACAATGTCGACATCAAGCAGATCCAGGAGGTCAGCAAGACTCGCACAAAGACTTACGAATTCGGCCTGACCTTGAAGGAAGATCTGTCCGACGACCTGACCTTCGATGCGAAAATCGGTGCGGCCGGATCGGATTTCAATCAGCCTTATGACGTCTTCATTTCCTATGACGGCTTCAACAAGAACGGCTATAGCTATGACGCTCGCGATGACAGCCGGCGCCCGCTGATCAACTATGGCTATGACGTCAACAACGTTGCGAACGTCACCTTCACCAATGCCGGGACCGGCCTGACGCCGGATATCCGGCTGGTGAATGCGCGCGTGAAGAACAATCTGTTCACTGCCGCCGCCAGCTTCACCTATCGCGCCAACAACGCTTTGTCGTTCAAGGCCGGCGCTCAATATAAGAGGTTCAATTTCAACGCGCGTCAGAACCAGCGGCCCACCGTCAGCGCCAACAATGCCCCCGATCTGTCGAAGTTCGGTTTTGCGCAATTTGCCGCGGACTTCCCGAACCTGGCGGCGCTCAGCACCAGCGTGACCGGCTTCGGCCAAGGGCTCGGTCTCCCGGCGGGTTCGGTCAGCAGCTGGGTGGTGCCCGACGTCAATGCGTTCATCAGCAAGCTCGATTTGCTGTGCAATTGCGTCAACAAATATGGCGATTTCACCGTCGACAGCTCCAGCTCCGCCGCGCTTGGTCAGAACAGAGATGTGCGCGAGGAGGACAAGGCGCTGTATGGCCAAGTCAATTTCGACTTCGACGTCTTGGGCGGCCGTTCCCTGCGGGGCAATTTGGGCCTGCGTTATGTACGCACCGATGTCGTATCGACCGGCTTTACCGGCAGCACGCGCGTCAGCGTGCCGAACGGATATGACGACTTCCTGCCCTCGGCGAACGTTTCGCTGGACGTCACCGACCGTCTGATCTTACGCGCCGCGGCGGCCAAGGTCATGGCGCGACCGGGGTTGGGCAATCTCAATCCCGGCGGGTCGATCAATACGCAATTTGGTGCGCAAAGCGCGTCAATCGGCAACCCGTTGCTCAAGCCATATCGGGCGAAGAATTACGATCTGAGCCTGGAATATTATCCGGAAAAGGGCGCGTTTTACGGCATCGCCTTGTTCTACAAGGATGTCGGCAGCACGATCCAGACGCTGGCCTCGCTCGAGCCATACGGCAACACCGGATTGCCGCTCAACCTCCTGCCTCCGGGGCAAGATGCGACGACGATCTATACCGTTACGCGGTCGCGCAATACGGCAGGCGGCTATATCGAAGGGGTTGAGGTCAATCTTCAGCAGCCGTTTAGTTTCCTGCCCGGATTCCTCGGGCATTTCGGGGCGGCGGTGAACTACACCTATGTGAAGTCGTCGGTGCTCTATTTCCTGTCGACAGCGGCCAACGCTGCCGCAACGCACGATCAGTTCGTCAATGTGTCGCCGCACTCGGTCAACGCGACGCTGTTCTACGATGACGGACGGTTCTCGACCCATGTCTCGGCGGCCTACCGCAGTGCCTATCTGATCGGGCTGCCGTTCAAGCCGGGTGTGGCGGACGGCTATTACAGCTACGGCACGATGAACGTCGACGCCTCGATGTCGTTCGCGATCACCAAAAGGTTCAAGATCACCGGCGATTTCCTGAACCTGACGGATCAGAAAGGCGACCAGTATAGCGGCAAGGATCGCAAGGCGCAGCGCGTCTTCAGCACGACCGGGCGCTCCATCTTTCTAGGGGCGGCCTATAGTTTTTGATCGAACCGGACGGTTTCTGCGCCGTCCGGAAACGGCCGATAGCTGGAATACGAGCGATGAACGTGAGCAACCGGCAGCCCGGCAGAAGGCGGTCCGTTTTGGAGAGATGGAAGACATGAAGCTGATGGCTGCCACGCTGCTCGCTTTGACCGTCATCGCGGGGTCGACCGCGGCGCCGGCTGCGGATACGCCGCGCGAATGGGTCGACGCGAAGACCGGTCACCGTGTCGTCCGGATCTCGACCGGTCCGGGCATGTCGAGCCTCTATTTCCACCAGCAGGCCTTCACCCCGCAAGGCGACAAGATGGTCATCTCGACGGTGGAGGGAATCGCTGCCGTCGAGTTGAGGACGTGGAAAATTACTCCCGTCGTGACCGGCAAGGGGCTGCAATTGCTGTTTACCGGCCGCAAGACGCGCACCGTCTATTACTCGACGCGCGGTCGCTCGGCTGCCGGCACCGGTGCCGCCGACCGTGATGGCCAGACCGGTGCGATCGAAGTGTGGGCGGCGGATATCGATAGCGGAAAAGCGCGGAAGATCGCGGACGTGCCGGCGGGCGGCATCGCGACGATCAACGCCGACGAGACCTTGCTTGCGGGGGCAGTGACCGAACGGGCGATGCCGTTGCAGCCGGGTACGGCCGGCCGCGATGCCCGTTTCGACCAGGCGCCTTATGCCGCCAATGGCCCCGATGGTAAGCCGCTGACCTTCGCCGAGGCCAAGGAAGTGCGGCTCAACGAACGGCTCGACGCCAAGATTCCGATGGAGATATTCACCATCGATATCCGCACGGGCCGGCGCAAGACCGTGATCGCCTCGACCGACTGGCTCAATCACCTGCAATTCTCGCCGACCGATCCGGGCCTGCTGATGTTTTGCCATGAAGGTCCCTGGCATAAGGTCGATCGGATCTGGACGATCAGGACCGACGGCACCGGCCTGACCAAGATCCATGTTCGTACGATGAACATGGAAATCGCCGGTCACGAATTCTGGTCACCCGACGGCAAGACCATCTGGTACGATTTGCAAACGCCGCGCGGCGAAGTTTTCTGGCTCGCGGGATACGATCTCGCGACGACTAAGCGGCGCCGGTACAAGGTCGATCGCAACCAATGGTCGGTCCATTACAATATCTCGCCCGACCAGACTGTGTTCTCCGGCGACGGCGGCGATAGCGAAATGGTCGCGCACGCGCCGGACGGGAAATGGCTGTATCTGTTCCGTCCCAGGGCGATTCCCGATGTCGCGGGTATCCATGCGCCGGGATCGGAGACGTTGATTGCGCCCGGCACATTCGATGGCGAGAAGTTGGTCGACATGTCGAGGCAGGATTATCGGCTGGAACCCAATGCTCGTTTTTCGCCCGACGGCAAATGGCTCATCTTCCGGTCGAACATGGAAGGTGAGCCGGGCATCTACGCGGTCGAGATCGCGCGCCAGGGTGCCGTGAAGCGGCGCTCATGACTCTCCTCGGCACCGGCGACGCGGCGCGAGGCGGCACCTGCCGCAATCGGTCGATGTCAGCGCTTCGATCGGGCGCTCTCGTCGATCGTCGCCAGCAAGCCGGCAACGGTATCGCTGACCGGGGTCGCGATGCCGTGCTTTTTGCCCAGCCGACCGACAACGCCGTTACGGGCATCCCATTCCATTGGGCGCGACGCGCGTCGGTCCGCCAGCATCGAATTGACCGAATCCGCCGGCGCATCGCGATAGCGCTGGACGACCGATTCTATCAGCGAGTCGTCGAGAACCGCACCCTCCGCGCGGCCGACAGCAATGCATTCGCGGATCAAAGCGCGCATGATCTCGGCCGCAGGCTCGCGCCGCGCGACGCCGCCCGGCTCGTTGCTCAGGACCGATACGGCACCCGCGCTGTTGACGCACAATTTTTGCCAGATCGCGGTGACGAAGTCCGAGCTCTCGGAGACGTCGATCTCCGCCCGCTCGAACAGCGCCGCAAAGGCGTGGCCGGCGGACCCCGCGGGGACTTCCATCGTGCCACGCCGCCGTTGCCGGATGCGACCGGGCGCATCGCGCTCGGCCGGAATGTCGACCATCACCGGCAAAAGTCGGTCGGACGGGACATGGTCGGCAAAGCGACGCACATGCTCGACCCCATTTTGCAGGACGGCGACGCGGGTTTCCCGTCCGACCAACTGCGCGAGCCAGGCGGCGGTGCCGGCGACGTCATAAGTCTTGGTCGCGATCAAAACCCAATCGACCGGTTGCGCGGCATCGGGTCGCGAAATCTGACGTGGCGCGACGTCGAGACGCGTTGTCGGCGTCTCGACGACCAAGCGATCGAACGGCGTACGAACGCACAAGGTTACGGAGATCGCGTCGGATGCCGCCAACCAGGCCGCGATAGTGCCGCCGATCGAACCGGGGCCGACAATAGCGGCAGTTTGTCGCGATTGACGGTCGGTCGGCAAGGCTTCGTCGCCCCTCTTGTCGTCAATCACGCCTGTCCCTTTCTCTTCCGTTTCCTCCCACGGGCCGCTAGTGAAACGACGGGGAGGAACCTATCTCGTCGCGTGGGCCCCAGAGAAATCAATCAGCATTCACCAATGCGCTGGCGCTAGCGCGGAGATAGAATTCGATGGCGAAAGATGCCGACGTCAAGGATCCATACGCTTCGTTGAAGGGCGCGCAATCGTTGATGCGTGCGCTGGATATTCTCGACCAAGTCATCAACGGACCGGTGAAATCGGCTGACTTGGCGCGCAATCTCGATCTCACGCGATCGACGACCCATCGACTTGCCCAGGCCCTGAGGGCGCGCGATTACCTTGCGATCACGCCGGACGGCTATTCGCTGGGCCCGAAGCTTCTCCAGCTCGGATCGATGGCGCAGGAGCAGACCGATTATGTGCGGCTCGCCAGGCCGCATCTCGAGGCGCTCTCGGCCGAAACCGGCTATTGCGTCTTTCTCGGCAAGCGCGAGGGCGACTGGTCTCGCCATCTCGACCGCGTGACCGGGCGGCAGCGCCTGCGGGTGGCGACAGCGCCCGGCGATCGGCGATTGATCGTGGAGACCGGCATCGGAAAGGCGCTGCTGCTCGACCAATCGGAAGACGCGCTGACCAAATTGTTCCAGGCCGAAAAGCCCGAGGCGAGCGCGAAGAAGCTGAAGGATTGGCTCGACGGCATGCGGCAGAACAGGGCGCGGGGCGTGGTGCTTCACGAGAGCGAGGCCGGCGACTTCGTCCGATCCGTCGCCGCCCCTGTCAGGAACGACAAAGGCCAGATCGTGGTCGCTATCAGCATCGCCGGAGCGGCCGCCTATCTGACGGACAAGGTTCTCGGCGAGCTTGCCAATCCGGTAAAGGCGGCGGCGGCGAGCATCGGCGCTACGCTCGGATATCGAGCGTCGACTTCCGACTAGATCCGACTCCAGCAAGACGGAAGAGGTGTCACCCGATCACGGGTTCGGCATCGTGAACAGCCGATCATAGTCGCGCCAATGGGCGTTCATGGTGCGGACCTTTTGCCGCAGCACGGACTGGAAATTGGGGCCAAGCTTCATGATCGTCTCCTCGCCGTCGCTGGCGGCCAGATCGAGTAGCGGGCGGCTGCTGCCCGACATCAGCTTGTCGAGCGCTACCGCCGTATCGATCTCGCGTCGCGCGGTGTTGATCATGTCGGCGCGCGCCCAATCGTTCTGCGCGCCGAGGACCGGATGGGCTTCGGGTTTCACGCCCAGCGCGGTGACGCGGTCGAGCTGAGCCTGGTAGCCGACCATGTTGTCGGCCGACTGCAACAAATACCCTAGCGCCTGAACACGCTCGCTCGTCAGCCGCCAATAGTCCGCCGCATCGGGCGTGCTCGCCGAGGCCGCGAGAGCGTCGAAATCCTTTTGCGCGCGCCGGACGCGCGGCATGGATATTTCGATGGCGCGTTGGAGCAGCAGGTGTGCGCCCCATCCTTCGTACATGCGCATTGCCTGAATGTCGGCCAGATTGGATGCCGATTCTTCGGTCCCGGCCTGAAAGAGGAAGCGGCGATAGCCGGCCTTTTCGGCATCGGTCAGCTCGGCCGGAAACGGCACCATCGGCCGTTCGATCCAGCGATTGAGCACATGCCCCATGCGCAGCATCGGACCGAATTCGAGCACATCGAGATATTTCCGCACATCGTTGAGCGCGCTCCAGGCGTCGATCAATGTGTCGGCCTGGCCGTCACCCACTTCCGACACCGCGAACCGTCGCAGGGCGGCGAGCCGCTCGACCGTCGTTGTCATCGGCTGATCCCGCGTCGACCGGAGCAGCCGCAAGGAGAAATCCTCGCTTTCGTGATCGCCGAGCAGATAGGCCTTGTGAGCGCCGCTCGATTTGGCGACGGGATCGAAACTCGGAACGACGAGGCCGACGACCGGCGAGAAGGCGCTGTCATCGACACGCGTGATGCCGGTCTCGAATGGACGTCCGTCAGGACCCTCCTTGCCGTTGACGGCGAGATCGGCGGGGAGCTTGCGCTGGATGTTTTCGAGCACGTCCGGACCGAAGGTCGCGATCATCCAGGGCCGCGGCGGTATCTGGTTGATGTTGATGCGGACCCGATGACCTGACGCGGCTGCCGCTTGCTGAATGTTGGTCATGAAGCCGACCACCCTGTCGGCGAGCGGCACGTCGCGGTTTTCCGATGCACCATTCGCGCCGGGATACAGGCCTGGCGCCCAATCGAAGCCCGACCCGGCATCGGTCGTGACCCACAGAAACGTTTCGACCTGCGGGCATGCCGACAGGAGCGCATTGGTCGCCTCGCGATACATCGCCAGCACATCAGGCTGTGCCACGTTCGGCGCGAAATAGACGTTCTTCGATCGCGTGACCTGATCGATGCGGGGGCCGCGATATTCCGGGTGAGCGGCGAAGAATGCCTCGGGCAGGACGCCGGGCTCGTTCGCGGTCCAGATCGCCTTCAGATCGTATTTGCCGAGGATCCGGCAGCGCTGCGTGACGATGCGCTGGACGCGCGCCGCATAGGCCGCATCCATGAACGGACGGACCGCCGCGGGCGGGAACATCTTGAACAGGGTGGCGTGGTGCGCGAACCATGCCGGATAGGGGTCGTCGGCGTCCAGCTCCCAATAGGCGATCGGAAGGCCTTCGGTGACGACCACTTCCGTCGCCCCCAATTCGCGCGCCATCTTGGCCCGGCGGTCGAAATCGGCGAGATCGTCGGCATCCCGATTGGCCATTGAAGCAGCGGCCGACTTGTCCCTCGAGGCGGCGATCTTGCCCGCCGCGATGGCGGGTGTAGCGACCATGGTCGGCGCGAGAAGCGCAACAAGTGGCATCGTCGCGGCGCGCCACGCCGACAGACGTTTCATATTCTTACTCCGATCATGCGGCTGCGAGCTAGTCACGGCCGGAATCGCCCAGTCGTTTGCGTCCGGGAGCGTCGGGCGCGACAATCGGCACGCTGTCGAGCGCTTCGGGTATCAACGCCAGACACTGGATCGCCGCGAGGCCCCATTGCGCCGAGGCGTTAGTCGATACGCCCGGCCATTCGAGCACGCCATCGACCATGTGCCGCGGGTCGCGCGGCCATGTTCCGAGCCCGGCATCGCCCGACAGGAACTCGCCGGCAGCGCGCGCCGCCAGCGCCGCATCCTTCTCCTGGAACGCCGCATAGGCGGTCAGCCGCGAATGCCCCTCGCGCAGGTTGCGCGGCCCGAACGGCGGCCCGAACTTCACCAGATATTCAGCCTGCGGCGCGTTGTACCAGCGGCAATATTCCAGCCATGCGTTGCGATAAGCGGGGACGTCGAGCAGGCGCAGCAGCTCCGAACTGACTTCCACCGCGCCGAACACGGCATTGAGATGGGACAGCCCGATCCCGCGCTTCTGGTCGATGAAGCGGCCGGTCGCCAGTTCGAACGGCGCGCTCCCGGTCATCCAGCCATGCGGAAGGCGGCCGATCGTCTCCAGCCCGGCGACGATGCGATCGCGCCACTTGGTGTTCCCAGTCCGCTCCCACTCGGTCAGCCAGGCGGCGGCGAGGGGGCACCAGGTGGTGCCGAAAGTCATCTCGATCGTGCCGGGCGGCAATTGCGGCTTCTTGGCCCCGGGGACCTTTCGGCCGATCTCGACACTGGTCAACGCATGGTCGGACGTGATCAGCGCGCGCATCAGGTCGCCGACCCGTTCATCGGCGGTCAGATAATAATAGATCCGGCGGTAGGTGGCGTTGCTGACGCGAGGTTGTTTCGAGCTGTCGCCCCAATGTTGCACGCCATGGCGCGTGCCGAGGCCGGCGAAACGCCCGGTGTGATAGACGTCGACCTCGCTGGTGTGGCGCGTCATCGCTTCGGCAAGGCGCCAGGTTTGGGCGTCGCCGGTGCGGAGCGCCTGGTACCATAGCCACAGATCGGTCGAGAGCTCGCTATTGTCCCAGGCGAAACCGCCAATGTCGTAGCGCCAGCGATGGCGGTCGCTGTCATAGGTGTGCATCACATCGCCATGGTTCCAGAAGCCGTACCAGGAGCGGCGATCGACTTCACCGGCATAGAAATCGACCAGGTTGGACAGCTGGTTTTCGATCGCGGTGCGGTTGGGAGTCGAGCGGTCGGGAAGGCCGTAATCGGCGAATATTCCGGCGGCATTGAGGTGGGCGGGGGCGGCCATCAATTGCGGCGGTTGCGCCTGAGCGGCGGCCATCGCCGCCAAGGTGTCGTGGTCGGGCGTGGCGGGCAGCGCCCACAGCATCAACTCGCTGGTGCGCGCGATGCCCGAGGCGTCGTCCCAGCCTGGCTCGTAATCCTCATAGGTGACCGACAGCCCTTCATTCTGCGCGTCATAGCCCTCCATCCCCATCGTGCCGTGATAGGGACGCAGGTCCATGGCGGGTGCCTCGGGCGACCAGAGCCAGGCGGTCAACTTTGCGGTGTCGCCGGTCGCGCCGTCGATGTGGAGCGCGGTCGGATGCCGTTGCCAGAAATAGCGGACGCCGATCGCGGCCCCTCCGTCCGGTCCGCCGACATAAGCAAGGCCGGGTGCGCGCCGCCCCTCCGCCGCGTCGATCCATCCCTGATCGTGACCAGTTCGCTTGGTCAGCGCCCAGCCATTGGCGGTCGGCTGCTCGAGACGGAAGTCGCCCCAGGAGGGAATGCGTTGCAGCGTCGCGCGGACCGCTCCTGCCATCTGGTCGGGCGGCGGTGTTGCGCGACCGGCAATCTGCGCGTCGCGAAACGCCTTGCCGGGGTCGCGACGCAGTCCGGTCAGCGGGCGGACGCCTTCCGCGAACATCTGGCCATCCGTGGCAATGCGGACGTGGCGATCATGAAGCTCACCGCGCATCGCCACCGTCGCACTGATGCCGAGCGAGGAGAGGAAATCATGGCTAGCGCTGCCATCGAACACGACCGAGTGGACGATACGCAGACCGGTCGACCCGGCATAAGCGTAGAGGCGGACGGTGAACGGCATCCAGGCGCGTTCGCCCGACATATGGTGACCGTCGATCCGTACCACCGCGCGGACCGGCCCACGCTGCTCGACCGTCACCGTGTCGATCCGGCCGGTGAACGGCGTGTCGGCGCCATGGATCGGTTCGGTACGCGACGACCCGACTAGCGAGACGGGACCGAGCACCGGCCGGTCGCCCTGCGTCGCAGACCGGATCAGGGCGTCGCCGCTCTTCGCGATTTCCCAGGCGAGGTCACCGACGCGGATCGTGATCGCGGCGGCGTTCTCGGCGACCGCAACCGGCTGGGTTGGCGGCAAAGGCCGGCCTCGCGTGACGGTCAGCGCGTCGGGCGAAAGGTCGGCGGGGATTGCGTGCGCGGTCCATTTGATCGACCCGTCGGGCCAGGTCGCGGTGGTCCAGCCTTGCGACGGGACAGGCTTCCCTGCGCCATCGAGAACGGCCAGCGGCGTGTCGCGCTTGATGGACCCGCGTGGCCAGGCAACGCCAAAGGTCTGGCCGCTATGCGTGTCGGGCGCCTGCCCGTCGATCCAGTGCACGGGCGCGGGGATGAAACCGACGGGCGCGGCGTCCAGCCTGATCGGAAGTATGGTTGTCACCCCCGCCAACAGGCCGGCCTTCAGCGCGTCGCGACGGCTCAGGTTCATTTCTCTCTCTCCATCAACGGCAGGGGGTGTACGGACGATGGACAGGCAATGGGCCGCGAGCGATCCGCACCTCGGATCGGCCGGACGCATGTTGCCTAGTGTCGGTAGCGGTCGCGGAGCGTATGCCGAAGGGCATGCCAGCCAGCCGGATTATGCCCATCGCGTCATCACCCCTTCTCTTCCTGTCCCGCGCTGTTGCCGCGCGTTTGTCGTATCGGTTCACTCGCCTAGCATTTCCCGAAATGTAGAGGCAATGTCTACATGTTGGGAAAATTGTAGCAAATTATCGCAGATGGTTGCGAGTCGTAGGACGCGATTGCATAATACGGAACAAGGCGATGAAGGAGAAAAGGATGCGGATGCCAACCGTGCTGATCGGCGCTTTGGCCATGTTCATGGCAGCAAGCGTGCAGGCATCGTCGCCGGCGCCAATGCGCATCTTCATCGCCAGCGATTCGACCGCACAGGATTACAAACCCGACAAATATCCGCAGTCGGGATGGGGCACCATGCTGCGTTGCGCCGTGGGTCCGGGCGTGACGATCGAGAATCGCGCGATCGGTGGGCGCAGTACCAACAGCTTCATCCGCGAAGGCCGGCTCGACAAGATCGCCGCCGATCTGAGAAAGGGCGACACCCTGCTGATCCAGTTCGGCCATAACGACGCGAGCATCGACAAGCCCGAACGGTACACGACGATCGAGCAATATATCGCCAACCTCCACCGCTTTCTCGATGTGGCGAAGAAGGCAGGCGCGAGGGCGGTCATCCTCACCCCGGTCGCTCGTCGCGATTTCAAGGACGGCGTCGAGCAACCGAGCTTTCCCGCCTATGCCGATGCCGCACGCCGCGTGGCGAAGGAAACGCATACGCCACTGCTCGACCTGGGCAAGAGCTCGCAGGCGATGGTCCAGGCGTTGGGTCCGGATGCGGCCAAGGCCTATTATCTGCATTATGACGGTGCGGCGGGGGCACCCGGCTATCCCAACGGGGTGTCCGACGACACGCATTTCAGCGAGATCGGTGCGCGCCATATCGCCGACCTGGTGGCGATAGGTCTGAAGGCGTTGCGCATGCCGATTTCCAAGCGCGTGACACCGCATGTTCCTGCCCTGACCCGCACCGTTCCGGTGAGTGGGCCGTCATGCGCCTGATCGCGATCGTCGCGATGATCGCCGCCGCAACGATCCAGCCCGCGTCCGCCCAGGTCCGCCGCTTCGCGCTGGGCTCCGCACCGACGTCCGCCGATACCGTCGCGGTCGCGCCAGGCCGCGCCTATGCGGATGGATATGGCTATGAAGCGGGCAGCGACCGGCTGTTCTCGGTCGCGGCGGCACCGGGCAATTACCGCGTGACGGTGACGCTCGGCCTGCCGAACATCGCTACCGAGACCACGATCAAGGCGGAGTCGCGCCGCCTGATGGTCGACGCCTTGAAGGTTGCGGCTGGACAACACGCGACCATCAGCTTCATCGTCAATGTGCGCGATGCCAAATTGGTGCCGCCGCCGGCCAACGCACCCGGCGGATCGCAAGTACTGCTGAAGCCGCGTGAGCAGGCCTCGTTCAACTGGGACGACAGGTTGACGCTGGAGATACTCGGCGAGCATCCCGGCGTGACCGCGATCGCGATCGAACCGGTGACATTGCCGACCGTGTTCCTGCTCGGCGATTCCACCGTCACCGACCAGCCGGCCGAGCCGGCGGCGAGTTGGGGACAGATGCTCCCCGCCTTCTTCGCCCCCGACATCGCCATCGCCAATCACGCCGAAAGCGGCGAAACGATGAAGTCGTTCATGACCGAATTGCGCTTCGCCAAGGTGCTCGAACTGGCCAAGCCCGGCGACTGGGCGTTGATCCAGTTCGGGCATAACGACCAGAAGGCGAACTGGCCGCAGACCTATGCCGCGGCCGAGACGACCTATCGCGATTATCTGCGCACCTGGATCGCCGAATTCCGCAGGCACGGCGTCACGCCGGTGCTGGTCAGCTCCCCCGAACGGCGTTTCTGGACGGGCACGCGAATCCGCCCGACCCTGAGCGACTATGCCGCGGCGGTGAAGGCGGTTGGCAGCGAGCTCAACGTGCCGGTGGTCGACCTCAACGCCATGAGCATGACCTTTTATGAGGCGCTGGGGCCGGATCGGGCACCAATTGCCTTCAACGACAACGGCAAGGATGCGACGCATCATGACAATTACGGCGCCTGGGTGCTGGCGCGGTGCGTGGCGAAGGGATTGGCGGATGCGAAGCTGCCGTTGGTGCGGCATTTGAAGACCGCTCTGCCGCCATTCGATCCGGCTCGCCCGCCCGATCCGTCGAGCTTTCGGCTGACGCCCAGCATCGCGCACGACGCGCGCCGTCCGGAGGGCAATTGATGCCGACGCGCCGCTCGCTGATCGCCGGCTCTATCGCCGCATCGTTTGCTCTTCCCGCAACCGTACGCGCTGCGGCGGCCGGGGCTGATGAGGGAGTGACGGTCGATCGCTTCCCGATCTGGCCCAAGGCACCGCCCGGCGCACCGACGCCGGCGGTGATCGAACAATGGGTCAAAAGATCGCCCAACGGCGGCGTCGATGACATCGCGTGGCCGCATGTCGCGTCGCCGATGTTGACTGTCGTCAAGCCGGCCAAGCCAAGCGGTGCGGCGGTGCTCATTTGTCCGGGTGGCGGCTATGCTCGTGTCGCGGTGGGCCGTACCGGCGGCGCCATCGCTCGCGATTTCGCCGCGCGCGGGATCACGGCGTTCGAATTGCTGTATCGGTTACCGCACGACAATTGGGCGGCTGGCCCCGACACGCCGCTGCAGGACGCGCAGCGTGCGATGCGAGTGATCCGCGCCGGTGCGGGCACGCGCTGGCCCGTCGATCCGGCGCGGGTTGCGGTTACCGGTTTTTCCGCCGGCGGGCATGTCGCGGCGCGGCTGGCGAGCCGGTCGGCGCTTGCGACCTATCAGCCGCAGGATGCCGCCGATCGCCTGTCCGCGGCGCCCCTCGTGGCGGGGCTGTTCTTCCCGGTCATCACGATGCTCGACGATGGCGTCCATGCCCAGTCGCGCCGCGAACTGCTCGGCGCGCACGCTGCGGATCCGGAATGGCAACAGCGTTACTCGGCCCAACGCGACCTGCCGGCATCGATGCCGCCAAGCTTTGTCGCCTGCAATGGCGACGACCCGGTGGTGCCGTTCCGCAATGCGATGCTGATGTTCGAGGCGTTGAAGGCGGCGAAGGTGGCGGCCGAATTGACGGTGTTCGAAAAGGGTGGCCACGGCCCTCCCGCTAATCATAAAGACGGCACACCGGTGCCGTGGCTGGACCTGTTCCTGACGTGGAGCCGCGATCACGGCTGGCCCGGCTGAAGACCCCGCATGGAAGGCTCCATGGAGCGGGAAGGGCGGCGCAGCCTATTGCGCGGCCGTCTCGCTCGGTTTCAGGGCGCCGGGAAAATAGCTGAGATGCGGGGGCTGGTTATAGGCGGTGTTCTGCCAGGCCACGCCGGCGCGATAGACCGGATCCTGCATCAGCGTGACCAATCGGTGCGTCGTCGGATATGGCGTGGTGTAGATGCGGAGTTCGCGATTGTCGGCCGAGCGCCACACCACTTCCTCGCGCCAATCGCCCAGGATGTCGGCCTGAAGGGCAGGGGTCGCCTTGGTGCCGTTATTCGATGCGACGTCGTCGGGATGGAGCAGGGTAATCGCGGTGCTGGTGTTCCAGTTCCATTTGCTGATCGTCGTGCCGTCGAGCAGCTCCTGCAGAAAATCGCCATCCCAATAGATCGCGAAGTTGGTCTGCCGCGGCGCCGGGCCGATGACCTTGCCGTGGACGTCGAACAGGTCGCGGCTGTTCGATCCCCAGAATTCGTCCCCGACGTACCGCGGATCGATATCGGCGGCGACACCGCGCCCGGTGTCGGTCTCGGCTGGCTTGGTCCACAGGACTTCGCCCGTGCGCGCGTCGAGCAGGCCCGAGCCTAGCCCGCCATTCGCCTTCACCTCTTCGAATACACCCCATTTCTCGAGCCCTGGGCGCAGGGGATCGAGGTCGCCGACATGCATCGTGTCGCCGTGATAAAGCGGGTCGGTCCATAGCCCCTTGCCATCGTCGTCGACTGCCATCGATCCGTAGATCACCTCGTCACGACCGTCGCCATCGACATCGGCGATGCTGAGCTGGTGATTGCCGCGATTGCCATAGTCGCCATTGCCCGGCGTCGCCGAATCGAACAACCAGCGCCTGGTCAGTTTGCCGCCGCGATAATCCCAGGCGGCGATTGCCGTTCGGGCGTAATAGCCGCGGCCGAAGATCATGCTGGGATGCCGCCCGTCGAGATAGGCGGTGCCGGCCAGGAAGCGGTCCGCGCGGTTGGCATAGCCGTCTCCCCAGGTGTCGCGCAGTTGCTCGAAGGTCGGATTGCCGCCGGGATAGCGGGGAGGGTCGTACGGCGCGGTGGCCAGCGCGCGGCCGGTGCGGCCGTCGAACACGGTGAGATATTCTGGGCCCTTCAGGATGCGGCCCTTGAGCGGCGCCACCTTGGTCCCGTCGGCGAGCAGCTTGGCGCCGGTGCGGTCGGGTTGCGGCACTTCACCGTCATGGCTGCGCCAGTCGGCCTTGGCATCGCCGATGACCTTGCCGGTGCCGTCGACCGTCCCGTCGGCAGTTTTCATCGCCACTTCGGCGCGGCCGTCGCCGTCGAAATCGAATACCTGGAATTGAGTGTAATGCGCGCCTGCGCGGATATTCTTGCCGAGATCGAGGCGCCACAGTCGTTTGCCGTCCAGCGTATAGGCGTCGACGAAAACGTCGCCGGTATAGCCTGCCTGGCTGTTGTCGTGGCTGTTGCTGGGATCCCATTTCAGGATCAACTCGTAGCGGCCGTCGCCGTCGAGATCGCCAGCCGACACGTCATTGGCGGTGTAGGTATAGGATTCTCCATCGGGCTCGGTTCCGCCCGGCGGCGGGGTCAGCGGGATCGACAAATACCCCTTGGGCATCATGATCGCCGGGGCGCTCGCTTTCCTTGTCGCGGGAGCGCCAGCGACGCGCACCGTATAATGCGCGGCGGCCGACCCGCTGGGGTCGACGAACGAACTGGTCTCGGAGATCGGTTTGGCGTTGATGCGACGCCCATCGCGATAGACGTCGAAGCCGATAGTGCGTGCGTCACTGTCCAGCAGGCGCCAGCTGACCAGCCAGCCGCCGCCCTTGGCCGGCGAGGCGATCAGCCCGCGATCGAGTCGCTCGGCCTCACGCGACGGCGCCGCGCCGACGGCAGTCGCCACCGCCAGCAGGGCGCCAATTGCGGACGTCGCAAGCGATATTCTCCTGAAGCCTTGCATGACAACCTCTCTCCGCCTGCATGATATTATCCTACTTAATAGGATTGCATTGCACGATTTGGCAACATAGAGTGGAACGCATGCTCACATTGTGGGCATTGAGCAGAAGCTGCTGGGCGACGGTAAAAGCCGCGTTACGAGAGGGATGACCATGAAAGTGCGACTTTTCCCAACAGGAATCACCATGGCGCTTGGTCGTTCGCTCATTGCCGCGTGCACACCTTTCGACGCCAGATAATCAGAAGCGCGTAAATTCGCACCGGCCAGGAGGGCGCCGGGGCAATGCGAAAGCGCGAGTACAGGAGAGAGATCGATGACTGCAGATCGCCGGCGGAAGGGGCGCCGTTTAACCACTGTTTCCGTTCTCGCCCTGACGCTGGGTTGCGCCACCGCCGCGCCCGCGCTGGCACAGACCGCGCCTACTACCCCGCCGCAATCGGATCCCGCGCCCGCGCCTTCGCCCGCGCCGGGGACAGCGGCCCAGCCGCGGGCGCCGCAAACCGAAGATCAGGCTGGTACGTCACCCGACAGCATCGACAAGGGCGACATCCTCGTCGTCGGCACACGGGCGTCGCTGCGATCGGCGATCGCGCGCAAGCGCAATGCCGGAACGGTGGTCGATTCGATCGTCGCCGACGACATTGCCAGCTTCCCCGACAAGAATGTCGGCGACTCCCTGGCGCGCGTGACCGGCGTGCAGCTCAGCCGCGATTTCGGGGAGGGCGTTCAGGTGTCGATCCGCGGCGTCGAGCCCGATCTCAACCGCGTCGAAGTCAACGGGATGAGCCAGGTGTCGGCGCTCGGCACGCGCGGCGGCGACTTTCGCGAGCTGGCGACCGAGCTGGTCAAGTCGATCGACGTCTATAAAGGCTATACCGTCGATCTGACCGAGGGCGGGATCGGCGGGACCGTGTCGATCGAGCTGCGCAAGCCATTGGA
>NZ_BCYU01000003.1 GCF_001598355.1 Sphingomonas asaccharolytica NBRC 15499
TATTGGACCGGCAGGTCGCCGGCCCAGCCCAGGATCGTCCCCGCCGATACGTTGGGGTGCAGGCGGATCGGAATCTTTTTGTTGAGGTACGGATTGTAATAATATTCGACCACGCCGCCGGCGGTCAGCGCGACTTCGCCCGCCTTCGGATCCTGGAAGTAATTGAGCAGCGAAGCGGTGCCCGACGCCAGCACCTTCTTGGTGATGTTCCGCTGCTCCTGGCTGTTCACGTAGAGCACGTCGACCGAGCATTGATAATTGTCCCACATCGACTGCATCATCACGTCGATCTCGGTCACCGACCCTTGACCCGAAGAGGTGAGGGTCGTGCCCGCGCCCGGCGTGCCGGTGGCGAGATAATTGACGTATGCGCCCGACCCCGGCTTCAGCGCGGTAGTCAGCAAACCGTCGAACGCGGTCGAGTTGGTCGAGCAATCCGCGCTGACCGCGCTCGCCGCCTGGCCGGTGCCGGCAAGCGGCTTGGCGAAGACGACGCTGTTGGTCGAGCTGATCGCCTCGAGCTTCTCGCTGCCGGCGGTACCGACGAACCAGGCATAGCCCGCCGCACCCTGGATCGCCGGGACGCTGCACGACAATGCCTGGCCGGCGGTCGTAGCCTGGCTTGCAGCAGATGACTTCATCGACGAACCGCCGTTGATAGAGAAGCTCTTGCCGTCGGCGCCGGTCACCGACTTCGACGTCGCGACACCGTTCGACAGCGTGCTGTTGCGCATGCCTTCCATCGTCAGCGCGACGACGATCACCGAATAGGTCACCGATCCCGACAGGGTCGACCCGGTACCGCCCGCGCTCAACGTCGGCGCGCTCGGCGTGCCGAGCGCCAGCGAGGCGTTGCCGAAGATCACGCCGGCTTCTTCTTTCAGCATCGTCTTCTGCAGCAGGCGCTGCGTCATCGACGCCTTGATGTCCTCGAACGTGCGGCCGGCGGAGATCGCTTCGAACGTCGCCTGGTCTTCCTCGCCCAGCGTACGATACGGCGCCGCGCGATCGGCGGTCGTGTAGGCCATCTGCCCGGCGCGCTGTCCCTCGGGCACCCAGGGCGTGTTGTCGAAGCCCGAGCCGGTCAGCGCGGTGACCGACTTCCAGTTGGTCGCGGTGCCGCCCCCGCCGCCGACGCGCGGCAGCGATTTGATGATCGGCGTGTTGACCGGATAGAGGTTCTTGGCCGGCGCCTGCAGGTCATAGGCAACCAGGCCGGTGCCGGTCGAAATGGCTTTCTCGACCATGTCGGGACGTCCGCCCGCCATCAGCATGATCGCGCGCGAAATATTCTCGTCGGGGTTCGACAGGCTGGAGACGAGCGACTTCTTGATCTCGTCGGGAGTCAAATTGGTCATTGCTATCCGTCCTTTGGATAGGCGCAGGAGTGAGGCCCGGGCGCGATGGCGCGGGCAACGGGGTCAGGCGACTGCGCGGGCCGCGTGAACCAGAGTGGGATTGGACAAGGCGATGCGCAGCAGGAACTGGCCGCGCTCCTGCTCGGGCAGGGTGTCGATCACTTTCTTCAGGTCATCGGCGCTGATCGCCGATGCGCCATTGGCGGAATTGGGCGAGGCATCCTCGGCTTTGCTCACCGCGCGCAGCGGGCCGGCCGCGGTCCGGGGTGCGGCGGGTTCCGCCTCGACCCGTTCCAGACGCTTGGTCAGATCGCCGATCGTCGCGTTCAGCATCGTGATCGTATCGCCGAAGCGCTTGGCCAGGTCGGCCATCATGGCGTCGCCCAGCGTGTCGCCGCGGCGCAGCTTCTCGGTGTCTTCCTCAGGATCGGGAACGGGCGGCGCTGCCTGTGGGCCAGGGCGCGCGGTGGCATTGGACGGCGGCTGATCCGCGTCGCCGCAATTGTCTTTACGGCACTGCGCACCCAGCGCGACGAGGTGATCGTGCGCAGCCTGGATGCGATCGGCATCGGCTCGGGCAGCCCCAGCATCATCGTTGCCGGTGTCGTCGTTGTCGATGCCATCTCCGCTAGCCGCGACGCGCTTTACGCGATCCTTGTTGCCGGGCGCTGGCTTGGATTTCGGCTTATGCGGCGGTGCGTCGTCGTCGGTATCGGCCGGAGCGTCGCTGTCGCGCGGCGCGTCGGAAGTATCCGTGTGGGCATCGCTATCGGCTCCCTGGTCGGCTGACTTCGGTTTCGGTCGCGGCTTGGCGGAGGGCTGCTTGTCCTGATCCTCCGGCTTGCCACGGTCGACATCAGCGGCGGGAGCATCGTCGTTGTCATGGGCGTCGGCCGCCTCCGCATCCCGGTCGCGATCCTCGTCCTGATCGTCCTTATCATCGTCGTCCAGATCGCTCGCCAAGGCCGCGGCGATCAGCCGTTCACGCGCCTTGAACAGGAAGTCCTTGTACCGCCGCGACCCCGCGTCGTCGGCCAGCTGGCGGGCCTTCGCGACCACTTCGTCGCTGGTCGGAACATAATCCATATCGGCCTTCCACATGTTGATGACGGCGTCGGGGTTGCAGGGGCTGTCGACCAGGCTGATCTCGACCAGCTTCAGCGCGGTGATCACGCTGCGGTCGGTAGTGTCGCGCTTCAGCACCTTCCCGCCGATTGAAAAGCCGGCATAGACGCCCGCGCGCACCTTGGTGATCGCCAGCGGATCGACGACATGCGCGCAGATTTGCGTGATGCCATGATCATCGACATCGGCCTCGACCACGCGCCCGGCGGCACTAGGCTCGTGCATCTCGCGCAATGCCGGGAAGCGCTCGTAGTCGGGCAGCGCCGCCTTCATCGCTTCGGCGGTGATCGTCTCGCCCTGCTGGTCGCGCGCCTCGGACGAGGCCACGCCCCAGACCCTGATCGTGCCGTCTTCCTGATCCTCGATCTTGGTGATCGCGCCGAACTGGCGAAACCGCGTCATGCGATGGCTTTCCTTTCGATGGACGTGAACGGACGCACCGCGGCAGCGGCGAGCAGGAGTTCGACTAAGTGTTCGATGATGCGGGCTCAGCTGTCCGCGGCGCTCAGTTGCGATGGCGGGACGAGGACGCGCTCCATCAGCACGGCCCCCTGAGTCGTGTAGATCATCGGCTGCGAGCCCAATCCATCGGACAGGGGATCATCCCCGCGCGCATGTCGCACTTCGTCGATCGTCTTCGACCCGTTGCGCAGATCACGGTCATCGATCTCCGACTGCACCTGGGGATCAATGCTCGTCGCCTTGACGAACGAGAATTCCAGGTCGGCATAACCGAACTCGATCTGGATTACGTCGTCGATCCAGCGCTTCATCCACAATTGCAGCGGCTCGAGTCCTTCCTCGAGCGACCGCTCCTGATCCTCCATCGCGGTCGATCGGTTCATCTGGCGCACGAACGGGGTAGGGGGCAGCGAGAAGGCGAAGGCAACGATCCGCGCCAGCCATTCGTCGAACTCGTCCTTGATCGGCGCCGCCTTGAACGCGGTGAATTGCGATCCGTGCGGACCCCAGATCAGCTTGTTCTGCTCGGCGGCATTGCCGGCGATCCGATCATCGAACCATTGCTGCAATTCCTGGATCTTCGCTGCGTCCCATCCCTCCGGCGCGTTGAGCAGGCCCGCCGGGACATTACCTTCGGTGAAATAGCTCAACTGCGCGGCCTGACGCCGCAGGATGGTGTTGATCGTGACGACGATCTGCTCGACCGGCCCGAAGCCATAGAGGTGATGCGGCCGCACGTTACGCGGCGCGTAGAGCAGGTCGGCATTGGTCAGGTTTGCCCAGACGACGCCCTTGATCACTTGCTGATAGGCGACGTCGGTCGAGCCGCGCGGCCGTCGCCCGGTATCGTCGACCATCGGGTGGATGGTATCGCCCGGCACGATCTCCAGCGCGATCAGCTTGCCACTGCGGTTGCGCCGTTTCTCGAACGCCGGCGCGTCGAGCGTCAGCAGGTCTTCCAGGCTCGACCGCATGAAGGTCGCGAATGGCGTGACGCCATCGGGCTTGCGCCAGAACCGCGTCAGCTCGGCAATACGCGGATCATCGGCGACCTTGGCCGCGCCGTCGACCGGCTTGATCTGCCAGTCGAGCCGCTCGACTTGGTCCTTGCGCGTCTCGATCGCCAGCCGCACCAGTTCGACATTGGCGAAAGCGCGCAGCGCCGGAAAGCCAGTCTGCTCATAGGCGCGCGGTTGCAAAGTGGCGTTGATATTGGGCTTGAAGTCATACCCACGCACCGGCTGCTGGACGACCGGCGTGAGTGGAAAACCGGGGGAAAACGGACCCCATGCATTCTCGTTGCTCGAATTGCCCCAGCTATAGGTGATGTTCGCCTGCGTGCCGCCCTTGGGCATCTGGTTCTCCTCTGGGCGCGTGCGGCGCCGGTTTTCAGCTGGTAAGGAATGGAAAGGCAGAGCGTCGCGGCATGGCCGCCGCGACGGTCCGATCTTCCGCATCAAAAAGGTTGCGTTCCGAACGCACCGGAGATAGGCTCAGGCCGTGCTCGAATTAGGCAGTCGCAGCTCGCATTTGTGCATCCACCACAATTCGCCGCGCCAATCGAGGTCGCCGCGCTCGGCCAGCGCGACCAAACGGGCCTGCAGCAACAGGTCGCTGGTCTGATAGACACCGGTCTCGGACTGATCCATCAATGTCGTGCCGACGATCCTCGCCATCCTCTGCCATTCGCCACTGACGTTCGCGATCAACGCGGCGTCGAAATGATCGATCGGCGCGGATACCAAGTCGCCGCCTTCGACGATCCTGAGCGGCGCATTCTCATTTCGCAATTGTTCCCAGCGAGCGCGATAAGCAGCGCGATCCCCGTCCGATAACGGAATCTCCCGTCCAAATAGCGCCGCAACCTTGGGGTCTTGAAGCAGCGGTAGACTGTTCGCCCGGACGATCGAGCAAGGCCGGTCACCGATCTGCGACAGCCACCACAGGAAACCCGCGACGATCGGTGCGACGTTCGGCGAATACCAGGCGACGACTTCACCGACTGCGGATCGTGACGCGGTCAGCACGTCATCACCGCGGTCGATCACCTCCCGCCAATCTTCGAGACCCAGTTCTGTATCGAACCACGCCGCGCGTTCGTTGGCATCGTCGGAGGCAATCGGACCCAATGCCAGATCGTCGAACGTACAGACAACGCGGTCCTCGCGGCCCGCTTCCTTGAGCGCCACCCGCAACGACCCCGCAAAAGAGGGGCTGAAGGCTACGTGAAGTGGAAGGGTGTCTGACGGCATGCAGAATTCCAGCCTAAAGGCTGGGTCGATTGGCGACAACGGGTTACGTGCCGATACCGGTATTCCCCGCGGCGTTCGCGGTCCGCACCAAATCCAGGAACCCCGCCGACGCCACCGCGTCCTCCGCCGGCCAAAACGCCATTACCAGCGCATCGGCCTTGTTGGGCGACCTGGTGCCGTCCGGCTTCTTGTCGACCACCAGCTTCAGCGCGCCGTTCACCGCGCGGGTCGCCTGGCTCAATTCCTTCCGCAGCGACGCCAGCCCCGGCATATCGCGTGGCAGGCTGATCAGGTCGGCGGGGTCGTAGACCTCGCCCGCCGTCACTGCCTTGTGCGTGCGCTCGAAGCGCAGCCGCAATTGCCACCACGCCTGCGCCTTCAAATTCGCATAGAAATCGCCATTGACCGGCGTCTCGCTATCCCCCGGCACGACGTGTTCGCGGGGCCGGAGTGGCGATGCCCCGGCATTCCACGGTCGGAAGGTGATCTCGGCGGGCAACAATGCTTGCCCGTCCGCGTCAACCTCATCGCGCAACCGATTGGCTTCCGCCTTCACGCCTGCGCCGACGCCGATACTGTCATATTGCAGCGCGACCGTTCGACCGCGCAGCCGGTCGACCGCCAGCCGCGTCGCCTTGCCGACATCGCCTTCGCCCCAATCGTCGACCGAGTGCACGACCGATCCCTTGGCGATGGCCAACGCGTGCCGGTCGCCGCCTTCATCGGCCGGATCGAGCCCCGCGCGCCACGCTCCGTCGTCGTCGAACCCCAGCACCAGATGCGCGTCGATCGCACTCGCCACCCAATCGCCGGGGATGATGATTCCCTCGATCGCGGCGGTGTAATTGCGATCGACTTCCTGCGCGAAGACGTGGAGCAGTCCGTCCGCCGCCGCCTTGGCCCGCCGCCCGGCATACCAGGCGGCGTCCTTGGCCGGATGGTCGCGCCAGTCCATCACGAACACATTGACCCGATCGGTGACGAGTACCGCCCCGGGCGCCCATTCGACGCCGCTTTCGCGCCGGCGATGGAACACGTTGCCGGGTCCGTTGACCGAACTCATGTCGATCTGAACATTGGTCGTATCGGCCAATGCCGCCTCGATCTTCTCGGGCCGCTCGTAATGCGCGCTCTCGTCCTTGAAATAAATCAGCTTGCGCCCGCCGCGCCCGATATTGTCGCCAGACTCGCCGGTGATCGTGGCGCCGGTTGCGCGGTTGACGATCTTCATGCTCGGCATATCGTCGCGAGGATCGAACCCGGCGGGTAGCATCAGTCGCGGCAGGTGGCGGACGATTATCCGCATCTTCTCGAAAATGCTGTCGGGATCGCCGATCTTGTCGACCAATTGCTCCTTGCGGGAACCCCAGCCCACAGCGGCACCCGGCCGGTATAACCACAGCCATACCGAGAAGGCGCAGGCCAGCCACGTCGCGCCCATGTCGCGAGCTTTCTCGATCAACCCGCTCTGCTGCTGGTCGACAGCGGCGTGCAGGAACGTGATCATCTCGATCTGGCGGAGAAAGGGCACGAACGGCATCACCGGCGGCTCATCGCTCGCCGCCTTGCGCGGATCGTACGTCACTGCCCAATGCGCGATCCACCCGGCCGGATCATTGCGATATCGCTCGGCCAACCCGGCGCGCAGCCCGGCGTCCGCCTTCAGCCGGCGCAATCGATGCTGCCGCGCGATCAGCTCAGCGATATAGTCTGGCGGCCAGGTTGGAGAGGCCGGCGCGGAAACCGCCGTCACCCCAGTTCTTCCCGATAGCGTTCCGCCGCCTCGCGCGCCGACATATCAGGCGTAATCACCTCCGTAGCGCGCGTGCCGATCCCATGCGGATCGGGCGCCGAACCCTCGCGCCGCCCTGCGCGCGTCTTCTCCCACCACAGCATCGCCGTGGTGTTCCCGTTCATCGCGGTCTCGAACAAGGTCAGCGCGATCCGCGCATTGGCCACTTCGACGCCCGCATCCAGCTCGGTGCGGCACCGGCGTTTCAACGTCGTTGTACTCATTCCCATGATCCGCGCGATGATCGCATAAGGCGTCCCGATCTCGGCGAAGCGTCGCACGTCGGCACGCATCGCGTCGGTAATTTCGATCGTTATCCGTCCGTTCTTATGCGCACCTTTGGGAGCGGGCGCCGTCGCGGGCGAGGCTGGGCCGGTGGTATTGATAGCGCCCCTGGTCGATGTTCCCGACCCCGCACGCCTCCGTTCCGCCATCCGAACTCCACCCGATCGCTATCCGCCCGACGTGCCGTAACACCCCGCTACGGCAACGTTCGGACGTTGCCGAATGAGTGTCGCGGAATCGGTGGATTTTCTGCGAGAAAACTGCGCGACGTCGTCTCGGTCGAACGCAAAATTGGATGATTGCTACATACACGTTTTTTCGTGGCAGTCAAGAAGTTTTCACGTTTTGTTCTTATTTTCTTGGGTGAGCGGAGGGACGGCTGACGCCGCCCCTCCATCCGATGAGCTAGGCGATCGCCGGCGGCCCGAACCAAGTCGTCAGCGCCTCACCCAGCCCGTCGTCATTGCCATCTCCAACCCAGGCAACATGCCCGTCGGGCCGGACCAGCACTGCAGTCGGGGCGGGCACCACGCCGATCACCGGCAGCTCCCAAATGCCTGCATAGCTCGCGTCCAACAGCTTTACCCGATCCGCCCAGGGCGAGATGTCTATCGCGCCCGGCTCGCTCAGATTGATCAGCACCGGTCCTGCATCGTGCAGCAAGCCGAACACCCGCATCGGGCCGTCAGCGCTGACCAGGTCGAGGTCCGGCATCCGCCGCCCGAGCAGCGCGTGGCCTTCGCCAAGATCGTACCGCACATCCAGCCCCGACATCATCCCCGCGATCCGCCGGCGCGGTTCGTCCATGTCCAGCAGTTCGGCGACGATCTCGCGCAAAGCGCCGGTGCGCTCGTCCGCGCGCCGCAGGGCGACTTGCGCCATCGTATTGCGCAGCACCCGCGCGGCGACCGGATGACGTTCGGCATGATAGCTGTCGAGCAGGCTCTCGGGCGCCGTCCCTGCGGCGACGCGCGCCAATTTCCATCCCAGGTTCACGGCATCGTGCAACCCGATGTTGAGGCCCTGGCCCCCGTCAGGCGAATGGACATGCGCCGCATCGCCGGCCAGCAAGATTCGGCCCTTGCGATACGTCGCTGCCTGCCGCGTCATGTCGCTGAAGCGCGAAATCCAACTCGGATTATGCACGCCGAAATCGGTCCCATAGACCGCGATCAGTCCTTCGCTCAGGTCGCTGAGTCCCGGATCACCAGCACGCCCGGCCCACTGCTCGGTGATCATGACGCGCACCGTCTTGCCGTCGTCCATTCGGCTCAGCCCATGCAGCCCGATCGCGTCACGGCGGATGCCCCAATCGGGTTCCTCGTCTAACTCGACCTCTGCGATCAGATTGCTGATGGTGGGATCCCACCCCGGAAAGTCGATCCCCGCCGCCTTGCGGATCAGGCTGCGGCCGCCATCGCATCCGACCAAATAGCCGGTCCGCAGTGAGCTCCCGTCGGACAGCGCGATGTCGACGCCCATTTCATCCTCGACGAACCCGACCACGTCGCGTGCGCGATAGGTCGGCACCCCAAGCTCCTCGACGCATTCGGCCAGGATGCGCTCGATATGGTTCTGCCACAAAGCCAGTCCGTAATTGTGCCGCGTGGGAAAGTCGCTGATGTCGAGCCTGGTGAGCGCGAAGCCCGTGACCTGCATCGCTTCACCAGCGGCCAGGAACCGATCGGCAATGCCGCGCTGGTCGAGCAACTCGATCGATCGAGCGTGTAGCCCGCCCGCGCGCGACCCTGCGAGTTTCTGGTCGGGCCGCCGCTCCACGATCGCGACATCGGCGCCCGCCAGCGCCAGTTCGCCGGCCAGCATCAGCCCGGTCGGCCCGGCGCCGCAAATCACAATCGAATGATCGATCGCCTTCGTATCGGCGTCCTCACGCAAGTCATAAGTAGATGATACCGCCCGCATATCGCGTCTCCCTGCGAATCGATGGGGCAGGGGCTTTACGGCAAAGGGCGGGTCTTGAAGCAAGGGCCTTGCCAACTATATCTCGAAAGTGCGGGGGAGATATGTCCGCCGCGCACTCCCAAAAATTCAGCACGAAAAGTCAGGCGATCGCTCTGCGGGGCGGTCTGGTGACGACCTCTCGTGACGCGCCGGACAATGTCGGCCCAGTTACCGTTGCGTTCCCAGCAGCTCGCCCGCACCCAGCCGAGCGTACACCGTCTCGACATCCTCGCGGTCCACATCCCGTCGCGCTGCCGACGCCATCTCGGGCCACATCCGCAATGCTGTGATCAGCCGTTTGCGTGCCGTCCGCCATTGCATCCCATGCGCGTGCGCCAGTTGCACGAACGACTGGTCGCTCAGGACCATGTCGAGCACCATCGCCCGCGGCCGTGGGATTGCCTCGCACCATGCGCGATAGGCGACCTCCATCCGTATTCGTTTCAACGATTCGACCAGCTGATCTCGCCCCGAATTGGCGAAGTCGACACGCGTTTCCAGCGATACCGACCGTATCGATCCGGCGCGCCGGATGCGCTCTGCCACGTCGGCAATCTCTTGGGCCGCGGCGCGCTCGTCCGCGCTGATCTTGCCCAGCCGCTCCATCCGGTGGAGCGGCGATTGCCGCCGCCGCTCGGGCAGCGCGTTCGCCTTTTCGTGCGTCTCCGGCGTGCCTTCATTCTTGTGCCGCCACCGCGCGATCATTGCCTCGTGCCGTCGTTCCGACTCCTCGCGCCGGTGCAGCGCGGCGGCGAGACGGTGGGCAGCATCGGGCTGCTGCTCGCGTTGTGGGAGCGCGGCCAATCGTCGTGCGGCACTGGCGCGGATCATCGCGAGCCGGTCTTCCGCGCCACTCTCAGCGCGCGGGCTCGCCCGCCGGATCTTCGGATTGCTATCCGCCAACGTCTTTTCTCCTGATAAATTCGGTGTCTGATTTGACCGGCGCGGCGGCTATCCGGTTTGCATTTCGGTTGTCGGCGTGGGCCGGAGGGATGCGGGGACAATGCCGCCGTAGATCGGATCGGGATGGTCGCAGAGCGGGCATCCACATTCCGCGCACTTCGTTTGCGGCCCGTCCTTTGGCGATTGGCTAGAGCGGGCGGAGCGAGCAGGGCTGGTCATCGACAAGAAATTGGACATATTGTCCAACATATCAATCGTCAATTGGTGGTTTGATATGAGGCGATGTCATGGTACAATTTGTCCATGACCGATCCGATCACGCCCGAGGAGTTCGATGCTCTTTACATCGCTAGGGTGAAAGCGCTCCGCCAGCTCAGGGGGATGACGGCTGGACAGATGTCGACTCTGCTCGGCGTGCCGGCCGAACGCTATCGCAAATACGAATCGCGCACGCCGATGCCCCACGCGCTGATGGAGCAATTTGCCTTGATCACGGGCGTGTCGGTTGAGTTTCTTCTCACCGGACGGCGCGTGGCTGGGAAGGGGCCTTATCCTGACGTACCCGGTCCGCATATGATCGAAAAATGGCGCGCCGACCAACGGAGTAGGGATTTACGAAAACACGGCTGATTTGGCCAGATTGTCCATCATATCACCGTGCCTCGGATTCGGTATTCGCCAATCCCTATGTTGAATAGTTGGACAATATGTCCCATTTATGCCGCTCGCCGTCTTTCGTCGTGGAGAGCCATAATTGCCGCCTGCCGCTCTTCAGCTCTCGCCCGACCTCCATCCCGAAAGCGTACGTCTGCTCGCGATCGATTGCTGGACTGGTGACCCGGCGGTTGCGGCGTTGATCGATGCGGCTCGCGCCCTGATTCCGATAGCGGAGAGGCTACGTGATCTGTGTACCCGGCGTCCCTCGGTCGACCGGCTGATCGCCGACGAAATCGGCCTGCTCGTTTGGGAAACGATCGAAACGGGACGGGTCAATGTCTGGCAGCGAGAACCGCGAGCCAGCGGCGTGATCGGCGCGATCTGGACAGAGCTGGAAAGCCTGCGCACGCGCTGGATAGCCGCGCGCTTGCAGTTCGAAGGGTTTTCGCCGGCCGCGCACGACATCGGGCCGTGGTACGATCGATTGCAAGCGCTCGAAGAGGAAGCGCCGACGGTGGCAATGTTATGGAGATCGCCCGCACGTGCGGTAGTCTAGCTACGCTGATGCTGAGCATCCGATCTGACATGGGCGGCTGGTGGAGCTGAGGGGAATCGAACCCCTGACCTCTGCAGTGCGATTGCAGCGCTCTCCCATCTGAGCTACAGCCCCGCCCACGCCGCAAGAGCGCTTCCGCCCTTGGGAGCGCGAGCCTCTAGCGACCATTTTCCGGCTTTGCAACACGCGGTTTGCCGCGTTGGTCGAACGGGTCGCGCCGAGCCGCCGGACAACCTCGTTAACCTGCGTCAAGTGGCCGCTGAATCGCGGAACTGGCGGGCTTTGTGTCCCGTTTAAGAGGGCAGGCGGGCGCGGTCCCCCCTTTCCGCGCCCGCCGTCCAAACGCGATGAGAGGACCCGCCAGATGGCATATGAACGCTACCCCCGCGGCAATTCGCTGCAAGGCGATTATTACGCACCCGGCGACGACGATTACGGCCGCGATTATGGCTCCGGCCAGGACCACACCTATACAAGCGCGCGCGAATATGAGGCCGCCGGCATGATCGGCCCGCGCCGTGGCCCGGATCGTGATCGCGACGATTACGATCGCGGCTATTACAGTCAGGGCCGCAGCCCGAACTTCGCCAATCGCGGATACGATTATGGCTCCGGTCCACGCTATCGTGGCGGCTACGCGTCCGACCGCTTCTCCGATATCGGCCGCCGCGACGACGATCGCGATTACGGTCGGCCAGACACGTATCGCGGCCGGCGCAACGCGGGCGCGGGCCGTGGATATGATCGCGATCCACGCGACTATAGCTATGAAGACCGCAACTTCTTCGCACGTGCCGGCGACGAGGTGCGATCGTGGTTCGGCGACGAAGAGGCCGAGCGTCGGCGCGAAGCGGACCAGCGCTACGATCAGCGTTATGGCGGCGATGGTGGCTATCGTGGCGACCACGACTATCACAGCTGGCGCGCTGGCCAGATCGCCGCGCTCGACCGCGATTATGACGAATATCGCCGTGAGAACCAGCAGCGGTTTTCCAACGAATTCGGCAGCTGGCGCAACGAACGCCAGACCCAGCGATCGAGCCTGCAGCGCGTCACCGAGCATATGGACGTGGTCGGTTCCGATGGCGAGCATATCGGCACGGTCGACAAGGTGCGTGGGGATCGCATTCTCCTGACCAAGAGCGATCCCGACGCTGGCGGGCGCCATCATTCGATCCCGTCGCGCTGGATCGACCGGGTCGACGACAAGGTAATCGTGCGCAAGACGGCCGAGGAAGCCAAGGCGCATTGGCGCGACGAAGAGCGAAGCGCCTTCTTCGGCGGTGACAGCGCCGGCCGCGATCAGGAGGAAGGCGGCGACGGCCGCATCCTCAACCGCAGCTTCTCGGGCACGTACTGAGCAAGCGGTAAGCGTAAGGGTGGGGCTCGGACGACACGGTCCGAGCCCCATTTCTATGTTCGCTTAGTGACCGTTCCCAAGAGCGTCGGTCGTCAATCCTTGATACCGGGCTCGTGGCCGGATCACCGCACCGCTGGCCGATTGTTCGATGGCGTGCGCCGCCCATCCTACCCCGCGCGCGGTGGCGAACAGCCGGAACGGCGCGTCGGCAGGCAGGTCAGCGGCGACCGTCATCGCAAGCAAGGCGAAATCGATATTGGGCAGCGCCTCGGTTGCATCCACGACAGCGTTGCGCAGTTCGGTCAGCATGGGATCCAGCGTCACTAGCGGCAACAGGGCGGCGGCGCGCGGATCGCCATGCGGATAGAGTGGGTGGCCGAACCCCGGCAAACCGTGGCCTGCTGCCAACCACCGGGCCACCGCCATATCGACGCCGTTCGCTTTGGCCTCCGCCGCGAGTGCGCTGAGTGCGGCGCCGGCACCGCCATGTTTCGGCCCCGACAACGTCGACAGTCCCGCCATCAGGCACGCCGCCATCGGCGCTCCGGTCGACGCAGCGATCCGCGCCGCAAAGGTCGAAGGGTTGAGTTCATGGTCCGCGAGCAGCACCAGCGCGCGTCGAACGAGGTCGGTGCCCGTCGCATCGAGCGACCAGCCACGCGCCAGCCGTTCGTGTATCGCTCCGTCGCCCGCCGCACCAAACGTGCCGGCGATCGCCGCGACCGCTACGGACGCTTCCTGAGCGAGTTTGGCGGGCGCTCGTCCGATCATCGGCTTGGCGCCCGCGATCAGCGCCGCCAACGCGCGGAAGGGATCGCCATCGCCAGCCGCCGCCGGAAACACCGCCACTGGCTGTTCCCATAACATTGCGGCGATCTCCTCCAACGTCGCGTGATCGGCCAGTTCGGTCGCACGGCGCCCGCGAAAGACCAGTTGCCCGTGCGCCACGGTCGAAATCCGCGTCGGGATCACTGGCTCGCCCCACGCCATGGCCGATGCCGCGATCGACGCGGTGCGCCGCCCCCGCGCGCGCCGCTTGGTCAGCGCCAGAATGTCGTCGCCGCGATATTCGCTGCGCCGCGGATCGACCGCGTCGGCGCGGCGCTCGATCAAGCCGCGACTGACATAGGCATAGAGCGTCTGCGGTCGGACTCCCAACGTGACCAGCGCCTCGTCGCGCGAAAGCCATTCCTGCATGATTGATTCACTTGATCAAGATTGATTCGCAATCGCGACGAGACCATCTGAGCTGCGTCACGTCAAGGGAGTTCGGCTGATGAATAGCGGTTTGGAAGATGTCGTCGCCGCGGAGACGGTGCTGTCCGATGTCGATGGTGAGGCAGGGCGGCTGATCATCCGCGGCCATCCGTTGGAAGCACTGGCGGGCCGCTGGACGTTCGAACAGGTCGTGCATTTGCTATTCGATGGTTTCTTCGACGACCTGCCCAATCCCGATCGCTTGGCCGCAATGCTGGGGCAGGCGCGTGCCGACGCGTTCGAGCGCGCCCGTCCGTTACTGCCGCTGCTGGCGGAGCTATCCGTTTATGATGCAATGCGCGCGGCGCTCGCGCCGATGCCGGACGGCGTTACGCTCGACGACGCGTTGCGCCTGATCGCAGCACCCGCAGTGCTGATTCCCGCCTTGCTCCGTCAATCTGCAGGACAGGACCCGATCGCACCCGGTCCATCCCGCGGCCATGCCGACGACGTAGTACGGATGCTCGGCCGCGATACCGGCGGTGCGGCGCTCGACGCCTATCTGGTGACGGTCAGCGACCACGGCCTCAACGCGTCGACCTTCGCGTCGCGCGTCGTCGCGTCGACCCAGGCCGGGCTGACGTCGGCTGTGCTGGCGGGGCTGGGCGCGCTCAAGGGCCCGCTCCATGGCGGCGCGCCCGGCCCGGTGAGCGAAATGCTCGACGGTATCGCGGCGGAAGGAGACGCACAGACCTGGATCGACCGCGCACTCAATCGCGGCGAACGGCTGATGGGCTTCGGCCACCGCATCTACCGTGTTCGCGATCCGCGCGCCGATGCCTTGAAGGCGGCCCTCCACATGCTCGACCGTGTCGGTGGCCGATTGGAATTCGCCGAGCAGGTCGAACGCATCGCGCTCGTCGCCTTGCGCCAGCGCAAGCAAAGCCGCGTCATCGAAACCAATGTCGAATTCTACACCGCCTTGCTGCTCGAAGCAGTCGGCTTTCCCAAGGAAAGCTTCACCGGCGTTTTCGCGATGGGCCGCGTCGTCGGCTGGATCGCGCATGCCCGCGAACAGGCGCTGACCGGACGCCTGATCCGGCCCAAGTCGACCTATATCGAGGAGGGCAGGGCGCGAGCGGCTTAGACCGCGACCTCGGCCCGGGTGGCAGCGCTGCGCAGGCCGGCGTCGAGCATTTCCATCACCGCGATCGCTTCGTTCGGCGGAACCGGGTTTGGCCCGTCGCCGCGAATCGCGGCAGCGAGCGCCAGCCAGAACATCCGATAATCGCCACGTTCGTTGGGTACGGATAAGGTGGCGCCGTCCTCGCCGATCGTCAGCGTGCCTTCGATCGGATCGAGTCCCCAATCGCCGCTTCCCGGCGCGCGACCGGCGAGCGTGGCGGCTTCCTGTGGATCGCTGCCATGCTTGATCCAACTCGCGCGTGTGCCATGCACCGCGAAGCGCAGACCGTACTGCGCGGCAAGCTTGGTGGCGTGCAGGATCACGCGGCGTTTCTCGTAACGCAACACGGCATGGAAATAATCGGGCGACGGCGAGCCGTCGCGTAAGGTCGCCAGGTCGAGGCTGATTCCTTCGGGTCGCCCGAACAGCACCAGCGCCTGGTCGACCAGATGCGGCCCCAGGTCGAGCCAGGCACCGCCTTCGCGCGCTTCTTTCCACAGGCCGGTCGGCGCTGGGCGCCAACGATCGAAATGGCTTTCCAGCTGGACGATCTCGCCCAACGCACCTTCCGCGATCAGCCGCTGCAGCGTTCGAAAATCCGCGTCCCAGCGGCGATTCTGGAATATCGTCACTTGCTTGCCCGCCGCTTCGCCGGTCACCGCAACGCGGCGCGCATCGGCCAGGTTGGCGGCGAACGGCTTGTCGATCAGCACATGCTTACCGGCGCCCAGTGCCGCGATCGCGTGCTCGGCGTGAAGAGCATCGGGGCTGGCGACGACGACGAGGTCGATACCGGGTTCGGCCAGCAGCGCCGCGACATCGGGCACTACACGCATATCGGGCAAGTCGGCCTGCACCTTCTTCGGATCGCGTGTGACGATCGCCCGCAACGCCATGCCGGGCGTGGCGCGGATATAGGGAGCATGGAATGCCCGGCCTGCAAGGCCATAGCCGATCACGCCGACACCGATTTCCCGCATCATTGTCGCTCCGCCACAACCTCGATCGCCGCCGCCTATGTCGGATTGATACCCATGGCTCAAGCTACGCCTGGCGGATGGCGAGCCAGACCGCCGATGTAACCCCGAGCCGGCCCGCTTCGAACCTGTCGCGCAATCGACGAGGGATAGCATGCTCACAAACCTCTACGCCGCGACGACCCGCGGGCTTTCCGCGCGCTGGGCGCCGATTCCGCTCCGGCTGATCGTCGGATACGGTTTCCTCGAACACGGCCAGGCCAAGCTGGGGCGCGGCGTCGGCGCCTTCGCCCAAATTCTCCAAGCATTGGGCATGCCGTTTCCCGATCTGCTCGCCTGGGGGGCGGTTCTGGTCGAGATGATCGGCGGTGTGGCGATTCTATTGGGTGCGTTCGTCGCATTTGCCAGCGTTCCGATGGCTATCGTCCTGCTGGTTGCTATCTTCACCGTGCATCTCCCCAACGGGTTCAGCTCGATCAAGCTGCAGTCGGTCGATGGAGGCGGCGCGCATTTCGGCCAGCCGGGCTATGAAACCGACCTGCTCTACCTCGCGGGCCTCGCGACGTTGGTCCTTGGAGGTGCCGGCCGGTGGTCGGTCGATGATCTGATCGAGCAGCGATCGACCGCTGCTCGCAAGCTGTTCGGCAGATTTCGACACAATCGTCCCTAACGATCGATTACCGCGGGAACGGGTCGGCCGGCGCCGGGTTGTCGACGGCATGAAGCGCGCTCGTTCCCGCTACGAAGTATTCCCGGCCAAGGCCGTCTTGGCTGGCGGACGCTTCCGTATAGCTTGGGCTTGGCGACGCCTCGCACGCTCAGGCACAACCCGCCATGCGGCACTCTTCGAGACGCTCGAAGACTGCTTGACCTCGATCAATCGCCATTCGCGCGCCCAGGCACTGCCGACGATCCGCGTCATCCTCGACCCGACGGAAGGCTAGTGGGCAAACGCGTCGCGATCATCTTTGCCCGTCGCGCGCTAGTCAGGACGACACGCTGAATGGCGGCGTCATGGCAGTATCGCTCTCCAGATAGGCCTCGATAGCCGGGGGCAGGAGCTCGCTATCGAGAATGTCGAGATGATTGGCGTTTGGCACGATCATCAAGCGGGACGCGCTGCGCCCCTTCGCGAAACCGTCTGCCTTGCCGCCGCCCATCAATTCGAAAAGCGCAAGGGCATGCGCGGGACGAACGCTGTCGGCGTCGCCACCGATCATCAATATCGGTGCCTTCACACCGTTGGCGATCGCATCGCTCCAGTCGTAGCGCGACGACATCAACCGTGAAACGTTGCGCACGAGCAGCGGCCAATCCTGCGGGCGTGGGGCCGCTTTCTCATAGGCCTGGTGCCATTTGGATCCCTTCATCGCCTCGCCATCCATCGCCTGGGTGCCGGCCAACACTTCGGGAAACCAGCCGTCGGTCGCATGCGGTGCAGAAATGACGACCAGCTTTCGCACCTTGTCGGCGTGACGCAGGCCGAGCTGCAAGGTGACTCCGCCGCCCACCGAATAGCCCGCAACGTCGACCCGGCCCAATCCGAGCACCGCGATCAGCCCCGCGATGTCGTCGGCCATCGCTTCATAGGTCATTGGCCGACCGTTGTCCGCGGTATGGCCGTGCCCTTGCAACTCCACTGCAATCACTCGCCGTTTGGCCGCGAGGGCCGGAAGCAGGCGCCCGAAAATGGCATCGATCGTCCCCAGGCCACCATGGAGCAGGATCAGCGGCGTACCGGCGCCGTGGCTTTCATAATAGAGTTCGATCCCGTTGACTGCGACATACTGTCCCTTGTTCGTCATGATCTTCTTCCCTTGGGCTGGCGGAACGGTCGAGACGGCCGCGGCGACCGTCAACGCGGCTGCCGCGCGCAAAAGGTCGCGTCTCAACATGACCCCCTCCGCGTTTCGCAAATCAGGAAAATGATGCACGCAATCGCCGCGAGGCCGATCGCGGCAATCGCGAAAGCGGCGGCATATCCGCCGGCGGCGGCCAATGCCCCGATCCCGAGCCCTCCCAGGCCCAGCCCGGCGTCATAAGCCGCGTTCCACACCGCGCTGACGCCGTCCGCATGGGTCGGAGCGGCACGTTGCAGCAATTGCGTCAGCGTCGCGCTCTGCAACACGCCGAACGCGGCGCCGCTGCCGACCATGCCCGCGATCACCGCCGCATCACCTGGCAAGGCCAGGCAGAACATCGCTGCAGTGGTACTTACCACGCCTGCAATTATTGCTTTCTTCGGGCCGTGACGGTCGATCGAACGGCCCGTCGCCAACCGCGCGACAGCGGAGGCGATGCCCTGCAGCAGCAAGGCGAGCATGATCGTCGTCACAGCGACTTCGCGGTGCGCCAGCGGCAGGAAGGTGATCGTAGCGCCCACCGCAATCGCGCCGATCGCCAGGGCACCGGCCGGCCATGCCGAGACACGGAGCGCAGGAAGGGCATGCGGTTGGTGCTGTCCATCCGCAGGCGCCACCCGGCCGGGAAAGGCCGCGAGTCCAGCCAATGCCCCGAGCCCCATCGCGGCGGCAATGCTTGCCGTTACGATGGGGCCGAACGCCGCCAGCGCCCAGGGCCCGAGCGGTACGCCTAGGATCGCCGGCAGCGCCGATGCCAGTCCATAAATGCCCATCGCCTCGGCGCGGCGGCTCGCCGGCGCCAACGATGCGGCAAGTCCGCATGCTGCGACCAGGAGGACGCCAAGGCCAAGCCCCCGCGCCGCGCAGCTCGCCAACACGATAGTCACGTCGTTCGAAAAGGCGACCAGCGCGGGCAGCGCGAGCACCAGCAACGCGATGGCGGTCGCCAAGCGGCGGCCCAGCCGCGCGATCAACCGCGGCGCGATCACTTCCCCGACGATCGTCGTCGCCATCAGTGCGGCGGTCGTCGATCCTGCGGCCAGTTCGCCGTCCAAAACGGCGGCATGCGCCGGCACGGCCGACAGCAACAGATAGAAGCTGCCCATCGCCATCGCGATCGTGCCGCATAGCGCCAGCATCGGCGCGGTGAGAATGGGGTCACGCCGATGGCCGGCGATCTTTGTTTCAAGTGCGAACGTGCCCATCGGGATTTCCTCCGGCTTTGCTGTCGGAGGAGTAACGCGCTACTGGTATCGTCGTGATGACCAGTTATGGGCAGATATTGTTGACCAGTTCGGCACCGGATCTACCTTTTGCTCTGGAGCGAACGGCGGGTGAAAGTCTGACATCGCAACTTCGCCGTCGATTGCTCGATGCACTCCGCTCGGGATCGTTGCGCGCCGGCGTTCAGCTACCCTCGACGCGCGCCCTGGCGGCCCAGTTGGGCGTATCGCGCCCGCTCGTGCTTGATGTCTATGCCCAGCTTGCGGCGGAAGGATATCTGATCCTGCGTCGCGGTGCGCGACCCGTGGTGGCGGCGGTCGGCGCGACAATGGCCGCCGAGGCGCAGATCGCACCACCCACCGATCACATTCGGTTCGATCTACGCCCGGCCATGCCCGATGTTGGGCAGTTTCCTCGCAAGGCGTGGTTGCGTGCAATCCGCAATGTCCTCGGCGAATTGCCGGCCGGCGAGCTCGGTTATGGCGATTTGCGCGGCAGCATCGTGCTGCGCACCGTAATTGCCGATTATCTTGGTCGCGTCCGAGGCGTAATCGCCGACCCGAGCAGGATCTACATCACCAGCGGCTTTGCCGAGGGCCGCGCGCTGACCAGCGCTGCGTTTCATGCGCGAGGCATACGGCGCCTCGCGGTCGAGAATCCCAGCTACAGCGATTGGATTGCGGTCGACAAAGCGGGCCTTACCCGCATCCCTATTCCGGTCGACGAGCGCGGAATGGATATCGATGCGCTGGACGCCTCCTCCGCCCAGGCAGCGTTCGTGACACCTTCGCACCAATTCCCGATCGGCGGCGTGCTCAGCGCGGATCGTCGGCAACGGCTCGTCTGTTGGCTACGCGATCGTAACGGCTTCGCGCTGGAGGACGATTACGACGCCGAATTTCGCTACGATCAGGCACCCGTCGGGGCGTTGCAGGGGCTCGCGCCCGATCGCGTTATCTATGCCGGTACCGCCAGCAAGACGCTTGCGCCGGCGCTCCGTCTCGGTTGGCTGGTCGTCCCGCCGGACCTCGTCGGAACGATGAACGACGAACTGCGCCGCTGGAGCGAAGGCCCGCCCCGGATCGACCAGGACGCGCTCGCCGACCTGATCGAGTCTGGTTTTTACGACCGGCACTTGCGACGGATGCGGCGACTCTATCGCGATCGCCGCGACCGTCTGATCGATCGCCTGGCTCGCGCTTTGCCCGGGTTGGAAATCGAAGGCGCAGCGGCGGGGCTGCACGTGACGTTGCGCCTTCCAGCGGCAATCGACGAAGCCAGCGAAATGGCGATCGTCGCCGCGCTCGGCCGGCGCGGCGTCGCGACCGAAGGGCTCTCTCGATACAGCCGAACCGCTGCCGGGCCGCGCCGGCTATTCCTGGGCTATGGTCGCGCGTCCGACAGCGCGATCGACCAGGGTGTGGACGTGCTCGCCGAGATCGTCGAGGCAGCTGTGGCGCGTATCTCGCGTTGAATGGATAATGGGCGATCGGCTTGATGCAGGCGAGCACGCACTCGCCGGGTTCTATTTCGGCCAGGTCGGCGTCGGCGTTGGCGCAGCGGTCGGTGAGGGTTGCGGCTGCATCGCCTTCTGCCATTCCGGCGACAGATCGGCGATACCCGGCGACGCCGGAAAGCGCGTGCGTGCCGTCGCGAACAAGGTGCGCGCCGTCGCCGCCCCGGGAACGGTCGCATTGATACCGACCCAGCGCCAATGCCACGGTTCCCACGTCACCCCCTGCGCATTGCCCGGCGGGAACGACAATTCGAATCCGAACTCGGTCGCATGCTGCAACAGCCATTTGCCCGGCGGTGTATTGGCGATGCAGTCGCTGACATCGCCGCAGCCGCGGGTAAGTGGCCGGATGGCGAAATCGAGCGCGTAACCTGTGGCGTGCTCGCTATAGCCAGGCGGGCCCGAGCTTTTCGCGCGCTCGGCGGCATCCTTGCATCGCTTGCCCGGTCCGATCTGTCCGCAGAAGATTTGGCGCTGGCGTTCGATCGTGCGGAAACAGGATATGCCGCGCAACTTGCCTTTCACTTCCGGCACCTGATCGGCAGCGGCGAGCAACGCGGTCATCGCCACCGCGGCGTCATGATGCAGTTGGCATGGCCGCCCCGCCCCGAAATTGCCGGGAATAGCCACCATGTCGGCCGGATTGCCTTCCGGATAGGGAATATGTCCCAACATCCGTCCGTCCGGCAGCGGGTCGATAGTCTGGCCGTTGCACAAGGTGACCGGGGTCAGCGCGAGAGCGGCGGCGGGAGCGAACAGGAACAGGGCAACCAGCAACCAGCGCAACGGCATCAATATGCTCCGTGGGGGGAAACAAAGCGCACAACCACTGGCACGCGGGCGGCTTGAGTGGCAAGGGGTGCGCCATGCTGGCGGATAAGGTGTTGTTCCTCGACGGTGAGGCGATGGTAATCGACAAGCCTGCCGGCTTGCCGGTCGATCCGCCGCGCCGCGGCGGGATCAGTCTGGAGAACCATCTAGACAGCCTGACCTTCGGGTTCCAGCGCTGGCCGATGGCGGTGCACCGGCTCGACCAGGACACGTCGGGTTGCCTCCTGCTCTCGCGAAATCCCAAAGCGCATGCCCGGCTGCAACAGGCGTTCGAGGCGAACCGCGTGGAGAAACGCTATCTCGCCGTACTTGAGGGCGTACCGGTGGACAGCGAGGGCGTGATCGACCTGCCGCTGGCCAAGGTCTCGACGCGAGAAGAAGGGTGGCGGATGACCGGTTCGCCCGAGGGCAAGGCCGCGCGCACCGCTTGGCGCGTGCTGCGCACCGAAGGCGGACGGGCGCTCGTCGAATTCCGTCCGGCGACCGGCCGGACCCATCAGATTCGCGTCCATGCGCTCGAGGGAGTGGGTATGCCAGTGGTGGGGGATCCGGTCTATGGCCGCGCCGATACGCTCGGCATGCTGCTCCATGCCGCCGAACTGATTATCCCGCGTGACGGCAAGCCGGCGATCGAGGCGGTCGCGCCGATCCCCGAACGGTTCGTCGCGGCGGGCTTTGGTCATGAGTGACGGCGACGGCTGGGTCGACCGTATCGATACAGCCATCGTCGAAGAGCGTTTCCTCGCCGCGACTGGCCCCGGCGGGCAGAACGTCAACAAGGTTGCGACCGCGGTCCAGCTTCGCGTCAACGTCTTCGCGCTCGGGCTCCAGCCTTTTGCTTATGAACGGCTCAAGGAACTGGCCGGCAGCAAGATGACCGCCGGGGGCGAATTGCTGGTCACCGCGCGCCGTTTCCGCACACAGGAAGCGAACCGACAGGATGCGCGCGAGCGGCTGGCCGAACTGGTCCGCGCCGCGCACGTACGCCAGGCCAAACGCGTCAAGACCAGGCCGTCGCGCGCGGCCAAAGCGCGGCGCGTCGACGAGAAAAAGGGGCGCAGTACGGTAAAGGCCGGGCGCGGCAAGGTCCGTATCGACTAAAGGGATAAGGATGGCGAAACCGAGCCCGAACCTGCGCCGCTACACCAGTTTGCCGGTAGTGATCGACATGCTGATGAACGAGCGGATCACACTCGTCAGCCCGTCGGCCTGGGTCGACGCCAACGACCGCAAGGCGATGGCGGTGTATCAGGAACATCTCGGCCACGGCTTCGTCGGCGCGGTCTGCCTGACCGAAGCGCCCGAAACCTTCCATCACTGGCAGGTGTTCGCCGGCGGATCGGCGGGCGTGTGCGTCCATTTCGACAAGGCGCGGTTCTGCGCGATGTTCGATGGCCGCAGCAATTGCCTGATCGGGCCGGTCGATTATGTCCGCATCGCCGATATCGCGACGATCGACGCCAGTGACATCCATCGCCTGCCGTTCATGAAGCGGGCCGGTTTCCGCGACGAAGCCGAGTTCCGCGCGATCGCCGTCGGCGGGGACGAGGACGAGGTGATCCACATCCCGCTCGATCGCACCGCCATCAGCCGCATCACCTTCAGTCCGACCATCCCGCCCGCGCTGGTCGACACCACGCGGCGGTTGCTCCATCAGCTTCCCGGCTGGGAAAAGCTCCGCATCGTCCAGTCGCGCCTGACCGACAGCGAATCGTGGCAACGCGCGCTGGAGAAATATCCGGCGCGGCATGCGGGAGGCACGACGAAAACGCGGAAAAAAGGATGACCCCATGCATCCGACCTTGCTGAGAGGACTTAGCGTGATCGGCGTCGCCATCGTCGTTGCGCTGGCCGTCATCTGGCTGTCGAGAAGCCCGCCCGACGACATCATCCCGGTGGAATTCCGGGGGATATGGCTCGATCCGGGCGCCGACTGTCAGGATACGAGCGCTCAGATGCGGATAACGGGCAGCACGATCAACTACGACCGATTGTCCTTTAAAGCAGACGGCCTGGCGGAACGGCGAGAAGACACCGTCTCATTGACTGGAGAGTCGTTCCCGAACGGAGAGGCGGTGCGAGAGACGGTCCAGCTTCGCGTGCAGGATCATCGCACTAGGCTCGTCATCGTCACGCACGATCTGACGCGCCAGGGTTCGTTTGTCAGATGTCCCTCGCCGGACAAGGAATGATCGACAGCGTTGCCCCGCTTGAGTGACGAGGTTGAGGCGAGCCTCTGCGGATCATTTTCTCGAAACCCCTCCCGCAAGCGAAGTGTGATCGCTACATCGCGGCGCATGTACGCCTTCGACATCGCCGCCGGCTCAAAGCCTGATCTCTATCGCGACCTGCTCGCCGCCTGCGACGCCGTCACCGCGGATGAGCCCGATGGGGTCGCCAACATGGCCAATGTCGCCTCGCTGCTGTGGCAATATCTGCCCGATCTCAATTGGGCAGGTTTCTACCGCAATGTCGGCGACGAGCTCGTGCTCGGGCCGTTCCAGGGCAAGGCGGCGTGCATCCGCATTCCGTTCGGCAAGGGCGTATGCGGCGCCGCGGCGGCGACGCGTGAGACCCAGCTCGTCGCCGACGTCCATGCTTTCCCTGGCCATATCGCGTGCGACGCCGCAAGCCGTGCCGAATTGGTCGTGCCGATCGTGGCGGGCGATCGCGTCGTCGCGGTGATCGATCTCGACAGTCCCGAACCCTCGCGCTTCGATGATGAGGATGCCGCAGGAATCGAACAGATCGCCAGACTGTTGACGGACAGGGTTAACAACTGAATCCTGATCCAGATCGGGACAAACATAAGGCTGGTGAAAAACTGGCGGAAAATCGGGGTTTTTGGTACTCATTCCCAAGATTGATCGCGCCGGCTTGGTTAATGGCCGCGCCGAGTAACAGGGAGTGTTAACCATGCGAACCCTAGTGATTGCTGCGGTTGTGGCCACATTGGCCTTTGGCGGAGGTGCCGCCGACGCCCAGCGACTCGGCAATGGCGGCGCGCCCGCCGGCGGCTGGAGGGGCGGCCAACCGGCGCCGCAAGGCCAGCCGATGCCTCGCCCCAATCCCGGCCAATGGCAGGGGCCGCGTCCAGGCAATCCGGGCGGCTGGAACGGCAACGGCCCGCGTCCCGGCAATCCCGGTGGCTGGAACGGCAATGGCCCGCGCCCCGGTCATCCGGGGAATTGGAACAATGGCGGCCAATGGCGCGGTAGCTGGAACGGCAATCGCAGCCGGTGGGGCAATCGCGTCGGCGGCTATTGGTGGGCCGGCGTCCAGGCGCCCGGCGGCTGGAACGGCTATTCGCGCATCAAGCGCGGCAAGCGCATCCCGAATTATTGGCTGTCGTCCAATTTCATGATCGGCGATTGGCAGCTCTACGGCCTGATGACGCCGCCCGCCGGCTATTATTGGACGCGCTATTACAACGATGCGTTGCTCGTCGACCGGTATGGCGTGGTCTATGACGGCGCCTATGACATCAATTGGGACCGTTATGACGACGGTTATGCCTATGACGACAGCAACGGCTATGCGTCCGGACCGGATTTTGGCGGCCCGGCTCCGGCCTTTGGCGCAGACTATGCTGTGCCGGGCTATGGCGGCAACAGTAGCTATTACGAGGAACGCACGGACTATCGCGCCGTGCCGCAGCCCGTACCGGCGCCGACCGTCGCCTATCGCGGTGGCTATGCCGGCACCTATTACACCCCGCCAGGCACCACGACGACGATCGTGATTCCGGGCGCAACCACCACGACCACCACTACCGAATATATCACCGAGACGTATCGCCCGGTCGCCCGCAAGGTCTATCGCGCGCCGGTGAGGAAGTGGCGGCCCAGGGTGCGGTGCACCTGCAGCTGCGGTTGCCGCTGATCTAACCAGTTCGTTGGGGGGACGCTGCCCGTCGTCGCTATCGCGACGGCGGGCAGTTCCGTTTGGGCGATGGCGGCATGAAGCAGGATGCGAATGGGTGGATCCAGCTGTTCGCCATCAAGCAGCGGCCACAAAGGATTGAGTCGCGAAAAGGTCATGTCCGCGACCTTTTCCGGCGCTCGGGTGGCAACTTTGTTCGCGTTGAAACTCAGCCCGACGCGCAACAAAGCTTTGTAACATCACGTATTGCAACGGCAAATTCTCCATTGCCGCATCCATCTTGCAGCAAAGATAGTTTATGCTACCGTTAGGCGTCTTCACTCGAAAAGGAGTGGTTATGTGTCGAGCAGTCGCGGTTGGAGTTTCGCTGGTGGCCCTTGCATGGGCCGGGTCGGCATCGGCGCAGGATGCGCCGGCAGGCAATCCTCCGGCGGCGGCAACCACGCCTCCCGACGATAATGCGCCGCGGGTCGATGACATCATCGTGACTGCCCAGAAGCGCGCGGAAAATCTCCAGGACGTGCCGGTCGCGGTCAGTGCGGTGACCGGCAAGACGCTCGAGAACAAACGCATCCTCGACCTTGTCGATTTGTCGAACGCGACTCCGGGCCTACAGATCAAATCGGACGATAACGGTGCCAATCCGCGCATCTTTATCCGCGGCGTCGGCGTCAACGACTTCAACCCGGCAACCGCCAGCGCGGTCGGCATCTATGCCGACGGCGTTTATGTCGGATCGCCGCTCGCGCAGCGCTTTGCGTTCTTCGATCTGCAACAGGCAGAGGTCCTGCGCGGGCCCCAGGGCACGCTCTATGGCCGCAACACCACGGGCGGCGCGGTCAACGTCACCAGCCGCAAGCCGGGCAACGACGTCGAAGCGGACTTCCTGGCCGAATATGGCCGGTTCAACTCGGTCAACCTTCAGGGCGGAGTCAGCCTGCCGCTGGCCAGGGACCTTCTCTCTGTGCGCGTCGCCGGCATCTACCAGCGCGACGACGGCTATTCGGTCAACCGGCTGACCGGCAATCGCGGCAATAACGCCGATCGCTGGGCGGTGCGCGGCAGCGTCCATTTCACCCCATCGAGCGCGATCACCGAGGATCTGGCCGTCACCGTCGGCAAGTCGCGCGGCGGGTCGATCTGGGCCTATAATCGCGCCCTGTTTCCGCTCAGCCCGGACGTCGCCGGCCCCGACGGTCTTTGCGCGCCGGCCTATTATGGCACTGCCAACTGCACCAACGTCCTCGGCTACGCCAATGCGAGCAAGAACCTCTATGAGGGCGATTACAGCTTCGAGGGGAAGGATCAGGTCAACCTCTTCACCGTCGCCAACACGCTGACCATAAATCTCGGCTCGGCCGACATCGTCGCGGTGACCGGCTATCAGCATGCCAAGCGTAACGACCAGGAAGAAACCGACGCCAATCCGCTGCCGGTAATCACCGCCAGCTATATCGCGCGCCAGAACACGTTCAGCCAGGAATTGCGCCTGCAATCGAGCGGCAAGCCGGCGCTGCGCTATGTGTTCGGGCTCTATTACGCCCATGACGATCTGACCAACAATTCCGCCTATGACGTGCTGGCGATCCTGCCCGCCGACCCAGTGTCGGGAATCGGGCGTTTCGTCTGGCCGCTGGCGCAGAAGACCGACAGCTATGCCGCATTCGGCCAGCTGGACTACGACCTGACCAGCCGGCTGACCGCGACGGTCGGGTTGCGCTACTCGGCCGACCGCAAGGATTTCCACTATTTTAGCGGAGAGACGAACACGGGCACGCCGTTCTTCACCTTCGATGGCTCGAAGACCTTCGATTCCGTGTCGGGCAAATTCGGGCTGCAATATCGCTTCACGCCCGATGTGAACGCTTATGCGAGCTACAGCCGCGGGACGAAAAGCGGTGGTTTCTTCAGCGGTCAGACCGGCAATATCGCCGATATCGGTCCCTACAAGGATGAGACCGTCAATGCCTATGAGGCTGGTCTGAAGACTGAATTGCTCCACCACACGCTGCGCGCCAATCTGGCCGCCTTCTATTACGATTATCAGAACCTTCAGGTCTACACGACGGTGATCGACGGGTTCATCACGCGCCAGCTGTTCACTAATGCGTCCGCCGCGCGCATGTACGGCGGAGAGCTCGAACTGGAGGCGACGCCGGCGCGGGGTCTGACCATCTCGATGAACGCGGCTTATCTCAACGCGACCTACCGAAACTTCGTGTCGGCCGGCGCCGATTATTCGGGCAACACATTGCCGTCGGCCCCCAGGATCAGCGTCCAGACCGCGGTCGACTACACCCAGCCGGTATCGTTCGGTGCGATCGTCGCGAATGTCAGCGCGAGCTATCGCAGCAAAGTGTTCTTCGACACCGCCAACACGCCGCGATTGAGCGACCAGGCCAGGGTCTATGTCGATGGGCGGCTGGGCGTGCAGCTCGTTCGCGACAAGCTCGAGATCGGCATATGGGGTAAGAACATCTTCGGAGAGACCAACATCTCAGACATCACGCCGATCGCGAGCCTGGGCTTCGATGTCGTCAGCGTCGGGCCGCCGCGCACCTATGGCCTCTATCTCCGCGCGCATTACTGAGGGGGGACGGGGATGACCGTCATCGCGATCGAGAACGCACATGGCTGGATCGGGCCGCGCCCCAGCGCGGCCCAGATCGGGGCGATCCTGTTCGTGGGCGTCGCCGGCATCCTGTTCGCCGGCGTGGGACCGCTGCTGCTCGGCGGGCTCGAAGCCTCGGGTCGCATCAGCTCGGCGCAACTCGGCCAGGCGGGAACCGCCGAATTGCTGGCGATGGGCGTGGCGGCGGGACTGACCGGGCCGCTTTATGGCATCAGGAACCTGCGGCTGCTGACGATCCTGTGTGGGCTGGCCATGGCCGGGCTTAACGCGCTGTCGATCGTCGTTGACGGCTGGACCGTGGTGCTCGTTCGCGGCCTCAATGGGATCCCGAGCGGTGCGCTGATCTGGCTGATGACCGCGATGATCGTGCGCTCTGCGCGTCCCGATCGTTGGGCAGCGATATACCTGACCGTCCAGACGCTGGCGCAAGCGGTGATCGTCGCGGCGCTAGGCGCCTTAGTCGAAGGGACGGCCGGTGTAGGAGCGGGGTTCGCCGTGCTGGCCGCGATCGGCATCGCGACCGGGCTCGCTGGACTGGTGGTGCCCAACAGCCTGGCGGTGTTGCCGGTCGATCCTGATGAGCCGACCGGGCGCCTGAGCACGCGCGGGCTGGTCGCGCTTGCCGCCGCCTTCGCGTTCAATGCCGGCATCCTGGCGGTGTGGATCTATGTCGAGCCGCTGTCGCGCCAGTCGGGGCATCCGGCGGGCACGGCGGGGCTGGCGATGGCGCTGTCGCTCGGCGCGCAGGTCGCCGGCGGATTGATCGCCACCTTCGCCGCCGGGCGCCTGCCGACCGCACCGACCTTGGCCGTCTCGCTGCTCGGTATGGGCGCTGCGATGATCGTCTTCGCCTATCTGCCGGGCGTCACTATTTTCCTGACCGTCTCGGCGATGTTCGGCTTCCTTTGGATGTTCGCCTCGCCTTTCTTCACGCCGCTGGCGATTGAAGCGGACCCGACGCGGCGCGCGGCGATGTTCGGGTCGGGCGCAGCGTTGCTCGGCTGTGCCGCGGGTCCGTTCCTGGCGTCGCTGTTGGTCGGGGAGACGGACGTGCGGCAAAGCCTCATCCTCGGCGTCGGTCTCCTCGCGACATCGCTCGTCATTGTCCTGCTGCTGTACTTTGTGCGGGCCAAAAGCCACTCCTTCGCCGCATGACGACAGCCTCATCTCCTTCCGATCCCGCCCACGCCGCGAGCGGCAAGCGCCGCCGCCGGGCGATCCCGCTCGCGACCAAGCATCGCCCGATCCAGGCGCGCGGTCAGGACACGTTCGAACTGATCCTGGACGTCGCCGGCGAATTGCTGCGCGAGATCGGCTTCGAACAGCTCACCACCAACCTGATCTGTCAGCGCGCCGGACTGACGCCGCCAGCGCTCTATCGCTATTTCCCCAACAAATACGCGGTGCTGAAAGAACTCGGCGACCGCCTGATGCGCGCGCAGGATGACGAAGTGCTCGTCTGGGTCACCGAGGGCGGCCTGACCGGCGCGACGTTCGAGGAACGGTTGGCCAAGAGCATCGCGATCCAGGAACGCATGGTCGCGGTCCATCGCGAATTTCCCGGCGGCATCGCGATCGGCCGCGCCTTGCGCGCGGTGCCGCTGCTCAACGATCTGCGCATCCGCTCGCGCGATATGGTCGCGAGCGCGTTCGCCGAGACGCTGCGCCGGCAACATCCCAATAGCGATGAGCGGCGGGTGCAGGTGGCCTGCCGCCTGATCGTCGAGCTCGGTTACTCGGCGAGCGAGATGGTGGTCGAGGAACCCGACCGCGACGCCGACCTCATCAACCGCGAAGTATGCGTGATGTTCGCGCGCTATCTTGAGCATTTCGACTGACCGCTGCCCATGGAGAGAGCAGGCATGGATTGGCACAATTGGTCGGGCAGCGTCGCCGCTCGTCCGCAGCGTATCGAGCGCCCAAAGACCCGCGTTGAACTGGCGGGCCTGATCCAGGCCGCCGACAAGGTGCGCGTCACCGGTGCCGGCCATTCCTTCATGCCGCTGTGCGAGACGTCCGGCACCTTGCTCAGCATGGGCGATTACGAAGGCGGCATCGACATCGCGCCGGATCGCCGCACGGCCTGGGTTCCCGCCGGCTGGGGGCTCGACCGACTGACCGAGGCTTTGTGGGCGCAAGGGCTGTCGCTGATCAATCAGGGCGATATCAATCCGCAGTCCCTGGCCGGCGCCACCGCAACCGGCACGCATGGCACCGGGGCGGAGCTGGGCAGTCTATCGACCCAGGCGTGCGGTTTCGAACTGATGCTGGCCGACGGCAGCCTGGTTGAATGCGGTCCCGACCAGAACCCCGATCTCTATCAGGCACAGCGACTGTCGCTTGGCCTGTTCGGGGTGGCCACGCGGATCCGCATCAACGTGTTGCCCGCTTATTATCTCGAGGAACGGATCGAGCGCCGCCCGCTCGCCGAAATGGCCGAGCGCTGGGAGGAACTCGGTGCCGCCACCCGCCATTTCGAGTTCTTCGTCTTTCCTTATGCCGATTACGTGATCTTCAAGACGCTCCACCCCGTGGAGGGCAGCGGCGATCTCAAGCACAGCACCGACATCGACGAGTCGATCTTCCGCAACGTCTGCGAAATAGGGCGTCGCGTGCCCAAGCTGATCCCGACGCTGCAGCGATTCATGATGAAGATGAGTGCGAAGCCGACCCAGCGTGTCGGGCCCGCCTGGCGCGTCTTTCCGTCCGACCGCACGATCCGGTTCGAGGAAATGGAATATGAGGTGCCGCGCGCTGCTGGGCTGCCGACGTTGCTGGAAGCGATCGCCTATATCCGCCGCCGCAAATTGCCCGTCGCTTTCCCATTCGAATTCCGCCTGACCGCGGCCGACGACATCTGGATGAGCCCTTTCCACGCCGGGCCGGCCGCCTCTATCTCTTTCCACCAATATGCCAAAATGCCGTGGCGTGACCTGTTCACCGAAATGGAAGCAGTGCTGCGCAGCTCGGGCGGCCGCCCGCACTGGGCCAAGCGCCACACCATGACCGTCGACGATGTCGCGCGTCTCTATCCGCGCACCGGCGATTTCCTGCGTGTCCGCGAAACCGTCGATCCGGGCCAGAAGTTCGTCAATGACGACCTTGCTCGCCTGTTCGGCCTGACCCCTCCCGCCCGGAGCTGACTTACGTGAACGACCAGCAACTGCATGCCCATCTGATTGGCCGCCAGGGTTCGCGCCATGATCTCAACACCCCGGTGCTGGTGCTTGATCTCGACCGGCTGGATAGCAATATTGGCCGGATGGCCGCGTTCGCCGCGGCGCACGGACTCAAGCTTCGTCCGCACGCCAAGACGCACAAGAGTGTCGATATCGCCCAGCGCCAGATCGCGGCCGGTGCGGTCGGGCTGTGCTGCGCCAAGATCGGCGAGGCAGAAGCGCTGGCCGATGGCGGCATCACTGGGTTGCATATCACGTCGCCGGTCGTGCCGGCGCCTGCGGTCGATCGGCTCGCTGCGCTCAACCTGCGGTCGGCGGAGCTGATGACCGTGGTCGACAACCCCGACAATGCGCGAGCCATCGCGCAGGCGGTCGAACGGGCAGGGGACGCCAAATTGTCCGTGATCATCGACGTCGATCCCGGCATCCACCGCACCGGCGTTGCCTCGCCGGAGGCCGCGGTCGGGCTGCTCGAGACGATCCGCGCGCTACCCGCGCTCGTCTATCGCGGCGTGCAATTCTATTGCGGCTCGCACCAGCACATCCACGCCTTCGCCGAGCGCGAAACGGCGATGCGCGAGCGCGCCGACTATCTCCGCGCCGTCATCGCCGCGCTTGCCGAGGCCGGAGGCGCGCCGGAGATCGTCACCGGGGGCGGGACGGGGACGCATCGCATCGATGTCGGCCTGGGCATCTTCACCGAACTCCAGGTCGGTTCCTACATTTTCATGGACGACGAATATCGTGCCTGCGATCTGACCGGCGAAGAGGACGCGCCAATCCCGTTCGAAACCTCGCTGATGATCGACACCAGCGTGATCAGCGCCAACACCCCGGGTCTTTTCACGCTCGATGCCGGGATCAAGTCGATGGCGACCGACGCCCCGCTACCCTCGGTGGAAACCGGAGCCCCCGATGGTGCGCGCTTCTTCCTGATGGGCGACGAGCATGGCGCGGTCCTGACCCTGCCGGACTCGCTCGCGCTCGGCGATCGCATCTCGCTCCGCACGCCGCATTGCGATCCGACGGTCAACCTGTACGACAATTATCACGTCGTGCGCGGACAGACGCTCGATGCGATCTGGCCGGTGTCGGGGCGCGGCCGGTCGCGCTAACCCGAAACCCTCCCCGGGGCGAGTACGCGGGTATCGGGCCAAGTTCGAAACGTGCTCCTGCGAAAGCAGGAGCCCAGGGTCGCATGCGATACCCTTCGTAACTCTGGGCTCCTGCTTTCGCAGGAGCTCAAGCCTTGCTTGCCCCGATCAGGACAAAGGCCGGAACCTCATTGCGCTATCGTCGCGGCGCCGGTCCGGCGAAAGTCACCAGGCTTTCCGATCCGTCCGCTGCGATCGACGACACGCCGACGAAATTGTCGTCGATCGGCACGTTCTTCAGCACCAATTCGGTGGCGCCGACAACATCCCGGCTCGTCGCCCAATTCTGCGTGTCGGCGCGGCGCCAATGCACGCGATATTTCACCGCACCCTCGGCCGGCTGCCAGCGCACTGTCGTGTCGCGCGACAACGCGCCCTGGACGGTCACGCCTCCCGGTGCAGCTGGCGCGGCAGCGAGCCGGCGGATCGTCGCGATGTTGATCGCCGCCACCTTGGCCAGATAGGCGAAGTCCATCTTGTCGATCGTATCGCCATAAGCGACGCCGTTCTCGGTCCGGACATATTGGTGCTGGCCGTCCCAGCGTTCGGCCGCGACAGTGAAACGCACCGCCGGATAACCGAGTTCGAGAAACGGCAAGTGATCGCCGCCGCGCCCAAACCGATCGGGGCGGCGCACGATGAACGCGTCGAGCCCGCCGCGAATGCCCGCCGCGACCTGATCGATCGTCTTGGCCAGCGCGCGGCTGGGGCCGTCATCCTCGCCGCCATTCATCCGCCGCGCGAGATCGCCCTTCAGATCCTCGCTTTCGCGAATGCCTTCGGAAAAGACTCGCACGCTCTTGTTCGCGACCACGCCACCCTGGCCGACCGAATTGCCGACGATGTCGTTGTTGAGCATCGCGGTCACCGTCCAGCCGCGCTCCTTGGCGGTATCGGCGAGCAACTTGCCGCCCCACAATCCCTGTTCCTCGCCGGAGAAAACGGCATAGATGATCGTCGCGCGGAACTTGCGCTTCGACAGGATGCGCGCTGCCTCCAGCACCACCGCCACGCCCGATGCATCGTCGTTGGCGCCGGGCGCGTCCGCCTTGGCATCCATGACATCTCCGACGATCGAATCGATATGTCCGCCAATGATGACCACGCGATTGGGGTCGGAGCCCTTTTGCACCCCCAGTACATCGACGATGTCCACGCCGTTGGGTGCCCGCGGGCCGGTAAAATCGCGCGCGATCGTTTCGCTGGTCAGGCATCCTCCGCAGTCCGCACCGATCGTGTCGAACTGCGCGTTCGCCCAGGCGCGAGCCGCGCCAATCCCTCGCTTCGGGGCATTGGGATCGGACAGCGAGTGTCGCGTGCCAAACGCGACCAGCGCGCTGACAGTCGCTCTCATCCGAAGCGGGGAAGGCTGCTCGACCGCAGGCGACGCGGAAACGAGTAGGAGCGGGGCGAGCATCACGACTTTGCGCATCGCGGCAACGTGGCCCGATGCGGGCATCTGCGCAACGAAATTAGGCGGTGGAAGAAGCGGCTAGCCAGTCTCCGCGCGCGCGCGTCTCAAGTGCGACGGGATGATCCTCGAGTTGGCACGCAGATTTTGGCGCGATTTGAATAATATTACGCAACGGCTGCGAAACGGTTGGCACTTACATAGTTAAGATACGTTCGTTTCAGTAACAGGAGGTGCGCGCGATGGCCACGGAACGCGTAGTCGCGTTCGGGTTTCTGACGAGCAGAGACCTTGAATTGTTGGGCAGTGGCTTCAATCGCCATTTTCCGGTGACGAATGACGACTTGTTTGCCGAATTGATTGACCAGCTCGATCGAATCGAAATCGAGCCGGCGGATCGAGGTATCATTTTGCGTACCAGGGACAGGTGATCACGGCGCTCAACTGAGCCGGTCGATCGCCTCGCGGTCCAGGCTTCCCGGAATCACCATGATCGGCACCGGCAGCGTGCCCGCCTCGCTTCCCGCGAAGTGGCTGACCAACGGCCCCGGCGATCCGCTCGGTGCCGCGCCGAGCACCAGGGCGGCGATTTCCGGATTGCCTTCGATCGTCTCGCGGATGACCTTGGGCGCATCGCCTTGCTTCAACGTGATGGCGGGCTTCAGTCCCGATTCCTCGAACAACGTCCCCGCCGCGCCGGCAATGATCGCTTCGGCGTGCTGGCGAGCCTCCGCCTCGATCGTCGCCTGGACGCCGCCAAAGGCGATGAATTCCTGCGGTTCGATGATCGACAGGATCTCGACGCCGCCGCCGGTCTTGACCGCGCGCCGCGCGGCAAAGCGCAATGCGACCTCGGCTTCGGGACTGTCGTCGACCACCACCAGATAGATGCGCATGTCGGCCGGGCTCCCCTCGTTCGCGCGATAGGTGGCGCGGAACGTGCGCTCGCGCAAGCACCACGGTCTTGACCCGGAGCGTGGTGGGGGCGAAGGAGCCGCTTCACATCCGCCTCCCCAGGACGCCCGAGAGGACGCAGAATGCCCATCGAGATCAAGATGCCCGCGCTTTCACCGACAATGGAGGAGGGCACGCTGGCGAAATGGCTGATCAAGGCCGGTGACACCGTCAAGTCGGGCGACCTGATGGCTGAGATCGAAACCGACAAGGCGACGATGGAATTCGAAGCCGTCGACGAAGGCGTCATCGCCGAGATCGTCGTTCCCGAGGGGACCGACAATGTGAAGGTCGGTCAGGTCATCGCGATCCTCGCGGTTGAAGGCGAAGACGCGTCGGCGGCGAAAGCCGCGCCCAAAGCGGAGGCCCCGAAAACGGAAGCGCCGAAGGCCGAGGCTGCTCCGGCGCCGTCGCCCGCTCCCTCTCCCGCGCCCGCAGTTTCCGCAGCGACGCCGGCTCCGTCAGCTGCGGCGTCGGATGACCGGGTCAAGGCAAGCCCGCTGGCGCGACGCATCGCGGCTGAAAAGGGCGTCGATCTCGCATCTTTGGTCGGCTCAGGCCCCAACGGCCGCATCGTTCGCGCCGATGTTGAAGGCGCGAAGCCCAGTGCTGCGGCTCCGGTGGCCACTCCTGCTCCGGCCGAGGCCGCCGCTGCGCCAGCGCCGGCCAAGCCTGCCGCGATCCCGGATATTCCGCACGAAGCGACCAAGCTGTCGAACGTCCGCAAGACGATCGCGCGCCGCCTGACCGAATCGAAGCAGCAAGTTCCGCATATCTATTTGACGGTCGACATCCGCCTCGACGCGCTTCTCAAGCTGCGCGCCGACCTCAACAAGAGCCTCGAGCCACGTGGCGTGAAGCTGTCGGTCAACGACCTGCTGATCAAGGCGCTCGCCGCGTCGTTGATCCAGGTGCCCAAGTGCAACGTGATGTTCACGCCCGACCAACTGATCAGCTTCCAGCGGGCGGACATTTCCGTCGCGGTCTCGACTCCCTCGGGCTTGATCACGCCGATCATCACCCACGCCGATACCAAGGGCGTCGCGGCGATCTCGACCGAGATGAAGGACCTCGCCACACGGGCGCGCGACAACAAGCTCAAGCCTGAGGAATATCAGGGCGGCACTGCCTCCATCTCGAACATGGGCATGTTCGGAATCAAGCAGTTCGAAGCGGTGATCAATCCGCCCCAGGGCATGATCATGGCGATCGGCGCCGGAGAGAAGCGTCCGTATATCGTTGACGACGCGCTCGGCGTCGCCACCGTGATGTCGGCGACCGGCAGCTTCGATCACCGCGCGATCGACGGGGCCGACGGCGCCGAACTGATGCAGGCGTTCAAGGCGCTGATCGAAGCACCGCTCGGCATGCTTGCCTGAGGCACGGACGATGTCCGCGCGGACCATTGCCGAGGCGTGTTACATGGTCGCCAGCGCGATCGTGACGTACCTCATCACCGCGACGGCGGCGTGGGGCTATCCGCAGGGTGCGGCGACGATCTGGCCGATCGGCCTGGTCGCGATGGCATTCGTGATCGGCTTCGGGTTCAAGCCATTCCTCCTTTCGTGGCGCGCTGACCGTAGCGGGCGGCACGACGCATGAGCGCCGCCACCTCGCTTATCCCGCCGGCGCGCGACCCGGCGATCCGGGTCACCGCGATGCCCGCCGACGCCAATGCCTATGGCGACATTTTCGGCGGCTGGCTGATGAGCTTGATGGACTCCGCCGCCGGCCTGGTCGCCGCGCGCCACTCGCATGGCCGTGCGGTTACCATCGCGATGGACGGCATGCAGTTCCACGCTCCAGTCCATATCGGCGACGAAGTGTCGGTCTATGCGCAACTGGCCAAGGTCGGACGCACGTCGATGACGATCGATGTCGAATGCTGGGCGCGAGATCGCCACCGCGACGATCACCGCAAGGTGACCGAAGCGCGGTTCACCTTCGTCGCGATCGATCAGGACCGCAAACCGCGGCCGGTGATCGGCGAATGAACGCCACGCCAACCTCTCCACCCGAAGGCATGCCCGACATCCGCGTGACGGTGATGGCCGCCGACGCCAATCCTTATGGCACCGCGTTCGTCGGCTGGCTGTTTGGCCAGATGTCGCTGGCGGGTGGCAGCCTCGCCTCGCGCCGCACCGGCAAGCGCGCGCCAGTCGTCGCCGCCGACGGTTTCAAATTCCTGGCGCCGGCCGATATCGGCGACGAACTGTCTGTCTGGGCTGAGGTAGTAGGCGAGGGGCGCACCTCGCTGACCATCGCCACCGAAGCCTGGAAGCGCGACCGTCATGGCGAGGCGATGGCCAAGGTCGCGGAAGGGCGGTTCGTCTTCGTCGGCGTCGGCGACAATCGTCAGGCGGTGGCTTGATGCCTTCCCGCTTCCCATATTCTCTTCGATATTAAGCAAGGACCTCCCCAGTGGCTGAAACCTACGACCTCATTGTCCTCGGCTCGGGACCCGGCGGCTATGTCGCGGCGATCCGCGCAGCGCAGCTCGGGCTCAAGACCGCGATCGTCGAGCGCGAATTGCTCGGCGGCATCTGCCTAAATTGGGGCTGCATTCCGACCAAGGCGCTGCTGCGCTCGGCCGAAATCTATCATTATATGCAGCATGCCAAGGATTACGGCCTGGTCGCCGACAAGATCAGCGCCGATCTCGACGCGGTGGTGAAACGCTCGCGCGGTGTCGCCAAGCAGCTCAATCAGGGCGTCACGCACCTGATGAAAAAGAACAAGATCACCGTGCATATGGGCACCGGCAAGCTGACCGGGAAAGGGAAGCTCACTGTCACCGCAGAGGACGGCAAGACGACCGACCTGACGGCCAAGAACATCATCGTCGCAACCGGCGCGCGTGCCCGCGACCTGCCCTTCGCCAAGGCCGACGGCAAGCGCATCTGGACCTATCGCCACGCCATGACGCCGAGCGAAATGCCGTCGAAGCTGCTGGTCATCGGCTCGGGCGCGATCGGGATCGAGTTCGCCAGCTTCTACAAGGATATGGGCGCCGATGTTACCGTGGTCGAGATGCTCGACCGGCTTGTCCCGGTCGAGGATGCCGACGTCTCGGCTTTCCTCGAAAAGGCACTCAAGAAGCAGGGCATGACCATCATGACCAAGGCCGGCGTCGACAAGCTCGATGTGACGGCCAGTGGCGTGAAGGCCTCGATCAAGGACAAGGACGGCAAGGTCACGACGGCCGAGTTCAGCCACGTCATCGTCGCGATCGGCATCCTGCCCAACACCGAGAATATCGGCCTCGAAGAGCTTGGCGTGAAGACCGATCGCGGCCACATCGTCACGGACGGCATGTGCAAGACCAATGTCGACGGCCTCTACGCGATCGGCGACGTGACGCAGCCGCCCTGGCTCGCGCACAAGGCCAGCCACGAAGGCGTGATCGCGGTCGAGGCGATCGCCGGAAAGCATCCGCATGCGATGGACCAGCTGAACATCCCGGGCTGCACTTATTGCCACCCGCAGATCGCCAGCGTCGGCATGACCGAAGCCAAGGCCAAGGAAGCCGGCTATGAGGTAAAGGTCGGCAATTTCCCGTTCATCGGCAACGGCAAGGCGATCGCGCTGGGCGAGGCCGAGGGCTTCGTGAAGACGGTGTTCGACGCCAAGACCGGCGAGTTGCTGGGCGCCCACATGATCGGCGCCGAAGTGACCGAGCTGATCCAGGGCTATACGATCGGCAAGACCGGCGAACTGACCGAAGCCGAGTTCATGGAAACGGTCTTCCCGCACCCGACGTTGAGCGAAATGATGCACGAGAGCGTGCTCGGCGCCTACGGCCGGGCGCTGCATATCTGACGCAGCGCGGCTCGCCCAACAACTCACGACCAGCTGCGTCCACGCGGTTGCGGATCAGCCGACGCGAGAGCGCGCTCAGCCCCTGCCGCTAGGGGTCGCGTCGCCGCGCGCGATGTGCTGATTTGCCCAAGATGGGGAAATCGGGTCGATTCTGGCCCCTTTGGGCAGCGTTACTGCTCGCCGCGACGATGGTCGCGGCGGGTTGGCCGGGGCTCGCCCAATATGACAGCGTCGAACAGTTCCGGCAGGTCCTGAGCGGCCGGTATGACGACTGGCACCCACCGGTCATGGCGCGGCTCTGGTCGCTGCTCCACGTCATGGGTGGAGGCGCCGGCCCGATGCTGGTCCTGCAGATTGCGCTCTATTGGCTGGGGCTGGGGCTGCTCGCTGGCGGATTGGCACGCACCGGCCGCTCGCGTGCGGCGGCGCTGGTTCTCGCGATCGGGGCGCTCCCTGGGTTCGCGGTATGGCAATGGGCCGTGCTCAAGGACGTCCAGATGGTTGCCGCGATGCTGGCGACGGTCGGCATCGTCGGATGGTGGCGCCTTCGCGGTGAGCGCGTGCCGCTGGTCGCTGCAGCGCTCGCGATCCTCCTGTTGGGCTATGCGACATTGGTCCGTGCCAACGCGCTATTCGCGACCGTGCCGCTGGCGGTGATGCTGCTGCCGCGTCGAGGCTGGCCGACGCGGTTGATGCTGGCATTGGCCGGGATGGCCGCGGTGTTGGTGCTGACCCCGCTGATCGATGCGGACCTGTTCGACGCGGCCCCGAGTGGCGTGCGGACGACCGAACCGCTGTTCGATCTCGCCGCGATCGCGGTGCGGACCGGCGATGCCGATGCGACCGGGATCGATCCCGAGGGGATCGCGGCGCTGCGGCGCGGCCGCTGTGTGAAGACCTATTTCTGGGATACGCTGGGCGATGGCCCGTGTGGGGACGCAATCGAGTGCTTGGCATCGCGGCCGGTCGGCGCGATGTACCTGCAACTTGCTTATGCCGCGATCCGCCATCCGGTTGCCTATGCCGAGCATCGGTTGGCGCATTTCAACATGACGCAACGTTGGCTCATCGGCCGCGGGCTGATGGACGGCTGGCCGCCGTCGCGATCCCAGCCCAATACGCAGGGACTGGGCGATCCCGGGCCAGTGGCGTCATGGTGGATCGTCAAGACCGCGGTGCTGGCCGATACACCCCTCGGCTGGCCGATCGTCTGGGTGGCGCTCGCGCTGGCGGCGTTGATCGAAGCCTTATGCCGCGCTGCCTCACCATTGCGCGACCTTGCCTTGGCGCTGCTGATATCGTCGCTCGCGCTGGAGGCGAGCTTCGTCGCGATCAGCATCGCCGCGGACGTGCGGTACCATCTTTGGCCGATGATCGCCGCGGGGTTGGGTGCGATCCTCCTGGTCGCGGACGCGCGCCCGGCAAGGCGCATGCTGGTCGCAAGCAGCGTCACGTTGGCGCTGGTGATCGCAAGCGCTATCGCCGCGCGAGCGATCCTGCCGCCCGCGCCGAGTGGCTATCCCGAGATGTTGGCGAGCTAAGGCTTGGCGAACTCGGCGAGCAATGGCTGATACTCTTCCATCGACGGGAATTGCGCGTACGAATGCGGCGCATCGACCAGCGCCCAGGGCAAGGCCTCGCTGGTGTAGTTCTGCACGAACGGCGTAACCCAGCTTGGGTCGTCCAGCATCGTCGCGCGCACGTTGACGAAGCCCATGTCCGGCTCGAAATCGGTATAGACCCAGCTCTTGCAGCGATCGCAATGCTGATGGTGCAGCCGTTCGCCATGCAACCCGCCGATCACCGTTTCACCCTCGGTCAGCTCAAAGCCCCCGCGCGGCACTGCCACGCTGGTCGAATAGGCGCCGCCGGTCATCTTCTGGCATCCGGTGCAATGGCAGATCGCCGTGAACATCGGCGGCGCGTTGATCCGGAAGCGAACTTCGCCGCAGCGACATCCTCCCTCCATCGGCAATGTCCACTTCGCCATTCCATTCCTCCATGCCTTGAGGCAGCCTGATCTTTAACAAATAAGGGGAGCAAAGAGGATGCAGACTTTCGCGATCTTGTGGCCGGCGATCGCGCTCGCGGCGCTCAGCTTCGCGGTGATGGTGTGGGTGGCGGTCGCACGGACCGGTCATATGAAGAGGAACCCGCCGCGCCCCGACGACCTCGTAACGGGCGAATCAGCGATGCGCTATTTCCAGCCGGTCGAGATGCCTGCCAACAATCTCCGCAATCTGTTCGAAGCGCCGGTGTTGTTCTTCGCCCTCATCCCGCTGCTGCTGATCACCCACCAGGCCGGCCATGCGCAGGTCGCGCTCGCCTGGGTCTATGTCGTGCTACGCGTGATCCACAGCATCGGGCATGTCGTTCTGCACAAGATATCGGTCCGCGCACCCGCTTTCTGGGTGTCGGTGATCGTGCTGATGGCGATGTGGATCGGCTTCGCGATCGATATCGCGGGTGCCCAAACCGCTTATGACGCGGCGATCGACAACATGACGATCTGATCGCCGCAGGGAGTCAGGCTGCTTCCTCTTCGCTCGGCTCGTCGATCATCTTGAATTCGCGCGAGGCGCCCAGCACCGGCGTGACCGTTACGGCCGCCGCGGCAGCCTGGGCGGAGAAATGCTTCAGGCGACCGTCGACATGTGCGCCGGTTTCCAGCGAGATCGTCTCATATTCGACATCGCCCGTGATCCGCGCACCCGCTTCGACCGTCAGCTGGCGGATCGACACCGCGCCCTCGATCCGGCCGGCGATGCGCGCATTTTCGGCGCGGACCTGGCCCTGGATGAGCGCTTCGGTTCCGACAACCAGGCTGCCGCAATCGAGATCACCCTCGACGCGCCCTTCGATGTGGAGATCGGCCGAGGCCCGAACGTTCCCGGTCACGACGACGTCGGAACCGATTACCGAAAAGCCGGCGCCGGAGCTGCCGTTGGTCCGGCGCGCCGCAGCGGCCGCGGGCTGATAGGTCGACGCCGGCGCGTCGTCACGCTTGTTGAACATCCCATACCCCTTTGTGCGAATCCCGAGTCTCGCGCGCCAACCTAGCGAACTCGGCATCAGGCGGGATAGGCACGAAACGGGTTGAGCGGCAGGCCGTTATCATTGGCGGGCGAGACGAGGAACTGACGGCCGAGGAGTAATGTCGCGGCGATCATCGGCAGCGCGCCGAGTACTGCCAGCGCGGTCACGCCGGATAGATAGGCGAGCAGACCGGCCAGCGATGCGAGCTGCACGAGGCCGGCGATCCGCCAACTATGGCGGTCGTTGCGCACGAACGCGAGGACGAGGGCGAGTATGTCGGCAAGGAAGAAATAGCGCTCATGCATGCGTGGCAGCAACCCGACCGTGATGAGGGTGACCAGCAAGGCGGCGGCGAGCAATTGTTCGCGTTCCGGAGCCCGCCAGGAAAAGCGCGCGATCAGCCAGGCCGACGCACCGGTCGCGGCGGCAATGGCCAGCCCGCTCAGCGGCAAGTCGCCGACCAGCGGCAGCGCCTGCGCGATCACCCAGATATTGGGTGCGTTGAGCGACAGGAGCGGAGACCAGTCGGCTTGGTGCAAGTAGATCGTGGCGAGGTCGGCGGCAGGCCAGCCGAGCAGCCACGCTGGCAGCATCGCGGTTACGAACGCCGCCGGCGCGATCGGCCATAGCCGAAAGGGCACGCGCCGCCCGATCAGCAAGGCCAGGATGATTGGCGCAGAGAAGGCCGGCTGCAGCTTGATTGCAAGCGCCAGTCCGCACCATGCCAGCATCATCGCGTGGTGTCGTTTCACTGCTGCCGCCAGCGCCATCACGCTCGCCGCGGCCCAGATCGCGTCGCATTGCCCGAGCAGGCCAGCATTGAGGACCACGGTAGGCAACGCAAACACGATCATCGCCTTGCGGCCAGGATGCATGACATCGAGTGCTGCAAGCAGCCGCCAAACCGCCGCGACCAGTGCAAAGGTGCCGGCGATCGACAGCAGTTTGATCAGCGAGATCGGATCGGCGAGCGGCGCGGCGAGCGTCGCCGTGGCGAGCAGATAGAGATAAGGCGGCGTGTAATTACCGAACGGATGCGCGAACGCGGCGATCGGACCGGTGGCGCGAATATGCTCGAACCAAGGCACGAGATAATTCGGCAGATCCTTACCGAACCAGCCCCAGAGATAAACATATAGACCCGTTGCGACGGCGAGCGCGAACAGGGTAGGGCGCCAGGATCGATCGAACGCGGACATCGTCCCGATCTAGCCCGGCCAGGTTAGCGGCGCGTAAAAGGATCGGCGATGCCAGCGCCCCGTTGACCGTTTCCGACTCCCCGTCTATAGGCGCGCCCGCTCACTCGGCAGTTTTGCCGCGCGGGTAAGAGCTGAACGTTGCCGGAAGACACGGACCCGGGAAGCCGAAAGGCGCTCCCTCGGTCCTTTTTCGTATTCGCTAACAATGGCTCCCGGCAAAGTAACCGCCAGATTCTCTGGTAACATACAAGGTGAAGGGCTTCATGCCGACGATTAACCAGTTGGTCCGCAAGGGCCGTGATCCGCAGAAGGCCAAATCGAAGGTCCCTGCGATGGAACAGAACCCGCAGAAGCGCGGCGTCTGTACCCGCGTCTATACGACGACTCCGAAGAAGCCGAACTCGGCTCTGCGCAAGGTGGCCAAGGTTCGCCTGACCAACCAGCGCGAAGTCATCAGCTACATCCCCGGTGAAGGCCACAACCTTCAGGAGCACTCGGTGGTCCTGATTCGTGGCGGCCGTGTGCGCGACCTTCCGGGTGTGCGCTACCACGTGCTCCGCGGCGTGCTCGACACGCAGGGCGTCAAGGATCGCAAGCAGAGCCGTTCGAAGTACGGCGCGAAGCGTCCGAAGTAATCACACAGCCAGAGTAAGCCCCGGACGGGTTCCGGATCGGCTGAAGTTTGTAAAGGAAAGTTCAAGATGGCTCGTCGTCGTCGTCCCGAAAAGCGGGAAATCCTGCCTGATCCCAAGTTTGGGGATGAGGTTCTGTCGAAATTCATGAACAGCGTCATGCTGGACGGTAAGAAGTCGGTCGCCGAAGGCATCGTCTATACCGCGCTCGACACCGTCGAAACGCGCGCCAAGAAGGACCCGCTCGCGGTGTTCCACGAAGCGCTCAACAACATCAAGCCGGGCATCGAGGTCCGCAGCCGCCGCGTCGGCGGTGCGACCTACCAGGTTCCGGTCGACGTGCGTCCGGAGCGTGCTCAGGCGCTCGCGATCCGCTGGCTGATCACCGCCGCGCGTTCGCGCTCGGAGAACACCATGTCGGCTCGCCTGTCGGGCGAGCTGCTCGACGCGTCGAACAACCGCGGCAACGCGGTCAAGAAGCGCGAAGACACCCATCGCATGGCCGAAGCCAACCGCGCTTTCAGCCATTATCGCTGGTAATAGACTGGATCGGCCGGTTCCGCTGCGGCGGGACCGGTGATCTGGCATTGGTAATTTAATTACCTACATAGCGGGCAGCCGGATCGGCCGGCTCCCCACATTTTCCAAGGAAGCTACGATCATGGCCCGCAGCCATCCGCTCGACCGCTATCGCAACATCGGCATCATGGCGCACATCGACGCCGGCAAGACGACGACGACCGAGCGCATCCTCTATTACACCGGCAAGTCCTACAAGATCGGCGAAGTGCACGAAGGCACCGCGACGATGGACTGGATGGAGCAGGAGCAGGAGCGCGGGATCACGATCACGTCGGCCGCGACCACGTGCTTCTGGCGCGCGGATGAGGGTAACGGCGAAGAGCATCGCATCAACATCATCGACACCCCGGGCCACGTCGACTTCACCATCGAAGTCGAGCGTTCGCTGCGCGTGCTCGACGGTGCGGTCGCGTGCTTCGATGGCGTTGCCGGCGTCGAGCCGCAGTCTGAGACGGTGTGGCGTCAGGCGGAGAAGTACAAGGTTCCGCGGATGTGCTTCGTCAACAAGCTCGACCGCACCGGCGCGAATTTCGAGCGTTGCGTGGAGATGATCAAGGATCGTCTCGGCGCGCGTCCGCTCGTCCTCTATCTCCCGATCGGTATCGAAGGCGGGTTCAAGGGCCTGGTCGACCTGGTCCAGAACCGCGCGATCATCTGGCTCGAGGAATCGCTGGGCGCGAAGTTCGAATATCGGGACATCCCGGATGACCTGAAGGATGCCGCCGCTGCCGCGCGCGCCGAGCTGATCGAGGCCGTTGTCGAGCAGGACGACGCTGTCATGGAGAAGTTCTTCGAAGGCGAAGAGCCCGATCCGGCGACGATCAAGAAGCTGATCCGCAAGGGCACGCTGAACTTCTCGTTCGTGCCTGTGCTGTGCGGCTCGGCGTTCAAGAACAAGGGCGTCCAGCCCTTGCTCGACGCCGTGGTCGACTATCTGCCGAGCCCGCTCGACGTTCCCGCCATCAAGGGCGTCAAGCTCGACGGCGAGACCCCGGACGAGCGTCCGTCGTCGGACGAGGCGCCGTTCTCGGCACTGGCGTTCAAGATCATGAACGACCCGTTCGTCGGCACGCTGACCTTCGCGCGCATCTATTCGGGCAAGCTCGAAGCCGCGTCGCAGGTGGTCAACTCGGTCAAGGACAAGAAGGAAAAGGTCGGCCGCATGCTGTTGATGCATGCGAACAGCCGTGAGGACATCACCGAGGCCTTTGCCGGTGACATCGTCGCGCTGGCCGGTCTCAAGGACACCACGACGGGCGACACCCTGTGCGCGGGCGACAAGCCGATCATTCTCGAGCGGATGGAGTTCCCGGACCCCGTCATCGAGCTGTCGGTGGAGCCCAAGACCAAGGCCGACCAGGAGAAGATGGGCGTCGCGCTCAATCGTCTCGCTCGCGAGGACCCGTCGTTCCGCGTGTCGACCGATCACGAATCGGGCCAGACCATCATCAAGGGGATGGGCGAACTCCATCTCGAGATCCTGGTCGACCGCATGAAGCGCGAATTCAAGGTCGAGGCCAATGTCGGCGCCCCGCAGGTCGCGTATCGCGAGTATCTGGGGAAGAAGGTCGACATCGACTACACGCACAAGAAGCAGTCGGGCGGCTCGGGCCAGTTCGGCCGCGTCAAGGTGACGGTTGTCCCCGGAGAGCGTGGTTCGGGCTTCCAGTTCTTCGACGAGATCAAGGGCGGTAATATTCCCAAGGAATATATCCCCTCGGTCGAAAAGGGCATGCGCGAGACCGCGGAAACGGGCTCATTGATCGGCTTCCCGATCATCGATTTCGAAGTCCACCTGACCGACGGCGCCTATCACGACGTCGACTCGTCGGCGCTGGCGTTCGAAATCTGCGCGCGTGGCGCGATGCGTGAAGCGGCCCAGAAGGCCGGCATCAAGCTGCTCGAGCCGATCATGAAGGTCGAGGTCGTTACCCCGGAAGATTATCTGGGCGACGTCATCGGCGACATGAACAGCCGCCGTGGCCAGATCCAGGGCACCGACGCGCGCGGCAACGCGCAGACCGTCGAGGCAATGGTCCCGCTCGCCAACATGTTCGGCTATGTGAACCAGCTCCGCTCGTTCACCCAGGGCCGCGCGAGCTACTCGATGCAGTTCTCGCACTATGACGAAGTGCCGCAGAACGTGGCTGATGAAGTGAAGGCGAAGCTGGCCTGAGGCGCTTGAGCGCGCAGGGCTGGCGTTACTGAAAAACACCCGCTATTGGGCCGCCTTCGCGCGAGTCCCGATAGCGGGCCCACGAAACGATTTTCCAGAAGGTAGGGAAAAATGGCGAAGGCAAAGTTTGAGCGGAACAAGCCGCACATGAACATCGGCACCATCGGTCACGTCGACCATGGCAAGACGTCGCTGACCGCGGCGATCACGAAGGTCCTGGCCGAGACCACGGGCGGCACCGCAGTCGATTTCGCCAACATCGACAAGGCGCCGGAAGAGCGTGAGCGCGGCATCACCATCTCGACCGCGCACGTCGAGTATGAGACCGCCAACCGCCACTATGCGCACGTCGATTGCCCGGGCCACGCCGACTATGTGAAGAACATGATCACCGGCGCCGCGCAGATGGACGGCGCGATCCTGGTCGTGTCGGCGACCGACGGCCCGATGCCGCAGACCCGCGAGCACATCCTGCTCGCCCGTCAGGTCGGCGTGCCGGCGATGGTCGTGTTCATGAACAAAGTCGATCTGGTCGACGACGAAGAGATCCTGGAGCTCGTCGAGCTCGAGGTTCGCGAGTTGCTGTCGGCTTACGACTTCCCGGGCGATGATATTCCGATCATCAAGGGCTCGGCGACTGCCGCGCTCAGCGGTTCGGACGCGAAGCTCGGCCAGGAAGCCGTTCTCGAGCTGATGAAGGCCGTCGACGAATATCTGCCGCAGCCCGAGCGTCCGCTCGACAAGCCGTTCATGATGCCGATCGAAGACGTGTTCTCGATCTCGGGTCGCGGCACGGTCGTGACCGGCCGCGTCGAGACCGGCATCGTCAAGGTCGGTGAGGAAGTCGAGATCGTCGGCATCCACCCGGACGTCCGCAAGACCACCGTCACCGGCGTCGAAATGTTCCGCAAGCTGCTCGATCAGGGCCAGGCCGGCGACAACATTGGCGCGCTGATCCGCGGCGTGGGTCGTGAAGAAGTCGAGCGTGGCCAGGTTCTGGCCAAGCCGGGTTCGATCACGCCGCACACCGACTTCAACTCGGAAGTGTACGTCCTGTCGAAGGACGAAGGCGGCCGTCACACGCCGTTCTTCGCGAACTATCGTCCGCAGTTCTACTTCCGCACCACGGACGTCACCGGCACCGTCGAGCTGCCGGCCGGCACCGAGATGGTCATGCCGGGCGACAACGTCGCGCTGGGCGTGAAGCTGATCGCGCCGATCGCCATGGACGTCGGCCAGCGCTTCACCATCCGCGAGGGTGGCCGTACCGTTGGTTCGGGCATCGTCTCGGGCATCAGCAAGTAAGCTGATCCCCAAACGACCGCCCCGGCGCCCAAAAAAAGGGCGCCGGGGCGGTTGCTTTTTGTAGGAAGCGCCTGTATCCGCGCGCCTCCAGTTTAGTTTGAACAGCAAGAGGTTGCCCCCGTTTTGGGGAGCCGCCCCGCTCTTTGGCATCGGTAGGAACCATGGACAGCAATATTCGCATTCGCCTGAAGGCGTTCGATCATCGTGTGCTCGATCAGGCCACCGGCGACATCGCCGACACCGCCCGACGTACCGGCGCTCTTATCCGTGGTCCGATCCCGTTGCCGACGCGCATCGAGAAGTTCACCGTGAACCGCGGCCCGCACATCGACAAGAAGTCGCGCGAGCAGTTCGAGGTGCGTACGTACAAGCGTATGCTGGATATCGTTCAGCCGACTCCGCAGACCGTCGACGCGCTGATGAAGCTCGACCTCGCCGCCGGCGTCGACGTCGAAATCAAGCTCGCCTGAGCTAGTTTGGCTAAACCCTCGCGAAAGCGGGGGTTGCCGGTTGACGGGGCGCTCTGCTTCGACTATCGGCGCTGCTCCCGCGGTTGACCAATTCGGTCCTGCGGGACGCTGACAAATAGAGATACCGCTGATCTTCTGATCAGGACAGCGTCTCCCGTCACGTTCTCTGGCTCAGGCCATCGAACAACCAGCCCGGGACGGGGGCTCGCTTCGCATTTCCGGGCTGGACCGATCGGTGCTCGTTACCGGTCACAAGCACCCTTGGGATGGTCCCTTGGGTGCCTCTGTTATGGAGTGAACAGATCATGCGCACTGGCGTGATCGCGAAGAAGTTGGGGATGACCCGCCTGTTCCAGGACGACGGCCGCCACGTGCCGGTCACCGTCCTGTCGCTCGAAGGGCTGCAGGTTATCTCCCGTCGCGAAATTGATAAGGACGGCTACACTGCCGTTCAGCTCGGGGCCGGCACGGCCAAGGCGAAGAACGTCGCCAAGCCGCAGCGCGGTCATTTCGGCAAGGCGGAAGTCGAGCCCAAGGCGATCGTCGCGGAATTCCGTGTCGATGCCGATGGCCTGCTCGACGTCGGTGCCGAAATCTCGGCCGACCATTATGTCGCCGGCCAGATCGTCGATATCCAGGGCAAGACCCAGGGTAAGGGCTTCCAGGGCGGTATGAAGCGCTGGGGCTTCGGTGGTCTTCGTGCCACCCACGGCGTCTCGGTCTCGCACCGTTCGCTCGGTTCGACCGGTCAGCGCCAGGATCCGGGCAAGGTCTTCAAGAACAAGAAGATGGCCGGCCACATGGGTGACAAATATCGCACCCAGCAGAATCTCGAGATCGTCGGCACCGACGTCGAGCGCGGTCTGATCTTCGTGAAGGGTTCCGTGCCCGGCTCGAAGGGTGGCTGGCTGTTCGTCAAGGACTCCGTCAAGGTCGCCCGCCACGCCGACGCGCCGTTCCCGGCCGGGCTGAAGCAGGCCGCCAACAGCAACAACGCTCCCGCAGAGACGCCCGCCGAGACGGTGGACGCTCCTGAGGCGACCGAAGGCCAGGAGGGCTGAACGTGAAGGTCAAGGTTCAATCCTTCGACGCCAAGGCGAAGGCCGCGGACATCGAGCTCAACGACGAGGTCTTCGGCCTCGATCCGCGCGCCGACATCCTGCACCGCGTCGTCACCTGGCAGCTCGAAAAGCGCCGTGCGACCGCACGCGGCACGCGCGAGCGCGCCGACGTTGCCCGCACCGGCAAGAAGTATGGCCGCCAGAAGGGTGGCGGTACCGCTCGTCACGGCGATCGCCGCGCCCCGATCTTTATCGGTGGTGGTAAGGCTCACGGTGCCCGCGTTCGCGACTTCAATCCGTCGCTGAACAAGAAGATCCGTGCGCTCGGCCTCAAGATGGCGCTGTCGACCCATGCCAAGGCCGGGTCGCTGATCGTCATGGACTCGATCGCCATCGACGGCGGCAAGACCAAGGCGCTCAAGGGCAACCTCGAGAAGATCGGCTTCGGCAAGACCGCTTTGGTGATCGATGGCGACGCCGTCGAGAACACCTTCGCGCTCGCCGCCGGCAACCTTCGGGAGATCAACGTTCTCCCGGCCGCCGGCGCCAACGTCTACGACATCCTGAAGCATGACACGCTGGTGCTGACGCGCGCTGCGGTCGAGAAGCTGGAGGCGCGTTTCAATGGCTAAGAAGCCGACCAAAAGCGCGGTCGACATCCGTCACTATGACGTGATCGTCGCCCCGCACATCACCGAGAAGTCGACGCTCGTCAGCGAGCAGAACGCGGTGGTGTTCAAGGTTGCGGGCGACGCGACCAAGCCGGAGATCAAGGCTGCCGTCGAGGCGCTGTTCAACGTCAGCGTGTCGAAGGTCAACACGATCGTCCAGAAGGGCAAGACCAAGAAGTGGAAGGGCGCTCCGTATACGCGCTCTGACATGAAGAAGGCGATTGTCACCCTCAAGGAAGGTCAGTCGATCGACGTGACCGAAGGGGTCAAGGCGTAATGGCACTCAAGCATTACAACCCGACGAGCCCGGCCCGCCGTGGCTTGATCCTCGTCGACCGTTCGGCGCTGTACAAGGGCAAGCCCGTCAAGGCGCTGACCGAAGGCAAGCGCAAGACCGGTGGTCGCAACAACAAGGGCCATGTAACGTCGCGCGGCATCGCCGGCGGTCACAAGCAGCGTTATCGTATCATCGATTTCAAGCGCCGCCTGTGGGATGTCGACGGCACCGTCGAGCGGATCGAATACGATCCCAACCGTACCGCGTTCATCGCTTTGGTGAACTATGGTGCGGGTGAGGATGGCAAGGATCGCGTCGCCTATATCATCGCGCCGCAGCGTCTCGCCGTTGGCGACAAGGTTGTCGCGGGCAAGAAGACCGACGTGAAGCCGGGCAACGCCATGGAGCTGGGCCAGATGCCGGTCGGCACCATCGTCCACAACGTGGAGATGAAGCCGGGCAAGGGTGGTCAGATTGCACGGTCGGCAGGGACATATGTCCAGGTCGTCGGTCGCGACCGCGGGATGGTGATCGTTCGCCTCAACTCGGGTGAACAGCGTTACATTCCGGCGGATTGCATGGCGACGGTCGGTGCGGTGTCCAACCCGGACAACCAGAACACCAACCTCGGCAAGGCCGGCCGCAATCGTTGGAAGGGCATCCGCCCGCTGACGCGCGGTGTCGCCAAGAACCCGGTCGACCACCCGCATGGCGGTGGTGAAGGCCGGACCTCGGGCGGCCGTCATCCGGTCACCCCGTGGGGCAAGCCGACCAAGGGTGCCCGCACCCGTCACAACAAGCAGACCGACAAGTTCATCATCCGGTCGCGTCACGCGAAGAAGAAGGGCTAACCGCTCATGGCTCGTTCCGTTTGGAAAGGTCCGTTCGTCGACCTCAGCCTTCTCAAGAAGGCCGAAGTCGCTCAGGAATCGACTGCCCGTAGTGGCCCGATCAAGACCTGGTCGCGTCGCTCGACCATCCTGCCGCAGTTCGTCGGCCTGACCTTCAGTGTCTACAACGGCCGCAAGTTCGTGCCGGTGTCGGTCAATGAGGACATGGTCGGCATGAAGCTCGGCGAGTTCGCGCCGACCCGGTACTTCCCGGGTCACGCCGCCGACAAGAAGGGCAAGCGTTAAAATGTCGAAGCCTAAGTCTCCCCGCAAGGTCGGCGACAAGGAAGCGCTGGCCGTCGCTACCCAGATTCGTGGGTCGGCGCAGAAGCTCAACCTCGTCGCGGGTCTGATCCGCGGCCGCAAGGCCGGCGACGCGCTCAACATCCTCGCTTTCTCCAAGAAGGGAATGGCGATCGATGCGCGCAAGGTGCTCGCCTCGGCGATCGCGAACGCGGAAAACAACCACAACCTCGATGTCGACGCGCTCGTCGTCGCCGAGGCGTCGGTCGGCAAGTCGATCACGATGAAGCGCTTCGCGACCCGCGGCCGTGGCAAGTCCACCCGCATCCTGAAGCCGTTTTCGCGCCTTCGCATCGTCGTCCGCGAGCAGGAAGAAGCATAATGGGTCACAAGAGCAATCCGATCGGCCTGCGCCTGCAGATCAACCGTACCTGGGACAGCCGCTGGTTCGCGGAAGGTCAGGATTACGGCAAGCTCCTCCTCGAGGACCTGAAGATCCGCAAGTACATCGTCGACACGCTGCCCCAGGCGGCGATCTCGAAGGTCGTGATCGAGCGTCCGGCCAAATTGTGCCGCGTGTCGATCTATGCCGCGCGCCCCGGCGTGATCATCGGCAAGAAGGGCACCGACATCGAAAAGCTGCGGCGCAAGCTCGGCACGATGACGGGTTCGGACGTGTCGCTGAACATCGTCGAGATCCGCAAGCCCGAGATCGACGCCAAGCTCGTTGCGCAGGGCATTGCCGACCAGCTCGAGCGTCGTATCGCGTTCCGTCGCGCCATGAAGCGTGCGGTGCAGTCGGCGATGCGTCTGGGTGCCGACGGCATCCGCGTGCAGTGCGGCGGCCGTCTCGGCGGCGCCGAGATCGCGCGCACCGAAAGCTATCGTGAGGGCCGGGTGCCGCTGCACACGCTGCGCGCCCACCTCGATTATGCCGAAGCGCAGGCGCACACCGCTTACGGTGTCTGCGGCGTCAAGGTGTGGGTCTTCAAGGGCGAGATTCTCGGCCATGACCCGATGGCGCAGGAGCGGTTGATGATGGAGGCTCAGACCTCCGGCGTGCGCCCGGCGCGCGACGACCGCCGCTAAGGACAACAGGACATGCTGCAACCAAAACGCACCAAGTTCCGCAAGGCGTTCAAGGGCCGGATTCACGGCGACGCCAAGGGTGGCGCCACGCTGAACTTCGGTTCCTACGGGCTGAAGGCGATGGAGCCGGAGCGGATCACCGCGCGTCAGATCGAGGCGGCTCGCCGCGCGATCACGCGTCACATCAAGCGCCAGGGGCGCTTGTGGATCCGGATCTTCCCGGACGTGCCCGTCTCGTCGAAGCCGGCCGAAGTCCGCATGGGTAAGGGTAAGGGTTCGCCGGAATTCTGGGCGGCACGCGTCAAGCCCGGCCGCATCCTGTTCGAGCTGGACGGCGTTCCCGGCCCGCTCGCGGCGGAAGCGTTCGAGCGCGCGGCGATGAAGCTGCCGATCAAGACGAAGGTCGTGGCGCGCCTTGGCGACACCTCGCACCTCGGAGGCGAGTAAGATGGCGAACAAGATCGATTATAGCGGCATGGACGAGCAGACGCTCGACCAAGAGTTGGGCAACCTGAAGCGCGAGGCGTTCAACCTCCGTTTCCAGGCCGCGACCAGCCAGCTGGAGAAGCCGAGCCGCGTGCGTGAAGTTCGCCGTGACATCGCTCGCATCAAGACCCTGCAGACCGCGCGTTCGCGCGCTGCGGCAAAGTAAGGAAACGGACATGCCGAAGCGCGTGCTGACCGGGCAGATCGTCTCGGACAAGGGCGACAAGACGGTGGTCGTGAACGTGGAACGCAAGGTCAAGCATGCGCTCTACGGCAAGATCATCCGCCGCTCGAAGAAGTATCACGCCCATGACGAGGGCAACGAGTACAAGCAGGGTGAAACCGTGCGGATCGAAGAGACCGCGCCGATCTCCAAGCTGAAGACCTGGAAGGTGATCGAGCGGGTTGACACCCACGCGACGCCGGAGCGGGTCGACGTCGACGCGTAAGCGTCAGCAGTTTTCATCGGAACCGCCGGGCCAGTCCCGGTAGGCCAAACGAGAAGGAACCGGATCGATGATCCAGATGCAATCCAATCTCGACGTCGCTGACAATAGCGGCGCGAAGCGGGTGCAGTGCATCAAGGTGCTGGGCGGCTCGAAGCGTCGCACGGCCGGCGTTGGCGACATCATCGTCGTCAGCGTCAAGGAAGCGCAGCCTCGCGGCCGAGTGAAGAAGGGCGACGTTCACCGCGCGGTGATCGTGCGTACCGCCAAGGATATCCGCCGTCCCGACGGCTCGGTGATCCGCTTCGATTCGAACGCGGCCGTCCTGGTCAACAAGAACGAGGAGCCGATCGGCACCCGCATCTTCGGCCCGGTCGTGCGCGAACTGCGTGCTCGTGGTCACATGAAGGTGATCAGCCTGGCTCCGGAGGTGCTGTAATGGCTGCTGCGAAGATCAAGAAGGGCGACCAGGTGATTGTCCTGTCCGGTAAGGACAAGGGCCGCACCGGTGAAGTCGTCAAGGCGATGCCGAAGGACGGCAAGGTCGTCGTTTCGGGTGTCAATGTGCACGTCCGTCACGTCAAGCCGAGCCAGACCAACCCGCAAGGTGGTCTCGATCGCTCGGAAGCGCCGATGCACGTGTCGAAGGTTGCCCATGTCGTGGACGGCAAGCCGACCCGCGTCCGTTTCGAAACGGGCAAGGACGGCAAGAAGGTCCGCGTCGCGGTAAAGACCGGGAAGAAGATCGATGGCTGACAAGTACAAGGCTCGCATGCAGGCGCGCTATGACGACGTGATCGTCAAGGCGATGACCGAGAAGTTCGGGTACAAGAATGCGCTCGAAGTGCCGCGGCTCGAAAAGATCGTCTTGAACATGGGCGTCGGTGAGGCGACCCAGGACAAGAAGAAAGTCGAGCAGGCAGCTTCGGAAATGGAGCTGATTGCGGGCCAGAAGCCGGTGATCACCAAGGCGAAGAAGTCGATCGCGCAGTTCAAGCTGCGTGAGGGCATGCCGATCGGCGTGAAGGTCACCCTTCGCCGTGAGCGCATGTACGAATTCCTCGACCGCTTCATCACGATCGCGCTCCCGCGCGTTCGCGACTTCCGCGGCCTCAATCCGAAGTCGTTCGACGGTCGCGGCAATTACGCGATGGGCCTCAGGGAACAGCTCGTGTTCCCGGAGATCAACTATGACCGCATCGACAAGGTGCGCGGCATGGACGTCATCGTAACCACCACCGCGAAGTCCGATGATGAGGCTCGCGAGCTCCTCCGTCTCTTCGGTTTCCCGTTCCCCATCGAGGCGGACGGCGAAGCGAAGCAGGCGGCATAAGGGAAAGAGAACTTAAGTCATGGCGAAACTGAGTTCCGTGAACAAGAATGAGCGTCGCAAGAAGCTGGTGGTGAAATATGCCAACCGCTATGCGAAGCTGAAGGCGCAGGCGAACGACAAGTCGCTCGACGAAACCGAGCGTCTGATCGCGCGGCTGAAGATGGCCGAGATTCCCCGCAACGGGAATCCGACCCGCATCCGCAATCGTTGCGAAGTGACGGGCCGTCCCCGCGCTTACTACCGCAAATTCCGACTCTGCCGTGTGCAGCTGCGCGAACTGGCCAACAAGGGCCTGATCCCCGGCGTCACGAAGTCGAGCTGGTAAGGACACGAAGATGGCAGTGACCGATCCCCTGGGTGATATGCTCACCCGCATCCGCAACGGCCAGCGCGCGCGCAAGGACTCGGTCCTTTCGCCGGCGTCGAAGTTGCGCGTCCGCGTGCTCGATGTTCTCCAGCGTGAGGGCTATATCCGCGGTTATTCCGAGGAAGAGATGGGGCCCGCCAAGGGCATCCGTATCGAGCTCAAATATTTCGAGGGCCAGCCGGCCATCAAGCACGTCGCGCGCGTCTCGAAGCCGGGCCGCCGCGTGTACAGCGGTTCGCAGGAACTGCCGCGCGTGATGAACGGCCTGGGCATCACCATCGTCTCGACGCCGCGCGGCGTGCTCTCGGATGCCGAAGCACGTGAGCAGAATGTCGGCGGCGAAGTGCTGGCGGAGGTGTTCTGATGAGCCGCATTGGCAAAAAGGCTGTCGCGATTCCGAGCGGTGTCACCGCGACGGTCGCCGACGGCACGCTCAGCATGAAGGGCCCCAAGGGCACCCTCAGCATGCCGATGGCCGATGAGGTCATCTACGACGTCCAGGCGGACTCGATCGGCGTCAAGCCGGCCAACGAGACCAAGCGCGCTCGCGCGTTCTGGGGCATGCAGCGGACCCTGGTGCAGAACCTGGTGACCGGCGTGACCGACGGCTTCACCAAGAAGCTGCTGATCACCGGCGTCGGCTACCGCGCCAATGCCCAGGGCAAAAGGCTGAAGCTGCAGCTCGGCTATAGCCACGATGTCGATATCGACGTGCCGGAGGGCCTGACGGTCGCTACCCCGGACAACACGACGGTCGAGATTTCGGGCGCCGACAAGCAGAAGGTCGGCCAGCTGGCCGCCGAGATCCGCCGCTGGCGTAAGCCCGAGCCGTACAAGGGCAAGGGCATCAAGTACGACGGCGAGTACATCTTCCGTAAGGAAGGGAAGAAGAAGTAATGACCAAGGGTCTTTCGCTTTTCGAGAAGCGCCGCCGGCGCAATCGCACCGCGCTCCGTTCGCGTGGCGGCGGTCGTCCGCGCCTCTCGGTGCATCGTTCGGGCAAGCACATCTATGCCCAGGTGATCGACGACGAGAACGGCAAGACCGTTGCCGCCGCATCGAGCCTGGAAAAGGACGTGCGCGACAAGTCGGGCGCGAACATCGACGCCGCGGCCCGGGTCGGCAAGCGCGTGGCGGAAGCCGCGGTGAAGGCCGGGGTCAAGCAGGTCGTGTTCGATCGCGGCGGCTTCCTGTTTCATGGCCGCGTCAAGGCGCTGGCCGATGCGGCTCGTGAAGCCGGACTGGAGTTCTGAGAATGGCTGACGAAACCAACCCGACGGTCGACGCTCCCGTCGATGCGCCTGCGGTCGAAGCGACCACTGCCCATGAGGCGCCCCAGGGCGGCCGTGGTGGTGGCGGCGGCGGTCGCGGTGGTCGTGGTCGCGGTGGCCCGGGCGGCGGCGGCGGTGGCGGCAATCGTGGCGGCCGTGATGGCGGCCGCGGCGGACGTCGCGACGATCGTCGTGGCCAGGGCAGCGACGACGGCGGCGAAGAGCTGATCGAAAAGCTCGTCCACATCAACCGCGTCTCGAAGACGGTGAAGGGCGGCAAGCGCTTCGGCTTCGCGGCGCTGGTCGTGGTGGGCGACGGCAAGGGCCGGGTCGGCTTCGGTCACGGCAAGGCGCGCGAAGTGCCGGAGGCGATCTCCAAGGCGACTGCCGCTGCCAAGAAGCACATGATCCGCGTTCCGCTGCGCGAAGGCCGCACGCTGCACCATGATGGCAACGGCCATTTCGGTGCGGGCAAGGTCACGCTGCGCTCGGCGCCGCAGGGTACCGGCATCATCGCCGGCGGTCCGATGCGCGCCGTGTTCGAATCGCTCGGCGTCGCCGACGTGGTGACCAAGTCGGTCGGCACGTCGAACCCCTACAACATGATCCGCGCCACCTTCGAGGCGTTGGGCGACCAGACTTCGCCGAAGTCGGTTGCGCAGCGGCGCGGTAAGAAGATCGCCGACCTGCTCGGCCGCGGTGGCGCCGACAAGGGCGCGGCCGAGGCTGAAGCCCTGGCGATCGCGGAGTAATCGACATGGCAGCCAAGAAGGACGCCGCGATCGGCACGGTGAAGATCACCCAGACCGGTTCGCCGATCCGCCGCACCAAGGACCAGCGTGCCACGCTGATCGGTCTGGGGCTCAACAAGATGCACCGGACCGTCGAGCTGAAGGATACGCCCGAGGTTCGCGGCATGATCAAGAAGGTCGCTCACATGGTGAGCGTCGCCGAGTAACCCATCTAGCCCTCTCCCGCTTGCGGGAGAGGGTTGGGTGAGGGTCTTCTTCCTTCTTCTCCGCGGTGTTGCGGTAACGAAGAAGAAAGAAGACCCTCACCACTTCGACTAGGCAGCAAGCTGCCAAGTCTCCGTACCTCTCCCGCAGGCGAGAGGGGATAAAGCTACCGTTCGCGGGAGCTTGCGCGACAAAAGCGAAAGCGAGTGCATGATATGAAATTGAACGAACTGCGCGACAACCAGGGCGCGCGCCATCGCAAGATCCGCGTCGGCCGTGGCATCGGCTCGGGCAAGGGCAAGACCGCCGGTCGTGGCCAGAAGGGCCAGAAGAGCCGCGAAGGCGTCTCGATCGCGGGCTTCGAGGGCGGCCAGATGCCGCTCCACATGCGTCTGCCAAAGCGTGGCTTCAACAACATCTTCGCCAAGGACCATGCCGAGGTGAACCTCGGCGCAATCCAGAAGGCGGTCGACGCCGGCAAGCTCGATGCCAAGGGCACGATCGACCACGCCGCGCTGAAGGCCGCAGGCCTGGCGCGCGGCGGCAAGCATGGCGTCCGTCTGCTCGGCAAGGGCGAAGTTACCGCCAAGCTCAGCTTCCTGGTCGCCGGCGCGTCGAAGGGCGCGATCGAGGCGGTCGAGAAGGCTGGCGGTAAAGTCGAGGTCATCGAGCTCGTCTCCGCCGCCGACAAGGCTGCTGCCAAGAAGGGCGTCAAGTATCGCGAGCGCAAGGCCGACAAGGAAGCCAAGCAGGCTGCCGCGAAGAAGTAATCCACACCGGTCCGTCGCTTGTGCGACGGGCGATAGGTGACAAGGCCGAATGGGCGCCTATATGAGCGGCGGGGGCGCGGAACACGCATCTCCGCCGTTTTTATTTCGGGACGATCAAATAAATGGCATCCGCAGCCGATAGTCTGGCCTCAGGGCTCAACCTTTCCAAGTTCGCCCAGGCGACCGACCTCAAGAAGCGGCTGTGGTTCACGATCGGCGCGCTGATCGTCTTCCGCCTGCTCAGCTACGTCCCGCTGCCGGGCGTCGACCCGACCGCGCTCGGCGTGCTGTCGAACCAGACCAATGGCGGTGTGCTCGACTTCTTCAACAATTTCTCGGGCGGGTCGCTCAAGCGCATGTCGCTGACCGCGCTCGGCGTGATGCCCTATATCACCGCCTCGATCGTGGTGCAGCTCGCGACCTCGCTGTCGCCGACGCTCGCCGCGATCAAGAAAGAGGGTGAGAGCGGGCGCAAGCGGCTCAACCAATATACCCGCTACGGCACCGTCGCGCTGACTGCGGTGCAAGGCTGGTTCATCGCGGTCGGGCTGGAAGCCTATGGCGCCAATGCCGGCGTCCAGGCAGTGGTCGAACCCGGCATGCTGTTCCGCGTCGGCGCGGTGATCAGCCTGATCGGCGGCACGATGTTCCTGATGTGGCTGGGCGAGCAGATCACCAGCCGCGGCATCGGCAATGGCGTTTCACTGATCATCATGGCTGGCATCGTCGCCAACATGCCGACCAACATCTACAATCTGATCAATGGCAGCCGCACCGGCAGCATGGACAGTTTCCAGGTGCTCGGGATCATCGCCGCGGTGATCGCGATCATTCTGTTCATCTGCTTCATGGAGCGCGCGCAACGGCGCATCCTGATCCAATATCCAAAGCGACAAACCCAGCGCGGCGTCCAGTCCGATCGCAGCCACTTGCCGCTCAAGCTCAACACCGCCGGCGTGATCCCGCCGATCTTCGCCTCGTCGCTGCTGCTGATGCCGCTGACCATCACTCAGCTCGCAGGCAACAAGGTAAAGGGCGATACCTGGTGGGGCGATGTCGTCATCAGCCTCAACCAGTACCTCCAGCACGGCTCGATCCTGTACATGACGCTGTACGGGCTCGGCATCATCTTCTTCTCGTTCTTCTACACCGCCGTGGTGTTCAATCCCGAAGAGACCGCGGACAATCTGAAGCGCTATGGGGGGTTCATCCCGGGCATTCGCCCGGGCAAGAACACCGAAGCCTATTTCGATTATGTGCTGACGCGCATCACCGTGATCGGCGCGGCCTATCTGGCGGTAATCTGCCTGGTGCCCGAATATCTCGTCTCGGCGCTGAAGATCCCGTTCTACCTCGGCGGCACCAGCCTGCTGATCGTCGTCAACGTGACGATGGACACGGTGACCCAGATCCAGTCGCATCTGCTGGCGCACCAATATGGCGACCTCATCAAGAAGGCGAAGTTGAAGGGCGGCCGCCTCCGTTAAGAGGGGCGGCGCCAACAGGGAGACAAGGGGTGCATACGTGAACATCATCCTCCTCGGCCCACCCGGGGCCGGCAAGGGCACCCAGGCGGCGAAGCTCGTCGCTGACCGCGGCATGGTCCAGCTATCGACCGGCGACATGCTGCGCGCCGCGGTGAAGGCGGGGACGCCGACCGGCCTCAAGGCCAAGGCGATCATGGATGCCGGCGAACTGGTGCCCGATGATGTCGTGTCGGGGATCATCGGCGAGCGGCTCGATCAGATGACGGCGGGTGAGGGCGCGATCTTCGACGGCTATCCGCGTACCGCCGCGCAGGCCGAGGCGCTCGATCAATTGCTCGCCGATCGCGGCCGCAAGCTCGACCATGTGATCGAGCTGACCGTCGACGAGGACGCGCTCGTCACACGCATCACTGGCCGCTACACCTGCGCCAAGTGCGGCGAGGGCTATCACGACACATTCAAGCAGCCCAAGGTCACCGGCGTCTGCGACGTCTGCGGCTCGACCGAATTCAAGCGCCGCCCCGACGATAACGAGGAAACCGTTCGCACCCGGATGGCCGAGTATCGCGGCAAGACCGCGCCGATCATCCCGATCTACGAAGCCCGCGGCATCCTGGCGCGGGTCGACGGCATGGCAGATATCGACCAGGTCAGTGCGGCGGTGGCGGCAGCGCTGGACAGTAAGTAAGGCGATAGGGCCTGAGGCCCGGTCGTCTTCCTTTGGCAAATAGTCGGCATCCTAGCGAAACACCCTACCGTCACCCCAGCGAAAGCTGGGGTCTCGTGGTTTACAAAGCGATCGCGCCGCCGCTTGAGATCCCAGCTTGCGCTGGGATGACGGAAGTGGCTGGGGTGAGGGGAGGGTGTTTCGCGGGAGTGACGGATAGCTTGTGGCACGATAGTCTTCCTCCATCCTGAGGGGGGATCCACCATGTTCCGCGCCACAATTGCCGCCGTTCTGTTTGCGATCGTCACAACACCCGCCATTGCCGATGTCGTGAAAACCGAAGCCGCCGGCTTCGTCGTCGAAAAGACCGTCACGATCGACGCCTCGGCCGACACGGTGTGGGAAACGCTGCGCGCTCCCCAACGCTGGTGGTCAAAGGAACACACTTGGTCCGGCGATTCCGCCAATCTCTATATCGACAGCCAGGCGACGGGGTGCTTCTGCGAGAAGCTGCCGGGCCGGGGCAGCGTCCAGCATGCGCGACTGATCTTCGTCGACAAGGGCAAGATGCTGCGGATGGAAGGCGCGTTCGGCCCGCTCCAGGGTGAGGCGATCGTCGCGACGATGACGTTCGAACTCTCGCCGGAGGGCGACAAGGCGACCAAGGTCAAGATGACCTATGTCGCCGGAGGCTATTCGCCGACGGGGTTCGAGAAACTCGCCCCGCTCGTCGATGGGGTGCTCGGCACCCAGCTTGACGGGCTCAAGACCGCGGCCGAGGCGCCGCCACCTGCTCCCGTCGGCCCAGACGATAAGAAATAGCGGGGAACGCCGATCTTCCTTCTCGCGTTCGATACCTGTGGGCATTGGAAGGAGGATGGCCGGTGCGTGTCGATCGCGGCAATCGTTGGGCGCTCGGGCTCGGCTTGGGCATCCTGGCAGCAGTCGGAACCGGCATCTTGGCGGGCAATCAGACGGTGGCCGAGATGAACCCGTTCTACGCCAACCTAGCCACGGCGGCGGGCGGGGTGGATCGTGGTACCGAGATCGTCGACGCGTCCTTCGTCCAACCCGCCGACACGCTTCCCGACACCGGCGATCTCAGTTATGGACGGGGACGAGCGGATGACGATCGTTATGCCGCCACGGATATCCGCTGAAGCGCGGGCGACTGGCGCATTCCACTGGCAGCCGCGCTTGACAGTATAGCGACTCGACCCTAAGTGAACGCCCTTCCGATACACCGGCTGACCGGCGGCGCTTGCCTGCGTCCGCCGCTGTCGTGCGTTTCGGGCATCGCGATGAGATGGGGTACGTGGCAGCCATGCCGTATCCCGTGGAGCTAGGAGAATAAATTTCATGGCACGTATTGCGGGTGTCAACATCCCGACCAACAAGCGCGTAGTGATCGCGCTTCAGTATATCCACGGCATTGGCCCGGCCAAAGCCAAGGAAATCACCACGAAGCTGAACATCGCTCCAGAGCGTCGTGTTCAGGACCTGACCGACCAGGAAGTGCTGCAGATCCGCGAAGCGATCGACGCCGGCTATATGGTCGAGGGCGATCTTCGTCGCGAGACCGCGATGAACATCAAGCGCCTGATGGATCTGGCCTGCTATCGCGGCCTGCGCCACCGTAAGGGTCTGCCCGTCCGTGGCCAGCGCACGCATACCAATGCGCGCACTCGCAAGGGCAAGGCCAAGCCGATCGCCGGCAAGAAGAAGTAAGCAGGCGCGCTAGCCCGCACCGCTACTTCCAGCTTCGAAGGTTAGGATAGAAAAATGGCACGTGAACCGCAGCGCCTTCGTCGGCGCGAACGCAAGAACATCACCGCCGGCGTCGCCCATGTGAACGCCAGCTTCAACAATACCATGATCACCATCACCGATGCCCAGGGCAATGCGATCAGCTGGTCGTCCGCCGGGATGATGGGGTTCAAGGGATCGCGCAAGTCGACCCCGTACGCGGCGCAGGTTGCCGCCGAAGACGCGGGCCGCAAGGCCGCCGAACACGGCGTCCGCACGCTCGAAGTAGAGGTCAAGGGTCCGGGTTCGGGCCGCGAGTCGGCGCTTCGCGCGCTGCAAGCGGTCGGCTTCCAGATCACCTCGATCCGCGACGTGACCTCGATCCCGCACAATGGCGTGCGTCCGTCCAAGCGTCGCCGCGTCTGAATTCGTCTGGCCGGCGCGCGGTTGATCGCGCTGCGCCGGCATTCGCCCACGGCCGCAGGGGTTACCCCCACCCCCGGCCCAACAGAGGGAAGCCCCCGTGTCTGTCAATGCAAAGAACTGGCAGGAATTGAAGAAGCCCAACGCGCTCGAAAAGAAGGGCGGCGATGGGAAGAGCAAGGCGACCTTCGTTGCCGAACCGCTCGAGCGCGGTTTTGGTCTGACCCTTGGCAACGCGCTGCGTCGCGTGTTGCTGTCGAGCCTTCAGGGCGCGGCGGTCACTTCGATCAAGATCGAGAACGTGCTGCACGAGTTCAGCTCGCTTGCCGGCGTCCGTGAGGACGTGACCGACATCGTGCTGAACGTGAAGCAGATCGCGCTGAAGATGCAGGGCGAAGGTCCGCGTCGTCTCCAGCTCGCGGCCACCGGCCCGGCAGAGGTCAAGGCCGGGGACATCGCCGTGTCGGGCGACATCGAAGTGATGAACCCCGACCTGGTGATCTGCCACCTCGACGAGGGTGCGACGCTCAACATGGAGCTGACCGCCGATGTCGGTAAGGGCTATGTCGCCGCGGTCGCCAACCGTCCGGCCGATGCGCCGATCGGCTTGATCCCGGTCGACGCGCTTTACTCGCCGGTGCGCCAGGTGTCGTACAAGGTCGAGAACACCCGCGTCGGGCAGGAACTCGATTACGACAAGCTGACGCTGACGGTCGAAACCGACGGCACGGTGACCCCGGAGGACGCGCTCGCTTATGCCGCGCGCATCCTGCAGGACCAGCTGGCGCTGTTCGTCCACTTCGACGATTCGGCGATCACCCGCTCGGCGCCGATCGGCGTCGCCGCGGCGCCGTCGGATACCGGTGTCTCGGGCGACACCCAGCAGATCAATCGTTACCTGCTCAAGAAGGTCGACGAGCTCGAACTGTCGGTGCGTTCGGCCAACTGCCTCAAGAACGACAACATCATCTATATCGGCGATCTGGTCGGCAAGACCGAAGCCGAGATGCTGCGCACGCCAAATTTCGGCCGCAAGTCGCTCAACGAGATCAAGGAAGTGCTGTCGAGCATGGGTCTCCGCCTCGGGATGGAAATCCCGGGCTGGCCGCCTGAGAACATCGAAGAGATGGCCAAGAAGCTGGAACAGGAAATCATGGGCTAACGCCCATCCGCCGTCATCCCCGCGAAAGCGGGGACCCAGCTCCTTTACGAGGGACTGGGTTCGACGGCGGGAGATGGGCCCCCGCTTTCGTGGGGGTGACGATTGGGTGTGGTCCGCGTCGCCACCTGGTCTGGGGTACCTGAAACGGCCCCTTAACGAACTGAAAGGACTAAGAAATGCGTCATAAGGTTGGCGGTCGTAAGCTTCAGCGTACCTCCGCGCATCGTCTCGCCCTGTTCCGCAACATGGCGGCCGCGCTCATCAAGCACGAGCAGATCACCACCACCGTCGCCAAGGCGAAGGAACTTCGCCCGTACGTCGAGAAGCTGGTGACGCTGGCGAAGAAGGGCGGCCTGTCCAATCGTCGTCTGGCGCATGCGCGCTTGCTCGACGACGCGCAGCTGGTGAAGTTGTTCGACGTGATCGGCCCGCGCTACGCCTCGCGCGCCGGTGGCTATACCCGCGTCATCAAGGCCGGCATCCGCGCGTCGGATGCGTCGCCGATGGCGATCATCGAGTTCGTCGATCGTGACGTCTCGGCCAAGGGCCAGGATTCGGGCCCGGTCATGACCGACGAGGATTACGACGTCGCTGCCTGAGCGGCATCGCCCGAAATAGAAAAAAGGCCTCGCGGAAGCGGGGCCTTTTTTTGTTCGGTCACCGCAGCAGCGACCGCGGCGTCGGCGACAACATCAGCACTTGCGGGGTGCGCTCACGGTAATTGGCCAATGCTGGCTGTAGCGACCCACGCCAGACCGCCCTCGCTCGCAGCTTGCGTTGAGCGGACTGATAGGCGGCAGGGCTGGCAACGCGCGTGAACCACACCAGCAGTCGCTCGTTTTGCCGCACATAGAGACGCGGGAAATTGTTGGGCTCGGTCTCGGGGCTATAAGCGGCAAGTACCGGTAGGCCGGCCGCGCGATAGGCAGGCGCCAGCGTGTCGCGGAAATAGGCCGCATATCCCTGGTCTGGCTGTTTCCACAGATATTCGATCGTCGCCACGACCAGCCCAGCCGGTTTGCCGTCGGCGCCCGGCGGCGGCCGTTGCCCGCTTGGTGAGCCGAACCCAGATCCCGACCAGGCGGGCCGCAACAGCAGCACGTCGTCATTGTCGTCGAGCAGCGGGTTGGCCTCGCCGCGATGCGCTTGCCAGACCGGCCCGAAATAGAAATCGTTGAGCGCCTTGCCGCGCGCTTCCATCGACGAGAAGGCGCGGATCCACGTGAACCGGCTGGGATCGTCGCGGTCGCGGAATTGGCCGACCAGCCGCATGCCCAGCTTTTCCTGGCTTTCGACGAACTCGCGCTCGAACAGGGCGATCATGGCGTCTCGCTTGCCCGGCACGATCTTATACTGGCGCAGCTCAATGACCGGATGCGGCGCTGCGTCGTCGGCAGCGATGCCGGGGGCTGGAGCGGAAAGCGCCGCAATGCCGGCAGCGGCGAGCGACAGAAAAGGAACGCGCTTCATGTCCGGCTGAACTCCATGATCCAATTGACCTCCCAGGTGGCGCCGCCGTCAGCCGAAAAGGCTTGGGTCCAGCGTGCCGTGGTCAGCGTCGGCCGCTCCCAAAGGAAGCGCAGCCGGATCGGACGGCCGCGGAAGCTGTCCTCGCCGAAGAAGGTTCCGACGCCATCCTTGAACGCGCCGTAAAGCGGCGGATCGATCTTGGGATCGCGCCCGTCGATCCAGTGCAGCGACCATTGCCCGGTATCGGGATGGAATAGCCGCAAGGTGCAGGCTTCGTAGCGTCCTTCCGGCTGATCGATGACGTTCTGGTCGAAATTGCCCAAGCCGCCCAGGATCGGATCGGCATGCATGGTGCCGCCGAACGCGATCCAGTCGGTACTTCCCACCAAACGGTCCCGCAGCTTGCGATGGCGGACTTGCCAGGATCCGTGAATAAAATCGAAGTCCCCGGCGCCGGTCGGACGAGCGAGCCCAGCTATCGTCATTGCTTGGCCCTCGTGAAGTCCATGATCCAATTGGTTTCCCAGCTCCGCTCGCCATCGTCCGAAAAGGCCTGCGTCCATTGCGCAATGGTCGGACTCAACGGCTCGTAAGTCGTGCGTACGCGAATCGGCCGTCCCGCGAAGACATCGTCCGCGAAGAATGTCCCGCGCTTACCCTCGAACCTGCCGACCACCGGCGGATCGAGCGCGGGTGCGCGGCCATCCAGCCACCAGATCGACCAATGCCCGGTCGCTGTACTGAACAGTCGCAGCGAGTGCGCTTCGTAAGGTCCGCTGGGGTCGGACAGCTCGTTGCGATCGAAATTCCCGGCGCCGTTCAGGATCGGCGATACCGACAACGTGCCTGGGAAATCGAACCACTCGTGATTGCCAGCCAACCGTTTGCGCAGCTTGCGATGGCGCACACGCCACTCGCCGATCAGGAAATCGAACCCGCGCTGCTGATCAAACCGACCGCCCGCCGCCAATGCCGGCTGCCACGCTGCGGCCAGCGGCAGCGCAGCGGCGAGCGCCAATGACTTACGGCGATTCAGTTCCTTGTTGGTGTCCATTCGACGCCTCCTTGTGTAGAACAGGGCAACCGGTTTGTTTTGTCAATAGGCCAGTCGGCCGACTCTACTTCTGGTTGGGGGTACGAATGGCATTCTTTTCCACCGGCTCCGAACTGCATCGGGTCGGCGGCTGTAGTTCGGCTATGTCGGGGCTGGGGGAACCATCCCGCTCAGGCCTACATCGAAAGCGAGCGGTTTCTCCCGAATTATTGGGCCGCGCTCCGTATGGAAGCGCGGCCCGCATGCATCAGCGGCACTTATACTCGCTGTTCGACTGGTCGACCTTCTTGCCGAGGAGCGCGCCGAGAGCGCCGCCGATCAGCGTGCCCGCGACGCGGTTGCGGCCGCCATCGATCACGTTGCCGACGATGCCACCGGCGGCGCCACCGATGATCAGCCCGGTCGTGCCGTCGGAGCGCTTGCAATAATAGCGCCCGTCGGATCCACGATAGACCTGGTCGTTCGAGCTCAGCGTGCGCTCCTGGTAGCGCGGGTCGTCGCGATAATAACGCGAGGCGTCATAATCGGTCGAATATTGGCCGTCATTGGGACCATTGTAGCGCGGGTCGTTATAGCCGCCGTTATTATAGCCGCCATTATTATAGCGGCGGTCGCGCCGCTGCGCCGCTTCGTAATCGGCACGCGCGCGGTCGTAGATCGCGGTTTCGTTGTCATAGCGGCGCTGGGCGGCTTCCCAGCGGCGTTGCTCGGGCACGCTTTGCGCCATTGCGGGGAGCGCAATCGACGACAGCATGATGGCTGCGATTGGGAGGGAGCGGATCATTTTTTCTTCTCCTTGTTACAGGGCGGACAACACCTAAAGGCCGTTATGGGTCCGAAACGGCGCCACTTCCAGCCATTGAACGCGGTGTGCCGCCTGATAAACAGGATGCCCCACGCTAGCTTGCGGAGCCCTGAATGCGCCATATCTTGCCGCTGACCCTGATTGCGCTTGCCGCGCCCGCTCTTGCCCAGACGAGTTCTCCGAAAACCGATATGACCGCTCTCCCTTATCCCGCCACTGAGCGTGGCGACACCGTCGACGAGCAATTCGGCGTGAAGGTCGCCGACCCCTATCGCTGGCTCGAAAACGACGTCCGCACCGATCCCAAGGTCGCGGCGTGGGTCGAGGCGGAAAACAAGGTCACCGACGCCTATCTGGCGACGCTGCCCGGCCGCGACGTGTTCAAGGAACGTCTCAAGAAGCTGATCGACTATGAGCGGTTCGGCCAGCCCGAGCGCAAAGGCGGACGCTATTTCTATCTGCACAATACCGGTCTGCAGAATCAGGCGGTGCTGTTCGTCCGCGACGGCGTCGATGGGCAGGGCAGGGTGCTTATCGATCCCAATGGCTGGTCGAAGGACGGTGCCACCGCGCTCGGCGAATGGGCCCCAAGCGAGGACGGCAAGAAGCTGGTCTATGCGATCCAGGACGGCGGCACCGATTGGCGCACGGTCAAGGTGCTCGACGTCGACACCGGCAAGGTACTCGACGACGATATCGAATGGGTCAAATTCTCCGGCCTGTCCTGGGCCAAGGACGGTTCCGGCTTCTATTATTCGCGCTTCGCTGCCCCGCCGGAAGGCAAGAAGTTTCAGTCGACCAATGAGAACCAGACGGTCTATTTCCACAAGCTCGGCACGCCGCAATCGGCGGACGCCCTGGTTTATGCGACTCCCGATCATCCCAAATGGGGCCATGGCGCCGGCGTCACCGACGACGGCAAATGGCTGGTCATCTATACGACCGAGGGCACCGACAACCGCAACGACGTGACGGTCATCGACCTGACCGCGCCCAATCCGATGCCGCGCAAGCTGTTTACCGGCATGGCCAATATGTGGGGGCTGATCGGCAATCGGGGCGGCAATTTCTACTGGCTGACCAACAAGGATGCGCCGCGCAACAAGGTGGTGATGACCAATCTCTACGCGCGCTCGGCAATCCCGCCCGAGGTCGAGGTCATCCCGCAGGATAAGGCCGTGCTCGACACCGCCAGCCTGATCGGCGGCAAGCTGATCGGCGAATATATGGTCGACGTGAAAAGCGAGGTCCGCCGCTTCACGCTCGACGGCAAGCCCGATGGCAAGGTGACGCTGCCGGGTATTGGCGCTGCGGGTGGGTTCGGCGGCGAGGCCGACAATCCCGAGACCTTCTTCACCTTCACCAGCTACACCACGCCGACGACGATCTATCGCTATGACGTCGCGACCGGCAAGACGAGCGTCTGGGCGCAGCCCAAGGTGGCGTTCGATCCAGCCGGTTATGAGGTCAGCCAGGTCTTCTATCCGTCCAAGGACAAGACAACGGTGCCGATGTTCATCGTCCGCAAGAAAGGCGTGACCGGCCCTGCACCGACGCTGCTTTATGCTTATGGCGGGTTCAACATCTCGATGACCCCCGCCTTCTCGGCGACGCGCGTCGCCTGGCTCGAACAGGGTGGAGTGCTTGCGGTCGCCAACATCCGCGGTGGCGGCGAATATGGCAAAGCATGGCACGATGCCGGGCGGCTCGCCAACAAGCAGAACGTGTTCGACGATTTCATCGCCGCGGGCGAGTATCTCAAGGCCAAGGGCTATACCGGCAAGGATCAGCTCGCGATCCAGGGCGGATCGAATGGCGGCCTGCTGATCGGTGCGGTGGTCAACCAGCGGCCCGATCTGTTCGCCGCCGCGCTGCCTCAGGTCGGGGTGATGGACATGCTGCGCTTCGACCGATTCACCGCCGGCCGCTATTGGGTCGACGATTACGGCTATCCGTCGAAGGAAGCGGATTTTAAAACGCTCTACGCCTATTCGCCTTATCACAACATCCGCACGGGCAAGCCCTATCCGGCGATCCTGGCGGCGACGGCCGATACCGACGATCGCGTCGTGCCGGGGCATACCTTCAAATATACCGCGATGCTCCAGTCGCTGGATCTGGGCCCGAAGCCGCACCTTGTTCGGATCGAGACGCGCGCCGGGCATGGATCGGGCAAGCCGACCGACAAGATCATCGACGAGACCGCGATCGACTGGGCGTTCATTGCCAGATGGACTGGCCTCGATGTGAATCCCATCGACTGAATGGGGTTTATGGTCCGGCGCTTTCTATCTTGCGCCGGACCGTTTTTCAAAGATAGGGTATGGTCATGAACGACCAGACCCCGCTCAAGAAGCCGATCGACAAAAAGGCGCTGCTCGCGAAATATATCGCCGAGCGCGACAAGCGCCTGCGCGACGACGGCAACGCCCAATATCTCAACCTCGAGGGCAATCTGGCGCATTATGCCGCCGATCCACACACGCCATTCACCGAGCGCGATCCGGTCACCGACTATGTGACGTTCGCCTTTGTCGGCGGCGGGTTTGCCGGCTTGGTGACGGGTGCGCGGCTCGCCGAGGCCGGGATCAGCGATTTCCGCATCATCGAAAAGGGCGGCGACTTCGGCGGCACCTGGTATTGGAACCGCTATCCCGGAGCGCAATGCGATACGGCATCGATGATCTACATCCCGCTGCTCGAAGAAACCGGGCATATGCCGACCGAAAAATACGCGCATGGCCCCGAAATCCTCGAGCAATGCCAGCGGATCGGCCGCCAATACCATCTCTACGACAAGGCGCTGTTCCACACCCAGATTCGCGAGGTCACTTGGGATGGCGAACAGTCGCTCTGGGTGATCACCACCGACCGCGACGATCGCTTCACCGCCAAATATGTCGGCATCGGCACCGGTCCGCTCCACGTCGCCAAGCTGCCGGGCATTCCCGGCCTCACCAGCTTCAAGGGTAAGTCGTTCCACACCAGCCGGTGGGACTATGACTATACCGGCGGCGACGCCAAGGGCGCGCTGATGACTGGCCTGGCCGACAAGCGCGTCGCGATCATCGGCACCGGCGCGACCTCGGTCCAGGCGGTCCAGCACCTCGCGCGAGCCTGCAAGGAACTGTACGTCGTCCAGCGCACGCCCTCGTCGGTCGACGTCCGCAACAACGTACCGATCGACCCCGACTGGTTCGCGAGCATCGCCACGCCGGGGTGGCAGCGCCGCTGGCTGGAGAATTTCACCGCCAACCAGACGCCGGGCAATATGATCGAGGAGGATTGGGTCCAGGACGGCTGGACCGATCTGTCGCGCCGGATCAAGGCGCGGGTGGCGACCCTGCCGCCCGACAAGCGCAGCCTGACCGACATCATGTCGGTATGGGAGGATTCCGACTTCGAGAAGATGGAGGAGATTCGCGATCGCGTCGACGCGATCGTCGAGGACAAGGAAACCTCAGCGAAGCTGAAAGCCTGGTACCGCCAGCTCTGCAAGCGTCCGTGCTTCCACGATGCCTATCTTCAGGCGTTCAACACCCCCGGCACGCATCTGATCGATACCGACGGGCAGGGAGTCGAACGGATCGACGAGACCGGCTTCGTCGTTGCCGGCAAGCATTATGAGGTGGATTGCATCGTCTACGCCTCGGGTTTCCATGTCGGGACGAACTTGCAGAGCTTGCTCGGCTTCGACGTGATCGGCCGCAACGGCGTGAAATTGACCGACAGCTGGGCGCTGGGGATGCGCTCGAAGCACGGCATCCACGTCCATGATTATCCCAACATGTTCGTGGTCACGCCGACCCAGGGTGCGAACCTGATCTCCAACGTCCCGCACAATCTGACCGAGTCCGCGCGCGCGATCGCGGCAGTCGTTCGCCACGCGGAAGCGATTGGCGCCAAAGAGGTCGAGGTGACGCAGGAAGCGCAGGAGGCCTGGGTCGATCTGTTGCTGACCGGACCGGGGCGAACGTTGCGCAACGCACCCGATTGCACGCCTGGTTACTATAACAATGAGGGCAAGGATCCGGGCCCTGCGGCGGCGCTCGCGGTCGGCTATCCGCTCGGGGCTTTCGCTTACTTCCGGTATCTCGACGACTGGACGCGGTCGGGCAAGTTCGAAGGCCTGGCCTTCAGCTGAGCTGCCGCCCGCCGCTTCGTCGAACGGCGGCAGGCCGTTCCCCCGGGCATGCCGCGGCCCGACCCCCTCTGGGAAGCCGGGCCGCGCCCCTCTAAATCAGCGCGAGGACATCTGGGGAAAGCGTACCAGCGCCGCGCGCGCGACATTGCGCGACCAGATCGCATCGCCGGTCTTGGTTTCCATCATCTCGTTGTCGAGCACGAGCGCATGGCGATAGGCTGCAGCAGCATCCGCCGTGCGGTCTGCGCGCAAATACGCCTGGGCGAGCTCGATATAGGCGCCGCCATCCTTGGGCGCGACGCGGGTAAGCGCTTCGGCCGAACGGACATCGGAGTCGCGCGCCGTGACGAGCGCCGTGGTCTGGCCGTCATTCGAGGCCGCCGCTGCCGGAACCGCCGCCAGCGGCGCCGCGACAAGCAAAGAGAATATTACCGTCTTGATCATGTCTGCATCCTTCCAAAACCATCGCTTGATCGCGATGTTACAGAATCATGACACATTTCCTGCACTTTTGTGAAGTGTAAATCGTATTCGGACTTATACGGAGGCGACGAAGAGGTTTCGCGACGCCCCAACTGGCGTTCGGGGAGATCAGTCGCTATCGGGCGCCATGAACCAGCACAGCGACTCGATCCTCATCGTAGATTTCGGCAGCCAGGTGACGCAGCTCGTCGCGCGCCGCGTGCGAGAGGCGGGGGTCTACTCCGAAATCGCCCCCTTCCAGTCGGCAGCGGACGCCTTCACGCGGATGAAGCCGCGCGGGATCATCCTGTCGGGCAGCCCAGCCAGCGTATTGGATGACGATAGCCCGCGTATTCCCCAGCCGATCCTCGACAGCGGACTGCCGATCATGGGCATCTGTTACGGCCAACAGGTGATGATGCATCAGCTGGGCGGCACCGTGGAGCTGGGCGACAGTGGCGAGTTCGGCCGCGCCTTTATCGAGATCGACGACGGCTGCGAATTGTTCGACGGACTATGGACCGAAGGCGAGACCCACCAGGTGTGGATGAGCCATGGCGACAAGGTCACCGCGCTCGCCCCCGGCTTCCGCCCCGTAGCGGCCAGCGCCGGCGCACCGTTCGCGGTGATCGCGGACGACACCCGCCGCTATTACGCGATGCAATTCCATCCGGAGGTCGTCCACACGCCCGACGGCGCCCGGCTGATCGCCAATTTCGCGCGTCACGTCTGCGGGCTGACCGGCGACTGGACGATGGCCGAATTCCGCGCCGCCAAGATCGCCGAGATCCGCGCCCAGGTCGGAGACAAGCGCGTCATCTGCGGCCTGTCGGGCGGCGTCGACAGCGCGGTCGCCGCGGTGCTGATCCACGAGGCGATCGGTCATCAGCTGACCTGCGTGTTCGTCGATCACGGCCTGATGCGCTCGGGCGAGGCCGATCAGGTCGTCAGCCTGTTCCGCGGCCATTACAACATCCCGCTCGTCCACGTGAACGCCGAGACATTGTTCATGAGCGGCCTCGCGGGCGTCACCGACCCCGAGGCGAAGCGCAAGTTCATCGGCAAGACCTTCATCGATGTATTTGAGGATGAAGCGAAAAAGATCGGCGGCGCCGATTTCCTCGCGCAAGGCACGCTCTATCCCGACGTGATCGAAAGCGTGTCGTTCACCGGCGGCCCGTCGGTGACGATCAAGAGCCATCACAATGTCGGCGGCCTGCCCGATCGCATGAACATGAAGCTGGTCGAACCACTGCGCGAATTGTTCAAGGACGAGGTGCGCGCGCTCGGCCGCGAGCTCGGCCTGCCCGACATCTTCGTCGGCCGTCATCCGTTCCCCGGACCCGGCCTCGCTATCCGCATCCCGGGCGAAGTGAGCAAGGAACGCTGCGATATCCTGCGCAAGGCCGATGCGATCTATCTCGAGGAGATTCGCAACGCCGGGCTCTACGACGCGATCTGGCAGGCATTCGCGGTGCTGCTGCCGGTGCGCTCGGTCGGCGTGATGGGCGACGGCCGCACTTACGACAACGTGCTGGCGCTGCGCGCCGTGACCTCGGTCGATGGCATGACCGCCGATGCCTATCACTTCACCGGCGAATTCCTGTCACGGGTTGCGACGAGAATCATCAACGAAGTCAGAGGTATAAATAGGGTCACCTACGATTATACCTCAAAGCCACCTGGAACGATCGAGTGGGAGTGAGGTGACCATTCCGGCCTCGTCAAACCTACGCCCAGCCTAAGTCGCGACTTCGTCCAATAGCCAATCACGAAAGATCCGCGTGGCAACTCGGCTCTTGCGGGACAATAACCGCGTGAGCCAATAGCGGCCGGCATCGACCTCGACCGCGAAAGGCTGGACGAGACGATCCGCGGCCATCTCCCGCGCGAACATGATCCTCGGTGCAAGGGCGATGCCCAGGCCGCTCATTGCCGCGCCAACCATCAGCGCGGAACTATCGAACAGAGGACCCCGCAGCGTGGGTGGTGTGGCGCCTGCGGCCTCGAACCACCGGGTCCATTCGCTGGCGCGATAGGATCGCAGCAGTCGTTCGCGGGTGAGGTCGCCCGGCGTCCGCAATCGCTGCGCCACGGCGGGCGAGCATAATGGGGTCAGTGGCGCCTCGATCAGCGGCTCGGCATGCGTTCCATGCCAGGCGCCGTCGCCGAACCGGATCGCATAATCGAGCGCTTCGCCGGCAAGATCGACCCGATTGTTGTTGATTGATACGCGGAGTTCGATGTGCGGATGCGCCGCGGCGAAGCCGTCCAGCCTTTCGAGCAGCCAGCCCGTCGCGAACGTGCCGACGACGCCGATGCTAAGCGCGTCCCGGAACCCTCCATCGGCATAACGATCCAGCGTCGCGCCGATCCGATCGAACGTCTCTGCCAGCACCGGCACCAAGGCGTGGCCGTCGTCGGTCAACGCCAGTCCGCGTGGCAGCCGATCGAACAGGCGCGTCCCCAGGCGACGTTCGAGCTGCGCGACCTGATGGCTGACCGCTCCCTGGCTGACGCACAATTCGATCGCGGCGCGGGTAAAATTGAGATGGCGTGCCGCTGCCTCGAACGCTCGCAAGGCATTGAGCGGAAGTCGAGCGCGATCCATGCCCGATCATGAATTCAGCTCATGGCTCTGTCCAGAGAAGATGCTTTGTCGTTCATCCCACCCGGCGGCATCACGGCGGCGAAGGAGAACAGGACATGCTCGCCAAACTCGCCGTCATCGTTGCCATTGCTCTCGTTGGACCCGCCGCCGCGGCCGATCGCGACGATCCGCTGACCCGACCGATCGCCCCGGAACGGGCGGCGGAATGGCTAGCTCCGCGTCCTCCCGTCCGCATTTTCGGCAATAGCTATCTTGTGGGCTTCGGCGGGCTCAGCGTCGCATTGATCGATACCGGCGATGGCCTGATCCTCATCGATGGGGCGTTGCCACAGGCCGAGCCGACGATCCTCGCCAATGTCGCGACGCTCGGCTTTCGTCCTCGCGACATCAAATACATTCTCAGCACCGAACCGCATTTCGATCATGCCGGCGGTATCGCGGCGCTGGCTCGCGATACCGGAGCGACGGTCGTCGCGAGCCCGCGCGGAGCAGAAGGGCTGCGATCGGGGCGCCTCGCCGACGACGATCCACAGCGCGGCTATGACAGTCACTTTCCGGCCGTGCCCTCGGTGCGGGTCATTCGCGATGGCGAAACACTGCGGCTCGGCAACACCGTCGTTACCGGGCGCGCCACGCCGGGCCACACGATGGGCAGCATGAGTTGGACCTGGCGGTCGTGCCAGGCGCGGCAGTGCAAGTCGGTCGTTTTCGCCTCGAGCCTCAATCCGGTTTCGGCGGACGGCTACCGCTTCACCTCACCATCAAGTCGACCCATCGTCGCCGGGTTTTACCGCAGCTATGCCGCGATGGCGGCGATGCGTTGCGATATTCTGATCACAGCGCATGCCGACCAGTACGGCGCCAAGGAAAGATTTCAAACGGCACCCGGAGCTTGCCGCGCCTACGCCCGCGCGGCCGAACGCTCGCTCGCTGCCCGAATACGCAAGGAGGGCGCGATGTGAGCGAGGTACGGCCGGCGCCGATCGTCAAAAGGTCGATGGCGCTTGCTGGATGCCCAGCGCGCAGGCGAGCTCCACATTGAAAGTCATGGCCGTGCCTCCTCGGGAGGTGAGATCTCCGGCGCGGCCGTCAGACATTCGAGGAGATGTCCATTCGGATCGTCGAAGTAGAAGCCCCGGCCGTTGAACCGGTGGTTCAACTGGCCGCCCAGCGTTCTAGCCGGGTCCGCCCAGATGGGCTGAGATCTGGATCGCAGCCGCGCCAGCACGTCCTCGAACTCGTGCTCCGCGACCTGAAAGGCATAATGCTGGGGCGAGACCTCGCCGGTCTTCTCCATGAAGTCCATCGAGACCCCGTTGGAGAGTTGCACGACCATGAAGTGCAGAAAGGGGCGGGCGGGCGGCAGGCCCAGGGTTTCCGTAAGGAATTGCGACGAGGCCTGCTTGTCGCGACACCAGACGATGGTGTGATTGAACTGGATCGACATGGTCGTCTCCTTTGCCGTGCAAGGGTGGCTGCCGCGACGGCAGCACACCCCTTGCAACCATGGGTCGGATCAATCCGCCGCGCTCGAAAAGCCCGACATGTCCATCCACACCGCTTCCCAGACATGCCCATCGGGGTCGGCCAGACTGCGATTGTAGAGGAAGCCGAGGTCCTGCGTCGGATTGATGTCCGCATTGCCCCCATGGTCGGCGGCGGCGTCGTTCATCTGATCGACCGCCTCGCGGCTGTCGCACGAGATCGCCAGCATCACTTCGCTCGAGGTCGCCGGCGCGATCGGCCGGCTGGTGAAGCCCTGCCACTTGGGGTGGGTGAGGAGCATGACGTTGATCGTCTCGCTCCACACCATGCACGCCGCCGTTTCATCGCTGAACTGCGCGTTGTTGGTAAATCCCAATGCCTCGTAGAACGCCTTGGACCGAGCGAGGTCGGTCACTGGCAGGTTCACAAAGATCGTCTTCGCCATCATAGGGCTCCTCTGGTCGGCAAGTCCTACCGGCCGACAAGGAGGCGGTAGTTGCCGTTCCAAGCTCCGCCATGACCGTCATGGCGATTGCTTGTCAGGGAGGAGTAGAGGCGTGTCGGCCGCGAAGAATTGATGTTTGGTATGAAATCGCGTCAGCGACTGTCTGGTCTCCGCATGGCGATCGTTTTCCGCAACCGGCTGAGGCTTTCCGGCGTAATGCCCAGCCAGGCCGCGATGTGGTGCTGCTTCAAGCGCCGGTGCAGCTCCGGCTCGCGCTGAATGAAATCGACGTAACGCTGCATCGCGTCGTCATGCCGGAAGGCGATCTCGCCCGGCTCTTTTTCGATGATCCAGTGGCGCTCCATATAGCTGATATAGAAAGCGGCAATGTCGGGGACTTCGCGGACGAGCGCCTTGAAGGCGGCGAATTCATATTCGAGCACGGCGCTGTTTTCGATCGCCGTGATCGTGAATAGGCTGGGCTCGCCGAGCAAGGTCGCGCTGACCGACGCGGCAATGCGGTTTTCGGGGAAGAAATATTTAATGACCAGGTCGCCGTCGCGGCCGACATAATGCTGGCAGAGCAGACCCTCGACGACGAAGGCGCAGGTCGTGGGGACGTCGCCCGCCCGAATGAACGGCTCGTCCTTGCGATACTGCCGGGGCCGCAGGAGCGATGACCAAGCCAGCTCGGCTTTCGCCGACAGATCGGTATAGGTCCGGACCTTGGAGAAGAATGCGTCTGCGCTCATTACGTGAATCCACCACTTGGCGATGGCTGAGACTTGGCTCCTCCCATAGGCGACCCGAGGGGGCAACTGGCTTGGCGTCCTCTCGAACGCCGACCGCATCGACCCGGACTTCAGGCCAATAGCGGCAGTTTGCTGGCGGTTCCGGTGACGGTATAGTCGATTTCATTCAAGCGACGGTGATCGTCTCGCATCGTTCTGCCGGTCCACCGACGCCGGCCGTGAAGGAGCAACCGACATGATCGACAGGCGAACCTTCTCTGCCAGCCTGGCTGCCGGCGCTGCCGCCTCGCTGGTTGCCGCCCGCGGCATGGCCGCGATTCCGGTCCCGACGAAGGCGCGCAATGTCGTCCTCGTCCATGGATTATTCGCCGACGGCTCATGCTGGTCCGAGGTGATCGCGCGTTTGCAGGCAGCTGGGCTTAATGCCACGTCCGTGCAGAATCCCCTGACGACGCTGCCTGAAGCAGTCGCATCGGCGCAGCGCGTGCTGGACCGTCAGGACGGCCCGACTGTGCTGGTTGGACATTCATTCTCCGGAATGATCGTCACGGAGGCCGGCGTTCATCCGAACGTCTCGGCACTTGTCTATGTGGCGGCGCGGGCGCCGGACTCCGGTGAGGACTATACGGCTCTGGCGAAGACGTTTCCGACGCCCCCGGCATCCGCCGGGATCGTCTATGACGGCGATGAGGGGCGTCTCAGCGAAGCAGCGTTCCTGCGCGATTTCGCGGGCGATCTGCCGAAAGAAAAGGCCAAGATCCTCTACGCTGTCCAGCAACCGTTCCAAAAAGTCCTGCTGACGGGAAAGACCACGCACGCGGCCTGGCGGTCGAAACCGAGCTTCTATGCCGTTTCGACGGAGGACCGGACGATCAACCCCGATCTCGAACGCTTCATGGCCAAGCGCATGGGCGCCAAGACCATCGAAGTGAAGGCAAGTCACCTCTCCCTCATTTCTCATCCCGGGGAGATCGCCCAGCTCATTCTCGAAGCCGCCGGACAACGCAGGTAACCGGAGCGAACGACTTCTGCTGACCCAGGCGATGAGCGCGGGGTTCGTCTTCCATCGATCGGCGGGACGAACCTGTTAGCGCTTCACGAACCGATAGGCGAAGCGATCGGTCTCGCCCTTGATCGAGGGGTCGAACACCTTGATCGAGTGCGGATCGTCCTTATTCGCCAGCGTGGTGCTTTGCGCATCCAGCGAGAAGCCCGCCGCCTCCACCTCCTCGCGGACCGACGCCGGATCGATCCGATGCAGCGATTGGGTATCGCTCGTGCCTGACCCTGCGGCGGCGGCGTGATCGACGATGACGTAGGACCCACCAGGCTTCAGCCGCTCGTAGACGGCTCGATTGAAGTCGGCTGCGGTCGCACCCTTGGACTGGATCAGCTCGGTGTGGAGATCGTGGTAGAACAGGTGAAGCCACAGAACGTCCGCTGGTTGCGTGACTTCCGGCATCGCCAGCAGATCCGCCGAGACGGCTTCGACATTCGCTCGGCCCGGTTCCTTGGCAAGCGTCCGCATGAGGCCGACCGGATCGTTCTCGAAGTGAGCGACTTCGGCCGGGACAAAGCTGTAGACCCGTCCTTCGGGTCCAACGATGTCGGAGAAGAGGCGGGTCCAGTTGCCGTCGCCCGGATAGACGTCGATGACGGTGGAGCCCGCATCGACGCGTGCGAACCGGATCAATTCGGATTGTGTGGATTGGTCGTACATAGGGATCTCCGTTGCAGTTTGGCATGCGACGGGCACGTCGCGGACGAGGCGGCGAGCCGGATCAAGAAGCGCGCAGATCGCTGCCGTCATCGGGCCGACCTTCTGCACTCTCCGGGCCCGTCATCGCGGCGGCCCGCGCCAATGCCTGCGTGTCGACATACTCCCGGATGCTCGTCAGCCTGCCGTCTCGAACCGTGATGGCGAAGATCCAGTCATCCTCGAACGTCTTGTTCGTGGCTTTGATCCTCCCTTCGGCAAAGCCGACGACCAGAACCCGGTCTCCCTGCGCTACGAACTCGCGCGGTTCCGTGGACGTTTCGATCGACTTGGAGGCGGTCTCGAGCAAATCCGCCAACCCTGCGTGCCCGCGGCGCGTTCCGGCCAGCGGCCAATCCTTGCCCGGGATGATCCACTCGATGTCTTCGGCGACCAGCGCCAGCAGAGCCCCTCTATCGCCGCTCCCGATCGCGGCGAAAAACTCCTTCACGGTCTGAACGTTGTTCTGGATACTCATGGCGATCTCTCCATTCCCCCCTTTCGCGATCGGATCCGCTCGATCCGATCGCGTCCGTTGTGTTGCTGTGGGTGGGAACGTCGTGTTGATCAGTCGAACTTGACCAAATCCTTGAAGATCAACCGGCCCCAAACATTGCCGTGCGCCTGCACAAGCAATCCGCCTTCCGAAAGCCCGCCCAGGTTGATCGGCGCAAAGCCGAGCTTCTCCGCAAGCGCGCCGATTTCCGATGCCGCAGCGTCGTCGTCGCTCGTCAGGAACACGACACGCTTGCCGCCGTGTACGGCCGGATCCTGAGCGAGGATCGAACCGACGAGATGGTTGAAGCCCTTGACCAGCTTGCCGCCGGTAAAGGCCTGCTCGACGACCCTGGCGGAAGGCTGTCCGCCCAGTTCTTCATCGGGCACGCCGTATGCGTTAGTCACGTCGACGATGATCTTGCCCTGCCAATTGGGCAACGCCTTCGCGACATCCGTGTGCTGATGGAAACGGACGGCCAGGAAGATGACGTCAGCCTTGACCGCCTCCGCGAGCGTTTTGGGCGTGATCCCGCGTCCGATCGCGGCCGCGACGGATGCAAAGCTCTGCGGATCGCGGGTGGTCGCGACGCCTACCTCGATTCCCTTGCGCGCAAATGTCTTGGCGAGGGTCTGGCCGATCTCGCCGAAGCCGATGATTGCGTAACTCATGCCGTGTCTCCAATCGTATGTGATGCCTGGGGTCAGACTTGCGCCAGGCCGCCATCGACGGCGAGATCGACGCCGGTGATGTAGGAACTTTCGTCGGAGGCGAGGAACGTGACGGCAGCCGCGATTTCCTCTGGCTGGCCCCTGCGACCCATGGGGACTTGCGAAGCAAATTGGGCGGCCGCTTGCTCGGCTTGCTCGGGGGTTAGCCCCGTCGTTGTCGCCAAAGCGGGGGTGTCGATCGGTCCCGGGCTCATCGTATTCACCCGAATCTTGCGGTCTTTGAGCTCGAGCGTCCAAGCGCGCGAGAAGCTGCGTACGGCCGCCTTGCTCGCGGCGTAGGCACTAAATGCCGGCAATCCCATGATGTTAGAGACCGAGGAGGTCAGGATAATCGATCCGCCGTCTTTGAAGAGCGGAAGTGCCTTTTGGACCGTAAAGAACAAGCCCTTCACGTTCACGTCGAAGGTCTGGTCGAAATGGGCCTCGGTTGCCAATTCGAGCGGAGCGACGGTCCCCGCGCCAGCGTTCGCAAAGAGAATGTCGATGCGACCATGTTTCTCTTTCACGACGGCGTAGAGCCGATCCAGATCTTCCAAGCGCGATACGTCGCCGACGACCGTCGTAACGTTTTCTCCAATAAGGGCTGCAGCCTCCTCCAGCTCTTTCTCTCGCCGCCCGGTGATCACGACATGCGCACCTTCTTCGACGAAGCGCTTGGCTGTGGCCAACCCGATTCCGCTGCTGCCGCCGGTGATGACCGCGACCTTGTCTTCAAGCTTCTTCATAAATCTTATCCTTGCTTGTGTGTGGAGCCGCCGGCGTCAGAGCTGCGCCAGGCCGCCGTCGACCGCGACTTCGCTGGCGGTCATGAAGCTGCTGTCCGACGACGCGAGAAAGGCGGCCACGGCCCCAATCTCCGCCGGATCGGCCATGCGCTGGAGCGGAGTCATCGCGGCGAAGGCCTTCTGGCCCTCTTCGCCCAGCGCTTCCTTGGCGAGTTCGGTCGCCGTCGCTCCGGGCGACAGCACGTTTACCCGTATGCCGGTGCCCTTCAGGTCCTCGGCCCAGGTCCGCGCGAGGTTGCGCACCGCCGCCTTGCTCGCGCTATAGGCGCTGAATGCCGGGGCGCCGGTGGTGCCGGCGCTCGATCCGGTCAGGATGATCGACCCGCCCGGGCCCATCAGCGGCAGGGCGTTCTGGACGGTGAAAATCGTACCCTTCACATTGGTGTCGAAGGTATCGTCGATATGCTCGGCGGTGATCTCGCCCAGCGCAAGCGGGCTTCCCGCCCCGGCGTTGGCGAAGACGACGTCGAGCGTTCCACGCTCGGCCTTCACTGCCGCGTAAAGCCGGTCGAGATCGGCCAGATCGGAAACCGAGCCTTTGACCGCGCGGGCATTGGGCCCGAGTTCGGCCGCAGCCGCGTCGAGCGTTTCCTGCCGGCGGCCGAAGATGAAGACAAAGGCGCCCTCCGCGATGAAGCGCTTTGCCGCGGCAAGGCCGATGCCCGTCGCGCCACCCGTGATGACTGCAGTCTTATTCTCTAGCTTTCCCATGACATCTCTTTCGACGCGATCTTTGGTTGATCGGGGGAGGCCCCCGAGAAGCTCAAACATGGGTCTGCAGAGTGGGGCGCGGAGTGCGAAAGTGCGCACATCGGTGGTGCGAAATCGATCCGGCTGGATGACTGGCATGGCCTGTACCCGACGATATCGGCTATGCTCGCCGGTAGATATCGGGTCTGGAAAGGCGCACCGCGCGGTGCGAGACTGCACCATGATCGACTGGGATGACGTTCGCTACTTTCTGGCCATCGCGCGCGAAGGCTCGGTGCGCGCTGCCGCCCAGCGTCTCGGCGTGAACCATGCGACCGTGCTGCGACGCGTCGCGCACCTCGAGGAACGCCTTGGCGCGCAGATGTTCGAAAAGCTGCCGTCGGGCTACCGCCTGACGATCGCAGGCGAGGAGGTCGTCGAGCTCGCGACCCAAATGGAGGCGTCGTCGCATCAGCTGGAGACGCGCGTCTTCGGACGTGACCAGAGCGTGCGCGGGCCTTTGCGGGTGACACTGGCACCGCCTCTCGCGACACACCTGCTCATGCCGGACTTCGCCGATTTCGCGCGCCTGCATCCGGACATCGAGATGGACGTCTTGTCGTCCGGCGATCTCGCCAACCTGACAAACAGAGAGGCCGATGTCGCGATCCGCGTTGTCTACGACCGCAAAACCCTGCCGCTCAATCTCCACGGCCTGAAGGGACCGGAGGTGTTTGGCTGTGTCTACATGTCCCGCGATCGACTCGCCGCCTGGCGCGCGGGCGCGCCCGATCCCATCCGATGGATCGTCATAAGCGCGCACGGAGTTCCGGATTGGGCTAGTGAGGGCGAGCTTCGCACCACGGGAGTTCCATTCCGTACCACGGATGCCCAAGCGCAAATCGTTGCTGTACGGCACGGGCTTGGGATCACGACATTGCCATGCTTCGTCGGCGATGCCGACCCCCTATTGGTGAGGGTGCCGAGCGTCGACCTGCACCTGTACGGAACGCTCTGGCTTCTCACACAGGGAGAGACGCGCAAGACCAAGCGCGTGCGGCTCTTCACGGACTTCGTATCCCGCAGGCTGGCTGCCTACGCTCCGCTTCTCGCCGGACTGTCCATATCGGGCGACTGACGCGCAGAGGGTTATTCAATGGTCATGGGTCGGGGGGATGCGTCGCGCGGCGGTTCCTTGGCCCCTTTTGCTGATACTCGGTTGCTAGCAGTCCGGCCCGCCGATAGGAATATGTACGATTTATTTTGGCGCGGGAGCGAATATGAAGAGGCTGCGGATCGGACTGGTGGGACTCGGCAAGATCGCGCGGGACCAACATCTGCCGGCGCTCGCCGCGAACCCGGATTACGATCTCGTCGCGATCGCTAGCCGCAACGCCACGCTCGATACCGTTGCCAACTTCCCGACCATCGAGGCGATGCTCGGCGGCGATGTCGCACTCGACGCCGTATCGCTCTGCACGCCGCCGCGTGGCCGCTTCGATCAGGCGCGCATGGCGATCGGGGCAGGGCTGCATGTCATGATGGAGAAGCCGCCAGCCGCGACTATTTCGGAAGCGGTCGCGCTGGCCGATATGGCGAAAGCGAAAGGCGTGGTGCTGTTCGCCACGTGGCATTCGCGCGAAGCAGCCGGAGTCGAGCCGGCGCGCGCCTGGCTCGCCGGACGACAGATCGATGCGGTCCGGATCGCGTGGCGTGAGGATATCCGCCGCTGGCATCCGGGACAGGATTGGATACTCGAGGCAGGCGGGTTCGGCGTGTTCGATCCCGGCATCAACGCTCTTTCGATCGCGACCAGGATACTGCCCGAGCCCTGGCGGGTGGACAATGCGACGATCACCGTTCCTGCTGGCCGGCAGGGGCCGCTCAAGGCGACGCTCGCGATGTTGGCAGGCGCCGTCCCGGTATCGGCCGAATTCGATTTCCTGCAGACCGGCCCACAGACCTGGGACATCGAGGTCGATACCGATGCCGGCACGTTGGTGCTGTCGATGGGCGGTTCGATCCTGCGCCTGCCCGGCGAGCAACCGCGCAAAGCGGCGGACGCCGAATATCCAGGTCTCTACAGTCGCTTCGCGGAACTGGTTGCGACCGGCAAAAGCGATGTCGACTTGCGGCCGCTTCAGCTCGTGGCGGACGCCTTCCTGATCGCGGAACGTACCACCGGCGATGCGTTCGAATGGTGATCTTCTGCGGACAACCGGAAAAAACGGAGGGATGAGGCCATGATGTTACGTGCTGCGCTGGTGTTCGCAATCGCGCTCCAGGCTACGACTCCGGCGCCTGTCGCGACCTGGGTGCGCGATCCGCGCAACTGGCCGACGCCGGTCATGGACACGGTCCCGCCGGCGATCCCGGCAATGCGCAAAGGTGCGGTGCTGGTGCTCTCCAAGACCAACGGGTTTCGCGATCCAGATCAGATCGCCGCCGCGAAGACGGTGCTGGTCGAGCTTGTCCGCAAACAGCATCGCGACGTGTTCGAGACCGAGAATGCTGCCGTGATGAACCCGCGTGACCTCGCGCGTTTCGCGGTGGTCGTGCTCAGCAGCACCAGCGGGAAGATCTTCGACGACACTCAGCGCGCCGCGTTCGAATCATGGATCGAAAAGGGCGGTGGAGTGGTCCTGCTCCACGGCGCTGGCGGCGACCCGCATTATGACTGGAGCTGGTACCCGACCACGCTGATCGGCGCGCAGTTCATCGGCCATACCGCCTATCCCAAGCAATTCCAGCAGGCGACGATCGACGTGATCGACCGCAGCAATCCGGCGACGCGCGACCTGCCGGCGAAATGGGTGCGGACCGAGGAATGGTATTCGTTCGATCGGGTGCCGACCGGCAACGATACGCACATCCTCGCGACGCTTGACGAGAGCAGCTACGAACCCTTCCCCGAGCGCATGCGGATGGGCAAGATCCATCCGATCATCTGGACGCGCTGCGTCGGTCGGGGGCGGGTGTTCTTCTCCGCACTCGGCCATAAGGCGGAGACCTATTCGGAGCCGCTCCACCAGAAGATGATCGGCGGCGCGATCCGCTGGGCCGCGCGTGCGGAGGGGAAGGGCTGCTGACGCTGCCCGGCCGTCAGGCCGGGTTGGTCACCTTGCAGCCCCAAAGCGCGTAATACAGCACGTACATCTCGCACAAAGCCGTGACGATGAAGGCGAGCTGGATGCCGAAATTGTCGGCGACGCTACCCTGGATGAACACCAGCGCACCGCCGGCGATCGACATGATCAGCAATCCCGATCCCTCTTCGGTCAGCGGCCCGAGGCCGCGGATCGCAAGCGCGAAGATCGTCGGGAACATGATCGAGTGGAACAGGCCAACGGCGATCAGCGCGTACATTGCCGTGGGGCCAGGCACGAAGGTCGCGACGAGCGCCGACACCAGCGCCCCCACCGCGAACACCGCGAGCACCTTCTCCGGCGCGAAATAGCGCATGATCCACGCGCCGGCGAAGCGGCCGATCATCATTCCGCCCCATACGAAGGTCAGGTAGAAAGCAGCCTGCTCGTGGGTGATGTTGGCGATATGGGGCTGCGACGCGAAGTTGATGAACAGGTTGCCGACGCCGATTTCAGCCAGCACGTAGAGGAAGATCGCGCCACAGCCGAGGATCAGGTTGCGGTGCTTCCACAGCGATAGATGCTTGCGCTCATCGGCGTTGGCGCGCTGCGTTGCGGAGCCAAGCGCGGGCAGCTTGGCACGCGCGATGACGACGGTCAGCACCGCGAGCACGATCGCGACGATCAGATACGGCAATTCGGTCGCCTGCGCGTCGGCCATGCGCTGCGCATGGCTCAGCTGGACGCCCTCCGCCGAGGTGCCGGCGGTGGTGCGGGCGAGGATCAGATACCGGCCGAACACGATCGCCAGCACGTCGCCGGTTGTGTTGAACGCCTGGACCAGGGTGAGTCGCGACTCCGCGGTCTGGGGCGAGCCGATTACCGCGACATAAGGATTGGCGGCGACCTGGAGCAAGGCGATCCCGCACGACACGATGAACAGGGAGGCGAGCGTGACACCATAGGAAGGCAGGCTGGCCGCCAGGATCATCCCCAGCGACCCCACCGTCATCACCGCGAGCCCGACCGTCAGCGCCTTTTGATAGCCGATCCGCTCGATCAGCTTGGCCGCGGGAATCGAGGCGACGAGATAGCCGACGAACCACGTCGATTCGATCAGGGTGGTCTGCAGGTAATTGAGCTCGAAGACGCTCTTCAGGTGGGGCAGCAACGTGTTGTTGATGACCGTGATGAACCCCCACATGAAGAAGAGGCTGGCGAGCAAGGCGAGCGCTGGCCCGTATCTGCCGCCGGTCTGCATTCCGACCTGCTGACGCGGGGTAGTTGCCGCGGGACCTGCCATCATCCTCTTCCTTCATACGACCGCAAAGCTTGTGCCTTGGCTAATTGTCTGATTATATATCGCTTGTGCCGCGGTCAATCCGGTCGGCACCGAAAGGAGGGGCGGCATGCATAATGTATTGAGATTCATGAAATTCGCGGCCGCCTCGTGCCTCGCTCAATCTCCCCTGGAGCCCTGAATGCCCTCCGACAACATGCCCAAGCTCCGCAGCCGCGCCTGGTTCGATAATCCCGACAATGTCGACATGACCGCGCTGTATCTCGAGCGGTACCTGAATTTCGGCCTCAGTCTCGAGGAGTTGCAATCGGGCAAGCCGATCATCGGCATCGCGCAGACCGGATCCGACCTCAGCCCGTGCAACCGCCATCATCTCGTGCTCGCCGAGCGCGTGCGCGAAGGAATTCGTGAGGCGGGCGGCATCGCGCTCGAATTCCCGGTCCACCCGATCCAGGAAACCGGCAAGCGCCCCACCGCCGGTCTCGACCGCAACCTGTCCTATCTCAGTCTCGTCGAGACGCTCTACGGCTATCCGATCGACGGGGTGGTCCTGACGATCGGCTGCGACAAGACGACGCCCGCCTGCCTGATGGCGGCGGCGACGGTGAATATCCCGGCGATCGCCCTGTCGGTCGGGCCGATGCTCAACGGCTGGCACAAGGGCGAGCGTACCGGGTCGGGCACGATCGTCTGGAAAGCGCGGCAGATGCTCGCGGCAGGCGAGATCGACGATGCCGAGTTCATCCGCCTCGTCGCCTCGTCGGCCCCTTCGACCGGCTATTGCAACACGATGGGCACGGCGACGACGATGAACTCGCTGGCCGAGGCGCTCGGCATGGCGCTGCCGGGGTCGGCGGCGATCCCGGCGCCGTATCGCGACCGTCAGGAAGTCGCCTATCGCACCGGCAAGCGTGTGGTGGAGATGGTCGCGGAGGATCTCAAGCCGTCGGATATCCTCACCAAGGATGCCTTCCTCAACGCGATCGCGGTCAATTCGGCGATCGGCGGATCGACCAACGCGCCGATCCATCTGACCGCCATCGCGCGCCATGTCGGCGTCGATGTGCCGCTCAAGACCTGGCAGGACCATGGTCATGCCATCCCGCTGCTGGTCAATCTCCAGCCAGCCGGCGAGTATCTCGGGGAAGACTATTACCGCGCGGGCGGTGTTCCCGCGGTAGTCGCGCAATTGATCCAGCACGGATTGATCGCGGAAGGCGCGATGACCGCCAATGGCCGCACTATCGGCGACAATTGTCGCGACGCCGTGATCGAGGACGAAAAGGTCATTCGCCCGTTCGCCGATCCCCTGATGAAGGATGCCGGCTTCGTCGTCCTGTGCGGCAATCTGTTCGACAGCGCGATCATGAAGACCAGCGTGATCTCGCCCGAATTCCGCGACCGGTATCTCTCCAACCCCGACGATCCCGACGCGTTCGAGGGGCCGGTCGTGGTGTTCGACGGGCCGGAGGATTATCATGCGCGGATCGACGACCCTGCTACCGGCATCACGCCCGCGACCCTGCTGGTGATGCGCGGCGCGGGACCGATCGGCTATCCGGGCGCCGCCGAAGTGGTGAACATGCGGCCACCTGCGCACCTGATCCTCGACGGGGTCCACGCATTGCCCTGCATCGGTGACGGCCGGCAATCCGGCACGAGCGGCAGCCCCTCGATCCTCAACGCCTCGCCCGAGGCCGCGGCGGGCGGCGCGCTGGCGTTGCTCCGGACCGGCGATCGCGTGCGCATCGACCTCAGGCGCGGCACTGCCGACGTGCTGGTCGACGAGGCCGAACTCGCCGAACGGCGGCGTGTCTTGGAAGCGGCGGGCGGCTATCGTTATCCCGCGTCGCAAACGCCGTGGCAGGAAATCCAGCGCGCGGTGGTCGGCCAGCTCGGCAGCGGCGCCATCCTGGAAGGGGCGGAGGCCTATCAGCGCATCGCCCAGACCAAGGGTCTGCCGCGCGACAATCACTGACACTCCAATTTCCCCTCCCTTTAAAGGGAGGGGATTAAGGGGTGGGTGAGTATCGGGCGAGGCTCGATGCCTTGTCCGATACTGTTTTGCCGATAGGTTATTGAGTCTTTTGGGCGCGCAGACGCGCGCACCCACCCCCGACCCCTCCCTTGCAGGGAGGGGAGCTTTGTTACTCCCTCTCGGGCAATTCCATGTCCGTCAGCGCGAGCCGCAGCAGGTCGGTCATCGTGCGCCGCGCGCCATCGGCATCCTTTGCCGCGATCGCTTCATGAACGCGGCGGTGATCGGGCAGCGGGTCACGCGGCAGGTTGCGGCGCCGCTGCTTGAACTTGGTGGTCCAGCTCACCGCCGCGCCGACTGTGCTGGCAAGCGCGGTCAGCGGTTCGTTGCCCGCGGCGGCCAGGATGGCGCGGTGGAAACGCTGGTCGGCGGCGCGTCCGCGCTCGTCGGCCAGGCCGAATGCCTCCATGCCTTTGAGCGCGTCGGTCATTTCGGCAAGGTCCTGGTCGCTGCGCCGCTGTGCCGCGAACGCCGCCGCGGCTGGCTCGATAACCTCGCGCAGCTCGAACAAGTCGACGATGAACTGGGGGTCGGGCTCGCCCTCGAACGTCCAGGCCAGGATATCGGGGTCGAGCAGATTCCAGCGGTTGCGCGACGTGATTCGCGTTCCTGCCTTGGGTCGGCTTTCGACCAGCCCCTTGGCCGCGAGGATACGGATCGCTTCGCGATAAGCGGTGCGCGAGATGCCGAGTTCCTCGCTTGCCTCGATCTCGCCGTCCAATATGTCGCCAGGCCGGCGAATGCCGCCGACGATCTCGATACCGAGCTTACGCGCGATCGTACCGTGGATGCGTGGCGCGGGAGGGGGACGGTCGTCATCCATCGACCGCGCGAGCCTATGCGGTCGCGGCCCGGGTGACAATGCTCACAAGCTGCGCACCGCGATCTGAACTGCTGCCGCTCGCGCGAGCGGATTGCGCGCCGGCAGCGTGAAGGGGGGTGCTTCGACCTCGAACACGTCGCCCGGCTCGGTCTTCACCCCGTCGCTGAACGACAAAGTCGCGGTGCCGAAGAAGTGGACGTGCAGGTCGCCAGGGCGGCGAAAACCGGCATATTTGAAATGATGGTGCTCGAGATTGGTGATGCTGTGCGACATGTTCGCCTCGCCTGAGACGAATGGCTTCTCCCAGATCACCGCCCCGTCGCGCAGGATGCGGCTGGTGCCGCGAACATCTTCGGGCAGCTCGCCGAGCAGCAATTCCGGACCCAGCGCGGCGGCGCGCAGCTTCGAATGCGCCAGCCACAGATAATTGCCGCGCTCAGTGATATGGTCGGAGAATTCGTTGCCGAGCGCGAAGCCGATCCTGACCGGGGCGCCGTCCGGCGCGATCAGATAGATGCCGGCGATCTCTGGCTCCTCGCCGCCGTCGAGCGCGAAATCGGGCATCGCGAGCGGCGCGTCGGGCGCGGCCAGGATCGCGCCGTCGCCCTTGTAGAACCATTCTGGCTGGACGCCGATCGCGCCGGTCTCGGGCTTGCCGCCTTCCACCCCCATCAGGAACATCTTCATCGAATCGGTTGGCGCCGGGTTCTCGATCGCCGCGCGGTGCATCTTGTCGCGTCCCTCGGCCGAGCCGAGATGGGTAAGGCCGGTGCCGCTGACCAGCAGGTGCGCAGGGTCGGAATGATCGATCGGACAGAGCAGGGCGACGCCCGCAAGATCGATCGGCTCGCCGAGCCGCGCGCCAGCGAGTTCAGCGAGCGAGACGCCGGCCGCCATCGCTTCGGTAGCAAGCGCCAGCGTCGTCGTCGCACCGGACACGCGGCGTGCGCCGTCGTCACCCAGTGCGGCGACTCCGCGCGCACCATCGTCGAATTGGATGAGGGACCGGATCAATTGGGCGACTCCTCTCGCTGGCCATCGATGCGGCGGGCTATTCCCCACTCATTCGCGTCGCCGATCGCGGCGGGGATCAGGCTGGCCGGCAGATTCTGGAAGCAGACCGGACGCAGGAAACGCTCGATCGCCTTGCTGCCGACCGAGGTGGTGCGGCTGTCGCTAGTTGCGGGGAAGGGCCCGCCATGAACCATCGCGTGCGCGACCTCGACTCCGGTCGGCCAGCCATTGGCCAGGATGCGGCCGACGCGGCGGGCCAGCAGCGGCAGGATTTCCGCGGCAGCGGCTTCGTCGGCCGGATCGATCTGGATCGTCGCGGTCAATTGTCCCTCCAGCCCGGCGACGACTTTCGCCAGCTCGGCGGTGTCGCGGCAGCGCACGACGATCGAGGACGAACCGAACACCTCGTTGCCCAGCGCCGAATCGGCGAGGAACTGCTCGGCGCTCGTCTCGAACAGCGCACCCACTGCCTGGTTTGCCCCGTCACCCGGTCCGCCGCGCGCGACGGTGCGGACGGCGTCATGTCCGGCGAGCGCGCCGACACCCTTCTCGAACGCGGCGTGGATGCCCGGGGTCAGCATGGTCGCGGACCCGGTGCCCTGGAGCGCCTGACCGGCTGCCGCGACGAATGCGTCGAGGTCGGGACCGTCGAGCCCGATGACCAATCCTGGATTGGTGCAGAATTGCCCTGCACCCATCGTCAACGAGGCAACGAACGACGTGGCCAGCGCCGGTCCGCGCGCGGCGAGCGCGGCAGGGAACAGGATGACGGGATTGATGCTCGACATCTCCGCATAGACGGGGATCGGCTCGGCGCGCGCCGCGGCGATTCGCACCAGCGCCAGTCCGCCGCCGCGCGATCCGGTGAAGCCGACCGCGTTGATCCGCGGATCCGCGACCAGCGTCCCACCGAGCGCGTTGGTCTCGCCGGGAAGGTAGGAGAAGACGCCCGCCGGCAAGCCGCTCGATGCTACCGCCGCGGCGATCGCGCGCGCTACCAGTTCGCCGGTGCCGGGATGCGCGGGATGGCCCTTGACCACTACCGGACAACCGGCCGCCAGGGCCGAGGCGGTGTCGCCACCCGCAACCGAAAAGGCGAGCGGGAAGTTCGACGCGCCGAACACGGCAACCGGCCCCAGCGGCAGGTTCATCCGCCGAAGATCGGGGCGCGGCAGTGGCTGGCGGTCTGGGAGAGCCGGATCGATCGTGGCGTCAAGCCAGTCGCCTTGGCGAACGACGGACGCGAACAAGCGAAGCTGTCCGACGGTCCGCGCGCGCTCGCCCTCGAGCCGGGCACGGGGCAGGCCGGTTTCCTGCATCGCGCGAACGATCAGCTCATCGCCGATGTCGAGGATCGCCTGCGCAGCGGTATCGAGGAACGCGCCGCGCCTTTCGGGCGTGATCGCCGCATAGGCCGGAAAGGCTGCCTCGGCGAGCGCACAGGCCGCGTCCACCGCCTCGGCTCCGGCAGAGGAGAAAGCGGGCTGCAGAGCCTCACCGGTCGCCGGATCGACGGAAGTGAAGCGGGTATCGGACTGGCGCGCCTCCGCACCGATCAAGATGGAACCGTCTATCAAGGAATGTCTCCAATAACTCAGACATAATTAGCCTGGTTGATCGGTCGCATCAACCCCGTCCGAGATTGCGCGATTGGATCCTGCACTCGCCAGGAACACTGTAAGTACCGCCTTGGTCGCGAATGCTTGCCGCCTGAGTCGATGATGCCTGACGCACTTGGCGCTGGCCGAAGCTTGTTATAGCGCGGACCAGACGCGCAGCACTCCAATTCCCAGCCTTGAGGACCAAGACGTTGATCGACCTTACCGGAAAGACCGCCCTCGTGACCGCCGCCGCGCAAGGTATCGGACGCGCCTCGGTGCTGGCGCTTGCCGCCGCGGGCGCGCGCGTCATTGCGACCGACGTCAACGAAGCGGGGCTGGAGGGGTTGGCCGGCGAGCGGATCGAGACGCGCCGGCTTGACGTGCTCGATCCCGAAGCGGTCGCGGCGCTTGGCGACGAGACGATCGACATCCTGTTCAATTGCGCGGGCGTCGTCCACGGCGGAACGGTGCTCGAAACGAGCGACGCCGATCTCGATTTCGCGTGGCGGCTCAACGTCGTCGCGATGACACGGACCTGCCAGGCAGTGCTTCCCGGCATGGTCGAGCGCGGCGGCGGCGCGATCATCAACATGTCTTCGGTGGCGTCGAGCGTGAAGGGGGTGCCCAACCGCTTCGCTTATACCGTGACCAAGGCGGCGGTGGTTGGACTGACCAAGTCGATCGCAGCCGATTTCGTCGGCAACAACATTCGCGTTACCGCGATCTGTCCGGGCACGGTCGAGACGCCGTCCTTGCATGATCGTCTGTCCGCCGGCGGCGATTATGACGGCGCGCGCGCCGCCTTCATTGCGCGCCAGCCGATCGGCCGCATCGGCGCGCCGGAGGAGATCGCAGACCTGGTCGTCTATCTCGCGGGGGCGACCTACACGACGGGACAGGTGCAGATCGTCGACGGCGGGTGGACGATTTAGCGCTCGGCAGAAAAGCCAACTTCGGCCCAGCGAAGGCCGGGGCCCTGTCGGCGTCCTTTTAAAGGCATCCGGACGGCCACGCGGCTGCCGCTTGCGCCCATCGAGTTCCGGCCCTTATTGTCATACTGTTCACGATCCCGATCGGATTTCCGGCACCGGGCGATCGGAGGAGACCAATGACGATGCAATCCCGTCCTGATTTCGGAAGGATCGCCGACGCGACCTTGTCGAACGCGGACCAGGTCGCACGCTCGATCGGCAGCGATATCCTGTCGGGTGTCTTCGCGCCGGGTTCGAAATTGCCGTCCGAGGCCGAGATGCTGGCGCGTTTCGGTGTGTCGCGCACCGTCTTGCGCGAGGCGTTCAAGACGTTGACTGCGAAAGGCCTGATCGTCGCGCGGACGCGTGTCGGTACCACTGTGCTCGACAGCGTACATTGGAACTTCTTCGATGCCGACATCCTGGCTTGGAAGGTTGCGCAGGGACTGGATGTGGATTTCGTCCGCGACGTCGCCGCGATCCGTATGGCGATCGAGCCGGCGGCAGCCGAAGCCGCGGCCCAGCGGGCAACGCCGGAAGACATAGCGATCCTGCGCGGCTGCCTCGCCCGTATGGCGGAAGCGACGAGCAGCGCGAGCGACTTCGCCCATGCCGATCTCGATTTCCACAAAGCGGTCGGTTACGCCTCGGGCAATGTGCTGATGCGCTCGCTCGCGGCGGTGATCGAAACCGCTTTGCTCGCCTCGTTCCGGCTGAGCTCACCAGTACGCGAGGCCGAGGTGCATGAAGAGAGCGTGCAGGGCCATAGCCGCATCGTCGACCTGATCGAGGCCGGCGACGGCGCCGGCGCGGCACAGGCGATGCGCGCGATCATCACCCATGGCCTCGATCGGCTCGAGCGCGCGAGTGCATCCCGCAAGCGCAAGACCGCGAAGTAATCCTCTATCCGATCCGCCACGACAGACGCGGGCGCTCGACATCGGTGCCGGGCAGGTCGCTGGTATATTCGGCGCGCCGGTCGACAACGCGCACGATCAGAGCGTCAGGCCAAGGCGGTAGAGCCGATTGGCGTTGCCCGCGAACAAGGCGCGGCGCTCGTCGTCGCTGAAATCGGCGACGATGGCGTTATAGGCATCGAGATGCTGATCGAACCCGCCGAACAATTTATCGGTCGGGAAGTCGCTGGCGAACATGGCGCGGCCGGTGCCGAACAGCTCGATCGTCTCGAGCACGTAGCTACGCATCTGCTCGATCGTCCATGGCCGGAAAGCGAAGCCGATGCCCGAAATCTTGACCGCGACATGCGGGATAGCGGCGAGCGCGCGCATCCCCGCGCGCCATTCCTCGCGACCGCTCTCGCCGACCATAATGCCGGCATGGTTGATCATCACCGGCACGTCGGGATGCCGTTCGAGCAACGGCGCCAGGGCGGGAAACTGGCCGGGATAGGCCTGGAGGTCGAAGCTCAATCCGTATTTGCCGAGCAGCGCGAAACCCGCTGCCCAGGCTTTGTCGCCGGTCACGTCGCGCGGCGTGTAGGTGCGCACCGGGTCGGGGTGCCAGTTGACGATATGGCGGATGCCGCGCACCGACCGGCGCTCGGCATGCGCGGCGAGCAAGGCTTCGACTTTGGGGTCATCGAGCGCGGCGAAGGCGACGATCGCGTTGGGCATGCCGCGCGCGTCGGCCATCGCCTGCAGCCAGTCGCTCTCCTGCAGCGCATCCGCCGGATCGGCGCCGGCATCGACATGGACGATGCCCCGCACGTCCCAGCCGTTGGCGTCGGCGAGATAGTCGTCTAGCCCGTAATCCTTCGCGATCGGCTCGACGCTGCCGTTCGGGCCGTCCTCCGCGAATGGCGGCATCAGCCACGGATAGCGGAGGTGGGACAGGTCCCACAGATGGACATGGGCATCGACGAAAGGCAGCCGCTCGGTCATGTCAGAAGGTCGTGCGGCCGCCGGACGTGTCGAAGGTGGATGCGGTGGTGAAGCTGCATTCCTCGCTCGCCATGAAGCAGACCATCGCGGCGGACTCGCTGACCTCGCCCAGCCGGCCCATCGGGATCTTCGAACGCATGTAATCGACCTGGCTTGGGGGCAATTGCGCCAGGATCGGGCTTTCGAACGTCGCCGGGGTCAGCGCATTGGCGATCACGCCCTTTTCGGCGAGCTCCTTGCCGAGCGATTTGGTGAAGCCGATCACGCCTGCCTTGGACGCCGAATAGGCGCTGGCATTGGGATTGCCTTCCTTGCCCGCAACCGATGCGATGTTGACGATGCGGCCATAGCCGTTCGCCAGCATCAGCGGCACGACCGCGCGGTTGCAGTAGAACAGGCCGTTCAAATTGATGTCGATCACCCGCTGCCAGCTGTCAATCGGGAATTCGTGGACCGGAACGGTCGCGCCGGTAATGCCGGCCGAGCACACCAATATGTCGACCTTGCCGAGCGCCGCGCCGCTGGCCTTGGCCGCTGCCTCGACCGCGGCGGGATCGGAGACGTCGAGCGCCTGCGTGTCGGTGGCGCCAACCTCGTCCTTCGCGGCGGCCAGCGCTTCGGGATTGAGATCCCAGAGCGCTACCGTCCCACCCTCCGCGACAATGCGCTTGGCGACGGCCTTGCCGAGGCCGGACGCGCCGCCGGTGACGATCGCTGCGCGCCCGGCGAAGCGACCTGCATAGACGCTCATTTGGCGGCGTCCCAGGCGACGAATTCCTGCCGTTGCTCGCCGAGCTTCTCGATGCCGAGCTCGACCACGTCGCCGGCCTTGAGATACCAGGGCTCGGGCTTCTGGCCGAGGCCGACGCCAGGCGGCGTGCCGGTGGTGATCACATCGCCCGGCAGCAAAGTCATGAATTGCGAGCAATAAGCGACGATCTGCGCGACGGTGAAGATCATCGTCTTGCTGCTGCCGTTCTGCATCTTCTTGCCGTTGACCGACAGCCACATCGCCAGGTTCTGCGGATCGCCGACCTCATCGGCGGTGACCATCCACGGGCCGATCGGTCCGAACGTCGGGAAGCCCTTGCCCTTGTCCCAGGTCAGGCCGCGCTCGATCTGCCAGTGACGCTCGGACACGTCGTTGACCACGCAATAGCCGGCGACATGGTCGAGCGCGTCCGCCTCGTCGACATAGGAAGCGGCGGTGCCGATCACGACGCCCAGTTCGACTTCCCAGTCGGTCTTCTTCGAGTCCTTCGGAATGGTGACGGGGTCGTTCGGCCCCTGGATGCAGCTCACCCATTTCTGGAACACGACCGGTTCCTCTGGCACCGGCAGGTTCGATTCGGCGGCATGATCGGCGAAGTTCGTACCGATCGCGATGAACTGGCGGGTGCCGGTCACGCAGGCGCCATAGCGGACCTCACCCTCGACCAGCGGCAGCGAGGCGGGATCGATCGCCGCGAGCTTGGCCAGGCCCTCCTTGCCCAGTTCGTCCGGTCCGATGTCCGCGACATGGCCCGACAGGTCGCGGATGCGCCCGTCGGCGTCGATCAGGCCGGGCTTCTCGGCGCCCACGGCACCATAACGGCAGAGTTTCATGGATAATCCTTAGTTTGAATAGGGACGGTGGAGCGCGATATCGCGATTGAGCTCGACGCCAAAGCCCGGCTTGTCGAGTTCGCTCGCGCGAATCTTGCCGTTCACCGGCACCGGCTCGCCCAGCAATTGCGGCGCGAACATCGGCACGATCTCGGTGGGCCCGGGGTGCATCATCAGGAACTCGGCGAACGGCGAATTGTGCCGCGTGATCACGAAGTGATAGCTGTAGACCGACGATCCGTGCGGCACCATCATCACGCCGCGGCTATCCGCGTAATTGGCGATCTTGATCAATTCGGTGACGCCGCCGCACCAGCCCACATCGGGCTGGATGATGTCGCAGCATTCCATGTCCATCAGCATGCGGAAGCCCCAGCGCGTCGCCTCATGCTCACCGGTGGTGACGAGCAGGCCCTTGGGCGCGTTCTTCTTCAGCTGGGCGTAGCCCCAATAATCGTCGGGGCTCAGCGCCTCCTCGATCCATTTGAGTCCGCATTCGTGCCAGGCGCGCTGCGCAAGCCGGGTCGCATAATCGATGTCGAGGCTCATCCAGCAATCGTACATCAGCCAGAAATCGTCGCCGCACTTGCTGCGCATGTCGGCGAGCAACGCGATGTTCTTCTCCATTCCCTCCAGCCCCTCGGCCGGGCCATGATGGAGCGGGAGCTTGCCGCCGATGAAGCCGAGTTGCTTGGCGATATCCGGCCGCGAGCCGGTGGCGTAGAATTGCAGCTCGTCGCGCACCGCGCCGCCGAGCATGTGATAGACCGGCTCGCCGCGCAATTTGCCGAGCAGGTCCCAGAGCGCGAGGTCGACGCCCGAAATGGCGTTCACCACCAGTCCCTTGCGCCCGTAATATTGGGTCGCGAAGTACATCTGGTCCCAGATCTTCTCATATTCGGCCGGGCTGCGGCCGACCAGGAATCGCGACAGATGCTTCTCGACGATGAACGCGGCGGGCTCGCCGCCGGTGGTCACCGCGAAACCGATTGTCCCGTCATCGGCCTCGAGTTCGACCACCAACGTGCCGAGGACGTTGATGCCGAAGCTCCGCCGCGACTGGCGATATTCCGGATACCGCGCCATCGGCGTCGAAATATGATCGTCGATCCAATGGCCGTCGCCCTGGTCGTGATAGTCGGCGCCGCCGCCCCGGACGGTGAACGCGCGAACATACTTGATCTTCGGCAGGCCCATCCGAATCCTTCCCCTGTCACGCCCTTAGCGGCGTCGCCTGTCTTGATTGTATAATATGACTATTAAAGTCAACCGCCCTTGGGGACTTCACGGCCGGCAAGTTGCGGTGGAACGGGTCCTCCGGTGGCCCAGTCGAGCAGCTCGATCGTGTGAACGACCGGAATACCGAGGCGCGGCGCGAGCTGCATCGCGCAGCCGATATTGCCGGTAGCGATCACGTCGGCGTCGAGCCGGGCAAGATTGGCCGCCTTGCGCTCGCCGAGCTTGCCGGCGATGTCGGGCTGGAGGATGTTGTAGGTGCCCGCCGATCCGCAGCAGAGATGCGCCTCGATCGGCGTGCGGACGGCATAACCCGCGCCGGCCAGCAACCGCTTGGGCGCGTCGGTCACTTTCTGTCCATGCTGCAACGAACAAGCGGCGTGATAGGCGACCGTAAGGCCGCGGCCGTCGCCTAGGGGCAAATCGGCGTCGATCAGCACTTCGGTGATGTCGCGCGCGAGCTCGGAAATCCGGGCCGCCTTGTCGGCGTAATTGGCATCGCTGCGCAGCATGAACCCGTAATCCTTGATCGTCGTGCCGCAGCCCGACGCGGTGACCACGATCGCGGCGAGCTCGCCCGTTTCGATCTCGCGCGTCCAGGCGTCGACGTTGCGCCGGGCGGCTTCCAAGCTGGCCTTCTCGCGCCCCATATGGTGCACCAACGCACCGCAGCATTCCTCGCCGGGTGTCAGCACGACATCGTAACCCGCGCGATCGAGCAGGCGGATCGCCGCGGCGCGGAATTCGGGGCGCAGCACCGGCTCGGCGCATCCCTGCAGCAACGCAATGCGCGGACGCGTCGTGGACGCTGGAACATGTTTTGGTGGCGCGGCCGGGATCCGTCGCGGTGCCAGCGCGAGCATCGCCGCGAGCGGGCGCAACGCACCTACTTTTGCGAACAGCGGCGCCAGCGGCCGACCGACCTGCGCCAGTCGCAACGCCGTCCGGAATCGGGTCGGGTGGGGGAGTATCCAAGCCAGAATGCTGCGCAGCATTCGCTCATGCCACGGGCGCGTGTAGCTCTCGTTGATATAGGCCCGCGCGTGGTCGACCAGGTGCATATAGTTCACGCCCGACGGGCAAGTCGTCATGCACGACAGGCAGGACAGGCAACGGTCGACATGCTTGACGACCTCGGCGCTCGGCGCGCGCTCGTTCTCGAGCATGTCCTTGATCATGTAGATCCGGCCGCGCGGGCTATCGAGTTCGTCGCCGAGCAGGACATAGGTCGGGCAGGTCGCGGTGCAGAAGCCGCAATGGACGCATTTGCGGATCACTCCTTCGGACGATGCCATCGCCGGATCGGCCAATTGCTCGGGGGAGAATTGCGTCTGCACCTAGAAGCGTCCCGTCTCGAACACGCCCGCCGGATCGAAGGCGCGACGCACGCGCTCCTCCAGCGCGGCGAGCGCCTTGGGTTGCGGATGGAGCGCCGGCACGACGGCGCGCATCGATGCATCGGCGCGCACGAGCATGGCGTGCCCACCTGCTTGCATGGCAGCGGCGCGGATCGCCTGCGGATCGTCTTCGCTCGCCAGCCAGAGCAGGCCGCCGGCCCAATCGAGCAACCACGCGCCGTCGATCGCGGTGATCACCTTCGCCATCTGTGCAGCAGGGGCGATGATCCGCCACAGCGGCAACCCCGTCGGCAACGGTGCAGCCGTGGCGATGGCGGGCCAGAGGCGCGCGGCCTCTCCGTCAGCGAGCGGCGCGATGCCGTCGACCAGCTGGGTGAGGATCGCCGCGCGCGCCTCAACCGAACTGGGAAAACCGTCGAGGCGGATCGCGGTAAGCGGCGTGCCGTTCCAGTCCTGCAGATGCGCCGCCGCGGACACTTCGGCGGACGATCCCATCGCCCGCGTCATCGCCGAGATCGCGGCGGCGGGATCCAGCCCGGCGACTCCGAGCGTCAGCCGCAGGCGCGGCGCGGGCAGAACCTTGAGGGTCAGTTCGGTGATCGCCGCCAGCCGGCCCCAGCTTCCGGTGATCAGCTTGGGGAGATCGTAGCCGGTGACGTTCTTGACGACCTTCGCGCCTGCGACGAAACGCTCGCCGCGTCCCGATATGCCGACAAAGCCGAGCAAATGATCGCGCGCCGCGCCGCGGCTGACGCGGGTCGGGCCAGCGACACCGGCCGCGACGATCCCGCCGATCGTCGCCTCGCCAACCGCGCCGCCGAGTATCGCGCCGTGATCGAACGGATCGAACGCCAGCACCTGACCCTTTTCGGCGACCAAGGCCTGGACCTCGGCAAGCGGCGTCCCCGCTTTCACTGTCAGTACCAGCTCCGGCGGGTCGTAATCGACCACCCCGGAAAAGCCGCGCATGTTGACGATCCGCGCGTCGGGCGAAGGCGCGCCGACCGCGTCCTTGCTGCCGCCGCCGCGCAGCCGCAGCCGCGTCCCGTCGCGCGCCGCCTCGGCGACGATCGCCGCAAGCGCATCGGCGCTGTCAGGACGGATCGCGTCTGCCATCGTCAGAAGCGCGGCAAATCGGGGAAGGGCAGGGCACCGCGATGGACGTGCACGCTGCCGAGTTCGGCGCAGCGGTGCAGCACGGGGAACATCTTGCCGGGATTGAGCAGCAATTCAGGGTCGAACGCGCATTTTATACGCTGTTGATGCGCAAGGTCGGTTTCGGTGAACATCACCGGCATCAGGTCGCGCTTCTCGACCCCGACGCCATGCTCGCCGGTCAGCACGCCGCCGACTTCGACGCACAATCGCAAAATGTCGGCGCCGAATGCCTCGGCCTGCTCGAGTTCGCCGGGTTTGTTGGCGTCATAGAGGATCAGCGGGTGCAGATTGCCGTCGCCGGCATGGAACACATTGATCACGGCCAGGCCATATTGCTCTGACAGCACGCGCATCCGCGTCAGCACGTCGGGCAGGCGGCGGCGCGGGATTGTCCCATCCATGCAGAGATAATCGGGCGCCAGCCGGCCGGCGGCGGGGAAGGCGGCCTTGCGCCCCGCCCAGAAGGCGACGCGCTCGTCATCGTCGGTCGAAATGCGCACCGATACCGCGCCATTGGCGCGCGCGACCGCCTCGACTTCTTCGAGCAGATGGCTGCATTCGGCGGCTGGGCCATCGAGCTCGACGATCAGCAGCGCCTCGACGTCGAGCGGATAGCCCACCTGGACGAACGCCTCGGCGGCATGGACCGCGGGCTTGTCCATCATTTCCATCCCCGCCGGAATGATTCCCGCGGCGATCACGTCGGCAACGCAGCGTCCGGCGCCTTCGACCTCGGAAAAGCCGATCAGCAGCGCACGCGCGGTTTCGGGCCGCGGCAGGATACGCACCGTCACTTCGGTCACGACGCCGAGCAACCCCTCGGAGCCGACGATCAGCCCGAGCAGGTCAAGCCCCGCCGGCTCAAGCCCGCGCCCGCCGAGGCGCAGCACTTCGCCCTCGATCGTGACGAATTCGACGCCGAGCACATTGTTGGTGGTCAAACCGTATTTCAGGCAATGCACGCCGCCCGAATTCTCGGCGACATTGCCGCCGATGGTGCAGGCGATCTGGCTCGACGGATCGGGCGCGTAATAGAAACCCTCGTCCTCGACTGCCCGCGTGATCGCCAGATTGGTGACCCCGGGCTGCACCACCGCCAGGCGGTCGGTATAATCGACCTCAAGGATGCGGTTGAACCGCGCCATGCCGAGCAGCACGCCGTCGGCCAGCGGCAGCGCGCCACCCGACAGCGACGTGCCCGCGCCGCGCGGCACGACCTTGACGCGATTGGCGTGGCACCAGCGCAGGATCGCGGCGACCTGTTCGGTCGTCTCGGGCAACACCACGACCATCGGCGGCTGGCGATAGGCGGTCAGCGCGTCGGATTCGTAGGGACGCAGTTCGTCCGGCTTTTCGATCACGCCTTCGCCCGGCACGATCGCGCGCATCGCGGCGACGATCTCCCCGCGGCGCGCGAGCACCGCTTCGTCGGGGGCGGGCATGCAGATGGTCACGGCAGCGTTATTGCAGGTTCACGTACATGCCGCCATCGACCAGTAGCGCGGCGCCGGTGACATAAGCCGCCATGTCGGACGCCAAAAAGACGATCGGCCCGGCCAGGTCCTCGGGCATGCCGAGCCGGCCGAGCGGGGTGCGCGCTTCCATATATTTGCGCTTTTCCGCGTCGGCGAGATCGTCCTTGTTGATCTCGGTCAGGATCGTGCCGGGCAGCACCGAATTGCAGCGAATACCGTGCTTGCCGAGTGCGATCGCGGCGGACTGCATCAGCGAATGCACGCCGGCCTTGGTCGGGGTGTAATGCGTCTGGAACTCGCCGCCGACCAGGGCCGAGATCGACGACACCGCGACGATCGCGCCGCCGTCGCCCTGCTTGACCATCTGGTTGGCGGCCGCCTGGACCATGAAATAGGCGCCGTGCAGATTGACGCGGAAGGTGCGCTCGACCGTCTCGACCGGCATATCGAGAAAAGCGTGGAACGGGCAGATGCCGGCGTTCGACACCATCACGTCGACGCGGCCGAACTCGGCGACCGCCCGCGCGACGAAATCGGTCGCGGTCTCGGGCAAGGCGACGTCGCCCTTGATCGCAATGCCGCGCTGCCCGAGCGCCTCGATCTCGGCGACGCAGGAATGCGCCTTGTCGTCGCTCGACGCATAATTGATCGCGACGTTCGCGCCATGCTGCGCGGCACCGATCGCCGCGGCGCGGCCGATGCCGGTCGATCCACCGGTGACCAGCACCGTCTTTCCCTCGAGAAGCTTCATCTCTTTCCTCGTTACTTGATGGGCTCGGCCAGGATCGATCGGTCGATCGCGTCGATGCGATTGACCCCGGTCAAAGTCATCGCGACCGTCATTTCCTTGGCGATCAATTCCAGCAATTTGGCGACGCCGGTCTCGCCTTGCGCCGCCAGCGCATAGACCCAGGCGCGCCCGAGCAGCACGCCCTTCGCGCCCAGTGCCAACATGCGCACCACGTCGAGCCCATTACGCACGCCGCCATCGGCCAGCACGGTGAGCGCGTCGCCGACCGCATCGTCGATCGCGGGCAAAGCGCGCGCACTCGACAGCACGCCATCGAGCTGGCGGCCGCCATGATTGGAGACGACGATGCCGTTGGCGCCGATCGCCGCCGCCTCGCGCGCATCCTCGGGATCGAGGATGCCCTTGATGATCAGCGGGCCATCCCATTCGGCGCGGATCCAGTCGAGATCCTTCCACTGGATCGACGGATCGAAATTGGCGCCGAGCCAGCCCATATAGTCATTGAGCCCGCTATCCTTGCCCAGCACGGGCAGCAAATTACCCAGCGTGTGTGGCCGTCCGCGAAGGCCGACATCCCATGACCAAGCCGGCTTGCCGATCGCCTGCAGCATGCGGCGGAGCGGCGCGTTGGGTCCGGACATGCCCGAATGCGCATCCCGATAGCGCGCGCCCGGTACCGGCATGTCGACCGTGAACACCATCGCGCTGGCGCCGGCCGCTTTTGCCCGCGCGATCAGGTCCTTCATGAAGGCGCGATCGCGGATCACGTAGAGCTGGAACCAGAACGGATCGGCGACCTGCGCGACTTCCTCGATCGAGCAGATCGATACGGTCGACAGACAGGCCGGGATGCCCGCTGCCTTTGCCGCGCGGGCGGCCTGGATCTCGCCGCGCCGCGCATACATGCCGCTGATCCCGACCGGTCCCAAGGCGACCGGCAGGCCGACCTGCCGACCGAACAGGCTGGTGCTCAGGTCGATCGTCGCGACGTCCTTGAGCACGCGCTGGCGCAGCGCGATGCCGGCCAAATCCGCGACATTGCGGCGCAGCGTCACCTCGGCATAGGCGCCACCATCGGCATAATCGAACAGGAAGCGCGGCAGACGTCGCCGCGCCGCTTCCCGGAAATCACTGGCCGAAGAAATAATCATATTATTTCTCTAATGGCGATGCGTAGCCTCGTCACCCCTCAATAAGACGTGAACAGCGCCTCGCGCGCAAGTTAAAGGGCGGTGCCGAGTGCCAGATCAGCGAGCGGACTTCATCCCCGCTTCGATTTCCTCGAGCGACTTGCCCTCGTTGCGTGGCGCGCCGAGGAATCCGATCAGCCCGCTCACCACCAGGAAACCCACCAGGATCCAGGCAAGCGTAGTGAAGCCGGTCGCCGTCAGCGCCGGCACGAAGAAGCTGAAGACGCCCAGCGACACGCGCACCACCGCGAACATCACGCCCTGCGCGGTCGAGCGCAGAAGGGTGGGAAACATCTCCGCGCTCCATAATTGGAAGAAGCTCTGCGCGCCGAACCCGCCGCCGAACATCATCAGGAACACGTGGATGAGCGCAATTGGCAAGGTCAGGGGAAAGATCGCGAGCAGCGACATGCCGACCACCTGGATCACCGCGGAAATACCGAACATCATCCGCTGGTTCACCCGGTCGGCGAATTGCATGAAGACCAGGTAGATCGACATCATGCCGATGAAGAAGCTCAGCGTCTGCACTGCCACGGCAGTGAACTGGCTCTGATTGCCGACCGTGCGCAGGATGAAAGGAAAGAAGAAGCCGTTGGTCCCCGCCCACAGGTTCCAGACGCCGTACATGCCGATCAGGAAGGCCATCGAGCGGATGTTCTGCCAGGTCAGCAGATCTTTCAACTGGCCGCGGCGCTGCTCCTCAACCGGCCTCGCCTGGGCTTCGAGCCAGCGCTTGGACTCGTGCATGCGGGCGCGGAGAAAGGTGAGGGCGACCGCGAGGATGGCGAGGTGCGCGAACACGATGCGGGCGCCGAGCAGGCCCAGCGGTGACAGCGCCGCGAACATCAGCAGCACGACGGTCGGGCCAAGATACCACAGCACCTGTGCGGAGCCGCTATGCTTGGCCCGCGCGTCGTCGGGCGCCTGTTCGGCAATTAGCGACCAGGAGGCGGGAATGTCGGCGCCCACCGCAAGGCCGACCAGGAAGAACCCGAGCACGACCATCCAGGCGTTCATCGCGAACACCAGCCACAACATGCCGAACGCGTAAAACAGCATGTCATACTGGTAGATTTTCTTGCGGCCGAGAGTGTCGCACAACCGTCCGCCGATCAGTGCGCCGATCCCCGCAGATATCGCGTTAGGGCCGAACGCGCCGAGGACGCCGAGCGTCGTGTTGCTGAGCCCGTACGCTTCCTGCCACAATGCCAGCGCCACCGAGCCCGCGACGATCGACCCCGCGTCGATATAATTCGCCAGACCCGCCAGGATCGTATCCCGCCAGCCTCCCGCCGCGGAGCCCCCCGTGGTCATCGCCGCTCTCTCCATCATAGGTATGATAATATTATTTTCGGAGTGTAGCAGCGGCGTCGCGCGGCGCAAGTCCCGCGCAGGAAGGGAGGCGAGCGGTTCTCTCAGCCAAACGAGCGTGGCTTTTCGGCCGGCCAGCGGGGGCGTGGACCCGATCCCCGACTTAAATCATGCCGCGTTCTTGTTCCCGCGCTTGGCGGCGACTTCCACGCGGTCGCGCCCATGGGCCTTCGCCCGCAGCAGCGCGGCGTCGGCGGTTTGCACGAGGCGGTCGGCGGTGCAGTGAACCGGCACTGCCGCCACCCCGACCGACACGCTCACCGCACCAAGCCGAGCCCCATTATAATCGAGGGTGAGTCCCGCCACCCGTTCGCGGATATGTTCGGCCCGGGCCGATGCCTGTTGCGCATCAAGCCCCGGGAGCAGCACCAGGAACTCCTCGCCGCCATAGCGAAACGCCAATTCCCGATCGCGCACGCTGTCGCGCAGCGCCGTGCCGACTTCGCGCAACACGACATCGCCGGCGTCGTGGCCGAAACTGTCGTTGAAGCGCTTGAAATGATCGACGTCGAGCATCAGGCAACTGACCGGCAGGTCGGCGCGCAGCGCGTCCGACAGGATTTGCGCGAGCGTCGTGTCCAACTGGCGGCGGTTGCCGAGCCCGGTCAGCGCATCTCCCATCGCCATCGCGCGCAATTGCTCGCGCAAGCGGATGTTGGCGATCGCCAGGCCGATATTCTCGGCCAGCATCGTCAGATAATTTTCCGAGGTCGACGTTGTTTCCGGCGCTCCCGGCGCACGCTCCAGATACAATAGGCCAAAGGTTTCGCCATGCGCGCTCAGCGGCAGGCACAAGGTATCGAGCGCCAGGCGATCCTCGACATCGAGATGCTCGCACGGAATATCGATCGTGGCGGAGGCCGGCCGGTGCGGCAGCCCCCGACGCAGGGCCCAGCAGGCGGACGGCGCGAATTCGTGTCGCGACCGTTGCGGCTCGAGCCAATGGCACGCTTCGACGACCGC